>JBDNGP010000191.1:0-46667 GCA_041689265.1 Verrucomicrobiota bacterium
CAAGAAACTTGCCCAGCGAAACCGGCGCCGGGAAGAAAACAAAAAACCGGCGCACCAAAAACAAACCATACCTAACAATGACCGCCTCCTCCGTAGCGTAATTATTCGCCTCCTGAGGTCATTGATTCAAAAACGCGCCGCAGGTGAAAACAGCTGTTTTTCCAAATTCGGGAGGTGCGGAAAAGGCTCGGAAAACCTTCAAGATTCCCACGGTTCACTAAACCGTAACGCAACGTGTCAGCCTTCAGTGTTTTTGGAAAACCAACGCGCTTCGGACGGCCGCGCTCTGGACGTGTTCGACCGGTTGGAATCCAACTTCGCCCGCCCAATCCGAGATCTCCTTTTCTGAATAACAACGCCCCTGGGTGACGTGCATCAACAGCACGGAATACTCCGCGACATGGAGCGGTCCTGACTTGTCGGCGTTCAGGAATGTGTCGTGAACGATCATCAATCCGCCGGGCTCGATCGATGCGGCCGACGTTTTGAGCAGCTGTTTCACGAGATCCACGTCCCAGTCATGCAGCACGTTTGAAAACAGATGAATGTCGTAACCGGAGGGCAGGGGCGTGTTCAGCATGTCCGACGGGACGACGTCGACCCGGTCGGAAAAACCGCGATCCTGAATCGCTCCGGCGGCGATCTTGTCCACCGGCGATTTGTCTAAAACGGTGGCGTGAAGACCGGGATGGTGGGCGGCCAATGAGCACGCATACACGCCGGAACCACCGGCAATGTCGAGCAGCCGTTTCCGGCCGGCCAGATTCAAGTTCTTCGCCAGAGCCTGTGCGAGCAGCACTCCGCGACAATCCATCATCGCCGTGAACTCCTTTGCGAACACATCCGTTTCCATCGCCTTGTGCCAGTCCTGATGATCTTTCCGGCTGGCGAAGTTCGCCGGGTTTCCCGTCTTCAGACATTTGAGCAGATCTGTCGCAATCACGCGGTCCGTCACTTCGGGGAAGTAAGGTCCGATGAACCACGGCGAACCGGCTACCAGATGTTCCCGGGCTGATTCGGTCACGGACAGTTGTTCGCCATCCCGGGTCAACCAACCGCTCGCAACGAACAGCGTGGTCATCACGTCAACCGGTCGCAGATGAAAATTGAAATGCCTGCAGATTGACTCGATGGTCTGCGGTCCGTCCGCAAGCCAGGTGAAGAAATCGAATCCCTTGAGCGCGGCGATGAACATGTCGCTCGCGTACAGCGCGTCACGATGACGGTAGATGGAAACGGGATCCGTGGATGGAGCAATGGTGAGGTCGATCATGGGCTGGGAATCAAACCCGGATCGCAGGCGAAACGCAATTTCAAGATTCGCTCGGAGAAGCCTGCCAGCCCGTTGAAAAAACTCCAACTCGTAGCAGCCAAGGTGACGAGGCTCACACTTGACGGGAAACCAAAAACGATCAGAGCTTCCTCCCGTCAGCTGCCATCCTTTCGCGCGAATCATCGAAGGCTGGCGGCTTCAAACCGAACAAGTCCAAAACGTTCGGCACCCCGGAGTCTTCCGCCGCGCTGCGGCTGGTCTTCGACACAGCCGCGCTCCGGGTTTTCAGACAGGCTCTCAGCTTTCCGTCGCAAGAAAGGCGTCGTGGACGAACCGGAGGGCGTCTTCACCCCGACTGAGTTCGGTGACCACCGAGATTTTGATCTCGCTGGTGCTGATCATGTCGATGTTGATGTTGTTCGCCGCGAGTGTTTCAAACATCTTGGCGGCCACCCCGGAGTGGCTGCGCATTCCGACGCCGACAATCGACAGCTTGACGATGTTCTCGTCCGCCATGATCTCGGTGAAGCCGAGTTCCTTCTGCAATCCCTGAAGCCGCACCTGCGCCTTGGCCAGATCGGGCTTGTCGACGGTGAATGAAATATCGGTGGTCTTGACGCTCTCGCCGTGGCTGGACGTCTGCACGATCATGTCCACGTTGACGTTTGCGTCGGCCAGACATTTGAAGATGCGACTGGCGGCCCCCGGTTTGTCGGGGACGGATCTCACGTTGATCTTCGCCTGGTTTTTGTCGAGCGATACGCCGCGAATCACGACGTTCTCCATACTTTTAGTTTCTTCTTTCACAATCGTTCCCGGGTTGTCGTTGAGACTGGATCGGACTTCAAACAGCACTCCAAATTTCTTCGCAAATTCCACCGAACGCGACTGCATCACTTTTGCGCCAAGGCTCGCGAGTTCGAGCATTTCATCATACGAAATCTCGTCGAGCTTGTGAGCATTTTTCACGATGCGCGGGTCTGCGGTGTAGACGCCGTCGACGTCCGTGTAGATCTGGCAGAGATCGGCCTTCAACGCCGCCGCCAGCGCGATCGCAGTCAGGTCGGAACCGCCTCGTCCCAGCGTAGTAATGTGGCCGTCATCCGTCTGACCTTGGAAACCGGCGACGATGACCACGTTTCCCGCGTCGAGCATTTCGTGAACGCGGGTGGGGGAAATGTTCTGAATCTTCGCCTTCGAATGAACACCGTCGGTGACGATGCCCGCCTGCGCGCCGGTCAGGGATTTGGCCGGGATGTCGAGCGCGTGCAAGGCCATGGCGGTCAGCGCAATGGTCGTTTGTTCGCCGGTGGCGAGGAGCATGTCCATCTCCCGCTCGTCCGGCATTTTGACAAGGTCATAGGCCAGCTTGATGAGGTTGTCGGTCACGCCGCTCATGGCGGAAACGACGACGACGACCTGGTCACCCTGGGCGCGATATTGCGCGACGCGCTTCGCCACGTTGCGAATGCGATCCGTGTTGGCTACCGAAGTGCCCCCGTATTTTTGAACAATCAACGCCATATGCGTAAAAAGAGAGCGGGAATACAGAAGAGAGAACGTCGAGGCGTCAAGTCACTTCACGGGATTCCTTAATGTTTGCAGTGTGCGCCGGGGTTTTCTACGCTTCGCCGCGTTGAAACTCTCCGTCAAAAGTGATTACGCGGCCCGCGCCGTACTCGGGCTGGCCAAGCATTTCCACACCGGCAAGGCGCTGCGCTGCGATGACCTAGCGGCGGAACAGAACATTCCTTCGAACTACCTCATCCAGATTCTCATCGAGCTGAAGTCGCAGCAGATCGTGAAGAGCGTCCGGGGCAAGGATGGCGGATACCTGCTGGCCCGCCCGCCCGGTGAGATTTCAATGGCGGATATTTTGAGAGCAGTTCACGGCGAAGTCTTCGATTCTCCGGCGATCAATGATCCGCAATGCGCGGCTGAACTTCGGGATGCGTGGAAGAAACTTCGAGAAACTGTCGAGAGCGCGGCAGTGGAGTTGAATTTTCAGCAACTGCTCGAGGCTTCCAAGGGTGAGCAGATGTACTACATCTGATCGCGGGTGCTGACGCCTCATATCCGGGGGGTACATCCTCTGACTCACTCTCCTCCGCGAACCGGTTCAAACTGTCGGCCGGGCAGCCCCAATCGAAGACGAAAGTTTTTCTACCGCATGCGCCAAACGATACGTGCCTTGTCCAGATCGTAAGGGGACATCTCGAGCTTGACGCGATCTCCGACCGTGAGGCGGATCCAACGCTTGCGCATCTTGCCGGAGATCGTGGCGAGCACGAGATGTTTGTTCGGCAGCTCGACACGAAACATCGTGCCGGGCAACACTGTGTGGATGCTGCCTTCGATTTCAATGGGTTCTTCTTTCACAGAAAAAATATCGGTCCGGTTCCGTCGCTGTTTGACACGCATACCCGTCTTACCAAGGGCCGGGGCGCTCTTCGATACAAAGTGCGAGGCCCGGTGATACCGGGCCTCGCGTGAATTCCAAAATGGAAGCTGGAAACTAGTAACGGTCACGACGACCGCCACCACCACCACCGCCACCACCGTAACCGCCGCGACCACCACCGCCGCCGCCGCCGCCGCCGCCGCCGCCGCGATCTTCACGGGGCTTGGCTTCGTTGACCGTCAGGTCACGTCCGTCAAGATTCTGTCCGTTCAACGCGGCGATCGCCTTCTGGGCTTCATCTGCGTTGCTCATGGTGACGAATCCGAATCCGCGTGGCCGACCGCTTTCGCGATCCATGACGAGAACGGCTTCAACGACGCTGCCGTGGGCGCTGAAGGCATCGCTTAGTGTGGTTTCAGTGGTGTCGTAGGAGAGGTTTCCGACGTAGAGTTTATTGCTCATAGGATGTTATAGTTGTCCGAGACTTACAGGTGCTTTCACGAGACTGTTCCCGGACATCGGGTCTAAAACCATCACTGAACTTGTGTTCAACTGCTGATTAACCATGCCTTGAAAGAGACGAGCTATCTGCCAGACGGGGCGAACACTGATGGTTTTTCGCTGAATAGCAAAGGTTTTTGCCGAAAAAATAGCGGGTGGCATAGCCGTCCGCTGTCGCTTTGGAGCGTTTCTCGACAGTAAATGGCGACTTTGATGAGGGAATATTGAGTGTTCCGAGTCGCGTCTCGACGGACGGCGCAACCCTTCGCTCGTAAAGTTTATTCAGCCTCCTTGCGCTTCGACGGGAAGAGGTTTGCCACGGTGATGGCGTTCTGTCTACCCTCCGTGCGCTCATGTTTTCTTTCATTGCAAGATTGTGGCAGCTGATTGGTCCGTACAAGACGCGGTTCTTCTTTGGAACGCTGCTCGGGGTGCTGGCCGGTTTGAGGGAGCCGATGTTGCTTATCTCCGTCTACGTCGTGTTTGTCGTCGTGTTTCAAGATGAGAGGGCGATCGCCGATTTGAATGAAAGGATCACTGATCTGGGTAAACATTTCCCACAGCTGGCGAACTGGCTCGACGGCATCATCGGGAGCATGTCGGCCAATCCCACCCTCGGAACTGCGTTGCTGTTGCTGTCGATCCTGCCGCTTACCATGTTCATCGGTGGTCTGATGAACTACGGATATGTGTACTGCATGCAGTGGGTGAGCATTCGTGCTGTCGGCGATTTGCGGGCGAAGCTGTTTGATCATCTGTTGCACCTTCCTCCGGGGTTCCTTCAGAAGCATAGCACGGGTGAGCTGATGTCACGCGTCAGCAATGATATCAACATGCTCTATAATCTGATGAGCTACACATTGGTTTCGATCGTGCGTGACCCCATCACACTGGTCGTGCTGGTCTTCGGCATACTGACCGTGTATACGGAGTTGACTCTGTACTCCGCGTTGATTCTTCCCGTCTGTCTGGTTCCCGTGATCATCTTTGCCCGCAAGGTCCGCAAATCCTCCGAGCAGACGCAAACCGAACAGGCCAATCTTTTCAAATCGATGCATGAAGGGTTGACTGGTGCGCGGGTGGTCAAGGCATACAATCTGGAGAACATCGTGGTGGATGATTACCGGGCGCGTCAGCAAATATTCTATGGTCGTTATATGCGGATGATCCGCGCGGGTGAAATCCCGGGGCCGCTGATCGAGTTCTTTGGGTCGGTCGGGGTTGCGCTGCTGCTGGCAAAGATTGCGGTCTCCAAGACGGGAGGCTCAACTGCCGGATTCCTCGGTTTTGTGGGGGCTCTCCAGTTTATCTACACGAAGATCAAAGTCGTCGTGCGGCTGTACAATCAGATGGTTCAGGGACAGGCCGCGAGCAAACGGGTGTTTGAACTGCTCGACACCCAGAGCGATCTGGTTGAGCCCGCCAATCCAAAGCCGCTGAACGCCACGAACGCCCCCATCGAGTTTGAGAATCTCTCGTTCGGCTTCGATGGCACCCAGTTGTTTGATGGATTTAACCTTACCGTGAAACCGGGGCAGCTGGTCGCGCTCGTGGGGCAGAGCGGTTCGGGAAAAACCACGCTCACCAATCTGCTGCTGCGTTTCTATGATCCGCAGGGCGGTGCGGTAAAAATTGGCGGCGTGGACATCCGTGACACCAACAGCAAAACCCTTCGGGCCCAGATTGCTGTCGTGACGCAGGAAACAATTTTGTTCAACGAATCGGTGCGCCGGAACATTGAACTAGGTCGCCCTGGCGCAACATTGGAGGAAATCAAGATTGCCGCCAAACATGCGCACGCCGCCGAGTTCATCGAGCGGAAGCAGAACGAGGGCGGGTACGACATGGTCATCGGTGAAAAGGGCAACACACTTTCCGGCGGACAAAAGCAGCGACTGGCCATCGCGAGGGCGATTCTCAAAAACGCACCGATTCTGATTCTTGATGAAGCGACCAGCGCGCTCGACACCGAGAGTGAGCGCGCCGTGCAGGCCGCCCTCGACAAATTGATGCAGGGCCGAACCACCATTTGCATTGCCCATCGACTGAGCACGGTGCAACACGCGGATGTCATCGTCGTGATGGATCAGGGCCGAATCGTCGAAAAGGGGACCCACTCCGAGCTGCTCGCGCAAGGCGGCCTGTATCAGAAACTGTATCAAATGCAGTTCCGGGACGAATAAACTGATGGATTGCACGACAGGTGTCGGGTCCAGCCGAGATTGAAGAGACGCCCGTGCCGGTGCCAGCGTCTATGTTTTCAAAACTCTGACAGACGGATCCCAGATTGGTGGCTCGATGCCCCGGATTGGAGATCCGGCAAACAGGGAGGGCTTGGTTTCACTCTCACCCAGTGACTTCTGTCGGCTTGATTTAGTGGGTGCCTTCTTTATCTTCGCCCGAAGTGCATATGAAACCAGCAGTCTTTCTGGCCCTTTCGACGGGCTTTTTTTTGTCGGGTCTGTTCAATTTTCAGCCCGGTGTTTCCGCCGCAGAAATCGGCGATCCCAGCCGGCAGTATGACGGTGTGGCCCCCGCGTCGGATGAGGGCGAAAAAGCCATCAAGTCTTTCGTGATCCCAAAAGGTTTGGAAGTTGAACTGGTCGCGGCCGAACCGCTCCTTGCCAATCCGGTTGCATTTTCAATCGATGAACACGGTAACTTTTACGTGGTGGAGGCGTTTCGGCACGGAGCCGGGGTCCTCGATATTCGCGGTCGCCGCGGATGGCCGAAGGAGGATTTCCGCGAGGGCATTTCGCAGGCGCGGATCGACAATCTTGCGAACGAAGTCCTGGACATGGATCTGGCTGTCCGCACGACCGACGGCCGGGTCGGATATTTGAAGAACTATTTTGGAAACGATGCCGCGAGCATCACCGGCGCGGCGGATCGTGTTCGCAAGATCTGGGACAGCAACGGGGACGGCATTCTCGATAAGGCGAGCGTCTTCACCGAAGGATTCGGGAATCCGGAAGACGGTCTCGGCTCCGGGGTTCTGGCGAAGGACGGCTATGTGTGGTACACGGACATTCCCTATCTGTGGAGAACTCAGGATACCGATGGAGACGGCGTCGCGGACGAACGGCGCACCATGTTTCAAGGATTTGGAGTGCGCACGGGATTTCTCGGACACGACATGCACGGTTTGGAATTCGGCCCCGATGGAAAACTCTATTTCACGATCGGTGATCGCGCGGCATCCGTCGCGATCGGTGGCGGGCGCAAGGTCGACATGCCGGATACGGGCGCCGTCTTCCGCTGCTATCCGGACGGTTCCGATCTGGAGGTGTTCGCGTTTGGTCTTCGCAATCCGCAGGAGCTGACGTTTGATCAACACGGCAATCTCTTTACCGGCGACAACAACTCCGATGGCGGCGATGAGGCCCGCTGGGTTCACCTGGTCGAGGGCGGCGACAGCGGATGGCGCATCGGTTATCAATTCTTCGAACGCTCCGACGCCATTTATCACGAACACGCGCGCGGGCCGTGGAACGCCGAAAAAATCTGGCACCCGCAGAACGACGTTCAACCGGCGCACATTATTCCTCCAATCATCAACCTCGGGAACGGTCCGTCCGGCATCACGTTCTACCCCGGCACCGGCCTTTCCGAAATGTGGAACGGCCAGTTCTTCATGGTCGATTTCAAAGGGCAGGCGAGCATCAGCGGTGTCCACACATTTGATCTCATGCCGAACGGTGCCGGATTCAAGATCGGTTATCAGGAGCATTTCATCTGGAACATTCTCGCCACTGACATTGAGTTCGGCGTTGACGGCGGCGTTTACGTTTCCGACTGGGTCAGCGGCTGGAACAAGACCGGCAAGGGCCGGATCTACCGGGTGTTCGATCCAGCGCTGGAAGACGATCCCCGTATCCTTGAAACCAAGAAATACCTGGGCGAAGGGATGGCAAATCGCTCGAACCGGCAGCTCGAACGTCTGCTGGCCTTCCAGGATTATCGCGTGCGGCTGGACGCGCAATTCGAACTCGCCCGCCGCGGTGACAAAGGAATTCGCTATCTGGCTTCCGCCGCGAGACAAACCAAACAACACCTCGCGCGCCTGCACGGAGTCTGGGGACTCGGCCAGATTCTGGATCAGTTTCGCGGTCAAATCGCGGCCCTGGAAACACGCGAGACCGTTGTCAAGACGCTCGTCGGTTTGTTGAACGACGAGAACGCGCGTGTCCGTGGCCAGTCAGCCAAGGTGCTCGGTGACGGCAAAGCGCAGGAAGCATTTGATGGCCTGATCAAGTTGACCAAAGATTCGGATGCAAACGTTCGTTTTCACGCGGTCATGAGCCTTGGGAAACTCAATCGTCTCGAAGCCATTCCCGCGATTCTCAACGTCATTCGTGAGAACAACGACGAAGATCCCGTGCTCCGGCACGCGGGTGTGATGGCGCTCACCGGACTCCTGGACATCCCGACGCTGCAGATCGCTTCGAAGGATGAGTCCGCCGCGATTCGCATGGCGAGCCTTCTGGCGATGCGGCGGCTTCACCGCGATGATATCGAAGTTTTCCTGTTGGATTCCGATCCAAAGATCGTTCGCGAAGCGGCTCGCGCCATCAACGATGAACCGATCGACGGCGCGACGCTCAAACTCGCCGCGCTTGAGCCCGGCGACTGGAATGATTTCATCGTCTCGTCGCGAATCGTGAACGCCAACCTGCGCGGCGGCACGATGACGCACGCAAAACGCCTCGCCGGGTTCGGTGCGAATACGAAGCTGCCGGAACCGGTTCGACAGGACGCGCTGCTCGCCCTCGCTGATTGGGCAAACCCTTCCGGCCGCGACCGCGTGACCGGCGTCTGGCGGCCGTTCATCGCCTCCTCGCGCGACAGCGTGGTTCCGGCGACGGCGCTGCGCCCGATCATCGCATCCGTCCTCGAGGATGATTCTGAAAAAGTCCGGCTCGCCGCCATTGAGGGCATCGTGTCACTGCAGATTTCGGAGGCGGCCGATCCTCTGTTGGGCATCGTTGGTGAGGAGTCAAATCCGGAGCGGGTTCGCGTCGCCGCCTTGAAGGCGTTGGATTCGCTGGGTGCCGCTGAATTGGATGAAGCGGTCAAACTTGCGTCCGCATCTGGTGCCGAAAAATTAATGGGGGCCGCATCGGACATTCGCGCACGCGGAGGGTCAGGCGATGTTCTGGCGGAGATTGAAGCGACGCTCGCCAGCGGGTCCATCTCTGCCAGGCAACTTGCCATTGGTTCTCTCGCTCAATTGAAATCGGCCGAAGCCGACGCATTCATTCAAACGCTGTTGGAGAAGCTGCGCGAAGGTCAGATTGCCGACGAGATCGCTCTGGACGTCCTCGAAGTTGCGCGTGAGCGCGAGAACAAAGAACTCGCGAGGATCGCGGAAGCCCTCATCGCCGAAGATGCAAGCGAGCTGGGTGCTTACCGTTTTTCGACCGTGGGCGGCAACGCGGAGAACGGCGACAAGCTCTTCCACGAACGGGAAGACGTTGCGTGCCTGCGCTGCCATCAGGTCGGCGGGACCGGTGGTGAAGTCGGCCCGCATCTCGAGGGAATCGCTTCGCGCGTCAGCACGCAGCATATCCTGGAGGCGATCGTCCAGCCCAACAAGGAGATCGCGGCCGGATTCGAGAACGTCATGGTCGAAACCAAGGACGGCGACTGGTATGCCGGCATGATCAAGTCGGACACCGACGCGGAACTGGTGATCAATTCGCCTGAAGACGGCATCATCACCGTTCCGAAGTCCGACATCAAGACACGCGAACGCGGAGCGTCCGGCATGCCCGAAGGCATGGGGTTGATTCTCACGAAGAAGGAATTGCGCGACGTCATCGCCTATCTTCAATCGTTGAAATAATCGGAGCCGTTATTTTGGCGGTGGTGCTTGGGGCCACGTTAGTGACGGCGTTTGGCGTCGTTCGTGTAGAATCAACAACGGCTGTATAACCACATCTCACCATGATCGAAGCTCTCCAAAAAAATGACACGCTGCTCGCCGATATCCGGCAGGCCGAAAAATCGGCCGATCAGTTTCACGTGTGGTGGTTCGGGCAAAGCGGGTTTCTGATTCAATGGGACGGCAGACATCTTTTGTTTGATCCGTATCTGTCCAATTCGTTGACTCGAAAATATGCGGAGACCGACAAGCCTCATGTTCGCATGACAGAACAGGTGATCGATCCCGGCAGGCTGGACTTCATCGATGTCGTGACTTCTAGTCACAACCACACCGATCATCTGGACGCGGAGACACTGATTCCGCTGATCGCCGCGAATCCGGACATTCAGGTCGTCGTGCCGTCCGCGAATCAGCGGTTCGCCGCCGAGAGATTAAAGGTGGCTCCCGATCGACTCACGCCGATGGATGTTGCGCACCCGGTTTCGTGTGGCGCGTTTGAGATGCACGCCGTTCCCTCCGCGCACAATAATCTGGATCATGACGAACAGGGTTTCCATAAATACCTGGGCTTCGTCGCGACGTTCGGACCGTTCTCGGTTTATCACTCTGGCGACACATTGCGTTACTACGGGATGCCAGACTGGTTGAGCAAGTGGAGGGTCGATCTCGCGCTGCTACCGATCAACGGCAACAAGCCTGAACGCCGGGTCGCGGGCAATCTAAATGGCGAGGAAACGGCACAACTGGCCCATGACATCGGGGCGGGCACAGTGGTTCCGTGCCACTACGACATGTTTGAATTCAACACGGAAACTCCGGAACTCTTCGAGGAGACTTGCCGAAGATTGGATCAGCCGTTCAAGACGATGAAGTCCGGGGAGCGGTTGACGTTGTCGGCCCGGGGCTGCTGATGTGTCCCTGAAGCGGTGTGGGTGTCGGTGCTATTTTGCGAGGGCGACGAGGTAGCGCTGAATCCGGACGGCGTCCGCGCTTTCCTCAAGCTGGAGATAGGTCTGGTACAGGTTCGCGCAGATTCGGAGAAGGATACGGCGTGCGCTGATCGGCACGAGGTAACCGTTCTTCACGCCGAGCCCGTTTTGTTGCAGATAAATCGTGCACTGCGATTTGCTCAGGAGCTTGCCGCCGTTGAACGCGTCGATGTAATACTCTTCCTTGCTGGACTGGAAACGGCAGAGAAAATGGCCGGGAAACCCGATGCCGGTGATCGGCATTTCGAGCCGTCGGCCGAGGAACATGTAGATCAGGCAGAGACTGATCGGATTGCCCAGACGCCGGTCGATTACGCGGTTCAGGTAGCTGTTCTCCGGATCGTAGTACTGGTTTTCGTTGCCCTTGAACCCCAGCTCGCCGAAGACGAACTCATTGACGATGGCGAGCCGGCTTTCGCCCCGGGAATACGAACCAAACGCCGCGCGGAGCCGGGCCGCCCAGTCGTCGAGGACGGCTTCGTAAGCCTCCACGTTGATCTCGGGATAACAGGTTTTCGAGATCAACCACACGCCACGTTCAACGTCAAACTCCTCGCCGTGATGCATGCAGAACGACAGAAACCGGTTGTCGGCGTCCTCGCGCCAGAAACCGAGGAGCAGCGCGCGTATCCGGCGTCGGAGCAGGGGATCGTCGACGAGTGCCTCGGACTCTAGCCAGGGCCGTGCGGCGGCTCCGTAGGTCAGGATGGTTTCTTTGATCTTTTCTGCGACTCCCTCGTCCTCGTCCGCCAGCAGTTTCAGCAGAGCCCGACGCCGCGTTTCACCGGGCAGTCTGACTTCAGTTGTTTTTACCACCGAATTCTTCATGACTCATTCAATCACTGCCGGACGAGCGGGCGCCGTTCGGGTCGGGGTCATCGTCCAGGTCTTTCAGGTCGTTGAATGTATTCTTAAGGAGGTTGCGTCGTTCGTTTCGCTGCCGGCGTCGGACGCACCAGATGTCGATCAGGGCGGTGATCAGCGCCAGAAAGGTGAAGAAAAAACAGCCGGTCCAGTAGACGATGTAGCCGACTCCGTCGAGCTTCGGTTTGAGCACGGTCTGGCCCCAGACGAGCATTCCGAAAGCGAAGGCGAGGAATGCCAGCCCGAACCATCTGCGCCATGCCTGTGCGGTATTCATTGTTTGGCTTTGCGGATTAAAGATCGGCTGCTCTTCAGGTCGATTCAAGCACTTGCGTGATTTTTTCGATCAATCCCTTCGGGTTGAATGGTTTCTGCAGGAAATTGACCTTCTCCTGCATCACGCCTTTTTTGACAAACTCATCTTCGGTGTAGCCGGACATGTAAATAGCTTCCATTTCCGGAAACCGGGTCTGCAACCGTTCGTAAAGTTCGCGGCCGTTCATGTGCGGCATGATGAGGTCGGTGAGCAGCAGGGGGATTTTCGGGCCGACATGATTTTCCATCAACGACAACGCCTGTTTGCCATCGACGGCTTCCAGAACGTCGAAGCCGGAGTGGGTCAAAATTTTTCTGATCAACATGCGCACCGCTTCCTCGTCCTCCACCAGGAGGATCGTGGTCTTCTCCCGCGCGGCGGCTTCCGACTTCGCCGGTGGCTCCGGATCCGGCTCCGGATCGAGTCGCGGCAGATAGATCTTAAACGTGCTGCCCTCGCCGTAAACGCTGTAAGCCTGGATCTCGCCGCCACTCTGTTTGATGATTCCGTAAACTGACGGCAGGCCGAGTCCCGCGCCCTTGCCCTGTTCCTTGGTGGTGAAGAAGGGTTCGAACAGGTGCAGCTTCACGTCGTCGCTCATGCCGACGCCGTTGTCCTGGACCGACAGCTCGACGTAATCTCCTGGTGCCGGCCCGTCGTGGAAGGAGAACCACGTGTCGCGCAGGTCGATGTTGGCGGTGGTCAGGGTCAGTCGCCCACCCGCGGGCATCGCAGCGCGGGCGTTCGCCGACAGGTTGACCAGCACCTGTTCCAGCTGGGCGCGGTCCGCACGGATGAAACCCAGATCAGCGTCGAGCTGCGCGACCAGTTCGATGTCCTCGCCGAGCATCCGTTGCAGCAGCGAACTCATGCTGCTGATGGTGTCGTTCAAGTTGAGTTTCGTCGGCTGGAGAACCTGCCTCCGGCTGAATGCGAGCAACTGCCTCGTCAACACAGCGGCGCGGTCCGAGGCTTTCTGGATCTCCTGGATGGCCTCCTGCCCCTCGGAATCCATCGGCACCTGATCGGCCAGCAGGCTGGCGTATCCCTGAATCGTCAGGAGCAGGTTGTTGAAATCATGTGCGACGCCGCCAGCCAGTCGTCCGACGGTCTCCATTTTCTGGGACTCCCGGATGCTTTCCTCCTGCCGTTTCCGTTCGGTGTTGTCGAATACATAACCGGTGATCTCGACCAGTTCGCCCTCGTCGTTGAACCGGCCGTTCACATTGCGGATCACGTGGATTTGTTTTCCGTCCGACCTCCGCATCACCGATTCGAAATAGTTGAGGTTCCGATGATTCCTCAGCGACTCCAGAAAATGATCTGCCGCCTCGCCGCTCACATGGAGCTGACGCAGATTGCACTGGACGGCCTCGTCAACGGTTGCGAAGCCGAAGATCCGCGCGAAAGCCTCGTTGCAGGTGATGATCCGGCCGTCGGGCGTGCAGGCGTAGTCGCCCGTCAGATCCTCCTCGAAAAACCGGCGATAACGCCGCTCCCGGCCCGCGAGTGGCTCTATGTGTTGTTGTTGATCCGTCATGTCCATAACGACCGACACGCTTCCAGCCCCGGGGGTCTCGCTTGAAATCGGTTGCGTGTACAGTTTGACCGGAAACCGGAAGTCATTGCCACCCCTAATCCATACCTCGGCAATTTTCAAGTCAGCCAATCCATCAGCCGCAGGATCGTCGTCCGAGTGTTGATCATCAACCCTCTCGACCGACAACGGTGCTTGCGTGATCGACCGGCCGATCAACTCGTCCGGCGTCCGCCCGGTCAGCCTGCAAAAGTGCTGATTCAACATGCGCACGATTCCTGAGTCATCGGAAACAAACACTCCGAACATTCCGGTCTTTAAATGGCGTTTCACGTCCGGGTTCCGCAGGATTGGGCGCGCGAGCTCCAGACAGACCACTTCGGCCGCGAGTCCGACCAGTCCCGCTTGGCGTGCGGCCGGGAAGTCGGCGAGCATGTCGCTCAGCTGGATCAGACGCGGTAACGGTCTCCAGCGGCTCACCCGAATGCCGGTTGCGGAAGCGGCGTGATTCTGCGACAGCTCCGTCGAGGATTCGTTCCGTTCAGGGAGCGGCAGATGAATCCATTCACCGGACTCCGGGAGGCTCAACACGGCGTTCTGTCCGCACGTGATGACGAGGCTTTCATTCTCCGGCAATGAATGTCCGTCATCAGGCGCCCCGGACATCTGCCGCCGTATGTCGAGTTCATGAGCCAGATCCGAATTGGCCTGACCGAGCCCTTTGATGAGATCCTGCATGCAGGCGATGAGCCGCGCCCGCGCATCGATTTCGTCGTGCAGATTCGTTTCTGGGACAGGTGGTTGATACGGCTTGCTATCCACGGGGCTCTAAGACCGGAGTGTGATGTCGGAAGCGTAGTATCCGCCGTCAAAATGAATAGCTAAAAGATTGTCAAACACGCACCCTCCGGCCCGCCTATGAAACACAGCAGCACGGCCTTTGAAGGGGTTCTCAGCCGCCATTTTGAAGGTGAGTTAGGAGACGACCCGATCGCGGCGAACTTCGCGGGATTGAAACAGGGCGAGGGAAAGCTGGGGAAAACCAGCCTGGTTCACGAGCGACGCCAACACACCCGCCGCTTGAACACGCTTCGGGATCTCGACCTGATTCCCATGCGCGATCTTTCCCGCGAACAACATCTCGACCGGCTCGCGTTGCAAAGTCATTTGCTGCACGACTGTGAAGAGTTTTCAAGAGACCGCCACGCGCTGGACCCGGACTCCATCGAGGAAGTTCTCAACGTGCTCTTCCACGAGCTGCAACGCGGCGACGACGAACCCTCCCGTGCCGCAGACAATCTCCGTTCGCTCCTCAAGAAAACTCCCCGCTACCTCGCCGAGTCCGCGACGCTGGTCAGCTCGCCGGAAAACGTGTGGGTGAATGTCATGAAGGAAACCGCCGCCGGGTCCCGCACCCTGCTGGCGGCAGTGGATGCGTTTTTGACGCTGCACAGCCCGACGCCCGCTGCCGCACCGCTTATCGCCTCCGCACAAAAGGCCATCGATCAATATCGCGATCACGTGGCGGATCTGCCGACCGCACCCGCCGGTTCGTTCGCAATCGGTCCCGAGCAAGTTCGGCGTCGCGTGTGCGATGAGCTCGGTCTGGACTACACGCTCGGCCAGATCGAGACGCTCGCTGAAAATGAAATTGCCCGGATCAGCCACTTGCAGAAACAGGCCTGCGCAACATTTGGCAAAGGAAAAAGCGCCGCCAGACTCCTCGAAAAAGCGAAGTCAGATTGGAACCCGACGCAGGACCTGTTCACTCTCTACCAATCAGAAACCAAACGCATCGCCGATGCCTTCAAAGCCGCCGGAGCGATGACTTTTCCGAAGGGCGAAACCCTCGTGCTGCGTCCAGCTCCGGACTTTATGAAACCCTTGCTGCCCACCGCCGCCTACTCGTCGCCCGGCGCTTTCGAAAGAAGGCAGCGCGGCGTGTTCTGGGTCAACGATCTGAGTCTCGACAAAACGACGGAGAAGGAAAAACGGATCGAACGCCAGCAACATTTCGGCCTGCCGCTCACCTGCGCGCACGAGGCGTACCCCGGTCATCACCTGCAGTTCGCGACAGCGAACAAGCACCCGCGAAAATGGCGACGCCTGTTCTCGCACGCGGTGTTTTACGAGGGCTGGACGTTGTGGTGTGAGCAGATGACCGTTGACCTGAAAATTGACCGTTCGCCGTGGACGAAGATTCAACAGCTCAGCGACGCGTTGTGGCGCTGTCATCGCATCCTGATCGATCTGCGGTTGCAGACCGGGCGCTACAGTTATCGGCAAGGAGTGAATCATCTCCGCAAACACCTGAATTTTTCCAAAGCCCGAGCTGAAGCAGAAATCAACTGGTACACCGGATCACCCTGTGTGCCGATGAGCTACTGGCTCGGACGGCTTGAAAACGAACGACTCCACAACCGTCTGGTAAAAGGCCGCGGCTGGACTCTGAAAAGGTTCAATGACTGGCTCCTCAGCTTCGGCACCCTCCCGCAATCCTGGCTGGAGAAATACGGACTCGACTGAAAACCTGTCGGAATCACGGGTTCTGGGAACCTGCCATGTTCACCCGAACTTCCGCGCCTCCAACGAACCGGGCAGTCAACTTCCCGTTGCAAATCGTGGGCAGTTCCTGAACTGTCGCCGCTGATCGAACGTGCAACCAGTCAGGCAGGCAACACTTCTGGATTGGCCTGATTGCGGCGGAGATCAAAATACATATGGTGATTTTCTTGTTCGTTGCCGGACTGGTTCTGCTGATCGCCGGTGCAGAAGCGTTGGTCAGAGGGTCCTCCCGTCTGGCGGCCGTATTTGGAGTGTCTCCCCTGATCATCGGACTGACGGTTGTGGCATTCGGGACCAGTTCTCCCGAACTTGCAGTCAGCATAAAAGCGGTTTTGTCCGGCCAGGCTGACATTGCCGTTGGCAACGTTGTTGGAAGCAATATTTTTAACATCCTCTTCATCCTTGGACTGTCCGCGATGATTGTCCCGCTGATGGTGTCCCAGCAATTGATCCGGCAGGATGTCCCCTTGATGATGTTACTTTCGGTGATCGTCCTGCTCTTCACGCTGGACCTACATCTGAGCAGAACGGAAGGCTTTACACTCATCATAGGTCTCGCTGCGTACATGTTTTTTCTGATCCGCCAAAGTCGCAGGGAATCCGACGAAGTGAAGAGTGAATATGCCAAAGAGTTTGGAGGCGACTCTCCCAAGAAAAGTGCCTGGACAATCAACCTGTTGCTGGTACTTGGCGGCCTTGGACTCCTTGTGATTGGATCGCGCTGGTTGGTCGATGGTGCCGTAACGTTCGCCCAGTATCTGGGGGTCAGCGAAATCGTCATCGGTCTGACGATCATTGCCGCGGGCACCTCTCTTCCTGAAGTTGTCACTTCACTCATCGCGGCGCTCCGTGGTGAAAGGGACATCGCGGTCGGAAACGTCGTTGGCAGCAACATCTTCAACCTCATGGGAGTTCTCGGTGTCGCCAGTGCGATCGCCCCGGGAGGCATCGAAGTTTCCGCCTCAGTCACCCGATTCGACATCCCGGTAATGATCGCCGTATCATTTGCCTGTCTGCCCATTTTTCTTACCGGTGGCGTCATCAGTCGGAGGGAAGGCACGCTGCTGCTCGGCTACTACGTCGCCTACACACTGTATCTCATCCTGAACGCAGCCCGCCATGACGCTCTGCCTGCGTTCAGCGCGGCCATGCTCTATTTCGTCATCCCCATCACCGTCGGCACCATGATTTTTATTGGGTTGCGTGAAATGCGTGGCAGAAACAAAACTGCGGCGTCGTGATTCCTGGCTGGAGAAATACGGCTTGGATTGACCACTGCCGCCCGGGTTGAGTTTTGGCGTGGGTCTTCAGGCTCTCGATTAACAGCGGAATTGTCCGGTTATTTGACTGGAATCCCAATACGAATTATGAAAGTGTACCTTCGAAAACTGATCTGTTTTGCGTGCATGTTTGTGCTTGGGCTGGCGTCGCTTGCCGCGCAGGAGATTTCCGACCTGACGCTCAAACGGGATCATCATTGGCTGGTGATTGAAGGGGCCAGTCTTCCCGGTGGTGAGATACGAATCAATTATCTGGAAGCTTACTGTCGTGGAGATTCAATGGATGCCGATTGGGTGAAACACACGGTCATTCCGCATGAGAAGGAATTCGTATCACTTGGTACCGACGGCAAGGTGATGAAGTTGCGAGATCGGCTGGAGGATGGCGTGCTTGTGAATCACACCATCATCGCCGGACGCGATGCGGTTGATTTCCAGTTGGTCGCGCATAATCCGACGGATCGCATATCCGAAGCTCAATGGGCGCAGCCCTGCGTGCGGCTCGGCGCGTTCACCGGATTCGATCCGGATCATTCAAACGGAAACATCGATGACTACCTGCCCAAGTGCTTCATCTTTCTCGACGGAAAACTCACGACCATGCCGACTGCGATCTGGGAAACGAAGGCCCGCTATGTGCCCGGCCAGGTGTGGTGCCCGGCGGGTGTCCCGAGAACTGATGTCAACCCGCGTCCGCTGAATCCGCAGATCCCGAGCAACGGGCTGATCGGTTGTTTCAGCGGAGATGATTCCATGATCTTCGCGACCGCGTGGGAGCCGTATCAGGAACTGTTTCAGGGTGTCGCGCGTTGCCTGCATTCGGACTTCCGCATTGGTGGCTTGAAGCCGGGAGAAACCAAGACCATTCGCGGGAAAATCTACCTCATGAAAAATGATGTGCCGGGGTTGTTGAAACGTTATGCAGCCGATTTTCTCGAACACGCGGAGCAGCGAGCCGGCCTGGTTCCCTAGTCCGCACCGAGCTTGGAATGAACGTGGTGCCGCGCGAGGAGACGGGTTGGAAAAATCAGAGGAGCGGGTGTGGCTGGCGAAGGCGACGAATACCTTGTATCAACATTGCAGCAGCAGAATGGTGCCAAGCGGCAGAGCCCAGTGATCGAATCAAACCGGGCGATTGCGTGCCGGAATTCAGCCGTCCGAAAAACCAACGGTTGGCCATTTCTGATATTTCACTTTACCAGGGAGCAATGCCTCGTAAATGTTTGAACATGAACCGAGGGACAGACTATTTCCGCGTGGAAAACCAGCCAGCCTCTCCGGGATACCCGTGGTAAAAAATCGGTTATTAACACTGTTCGGCGGAATAGCCCCGTGAAGGTAATCATCCCATCTCATCTGGCTCTGTCATTGTTCGTCGTCGCCCTGATTCTCATATCAGGCTGCGATAGCGGATCGACGTCCAAGACCAATGCTGCAAACGAGCAGGCGCTAAACCGTCTTCTTCAAAGAACAGGACTAAGTCTTCCGTCCAACACGCTCATAATTGCCGAGGGAGATGGCGGTGTCGCGAGGCAAGCCATCAGTTCTACGAGTGGGCGGTGTTCTCGCCTACTCTCATCACTCTCCCGTAGATGGTGACTCCCGGTGTCCATGACTATTTGAAGCTGCCACTGGAAAGCACAACCAGCTATGTTCAGAGCCGGATGAAGACGAAACAAATCGTGGAGCCACAGGTAGCATTGTCGACGGATTGGGAGGCCAACGGCTTGGGCTTTGGAGCTACCTTGATTCGGGGATTACAAGGCCACTACCTTGTTATCACGCAGGGTAGGCTATGATTCCGGTATCGCCGAACAACAAAGGGGCAGTCAACGCCGGGAGAGCGCCTCGGTCCAAATTCAAAACCATTTGCGCGGCGTGGCTGCGCTCGGCGTTGTGTGAACAGACGAATAGCAATGGTACCGTGAGCACCCAAGCAAAGTTTTACCGCAACGCCTGGGTTCTGGCTGTCGTCATCACCTTGGTCAGCTACCGGGCAAACATGACATTGCGGTTCCGCTCAGGAGCGGATTCAGGAGCTATTGATGTCGTCTTGGAGTTTTCCTTTGTGGTGTTGTTCGTGGGTGGCACGGCTATGGGTTGGCTGGCCGATGGGATTGGGGCAAGCGATGAGGGTTACTTCTTCTTTCTATTGCCGTTCGGAGCTTGCTTGGCAAATTCAGTGGTTGCGTTGATGATCGCATCTGCGATTTCACGCATGAGACGCAGTGGATTCACACACCAATGGGCGGCCCCGAATGGCGGAAATGCAGCGCGGCAACAAAATGAACCCACCGACAATCCGCCCTCGGTGCACTGAGCGTTAAATTTTTCCAGAGCCGTCTGCTCGAATCGTTTGGGGTATCCAGCCACTTTCCTCGTTCGGCCCACGCGCAACGGTAACTGTGCAGCGTGACACCCTTGATTCCCAACTGGCGGCAGAGTTGCCAAAAACTCCCCAACCCGGGCTCCCCCCATCGATCCAATTGACGGACTGGCACGAGTCACTTGTCGGGCCGGGATTGTGGTAGCGCAAAGGCCACGATCGCATCGCCCGTGGGTCCGCCCAATTTCCCGCCACCCGTCGCTGGTATGACGACGTATTGCCGCCCGCCCGCTTCGTAGGTGCTCGGGGGCGCATAACCTCCGAAAGGAAGCGCTGCCGACCACACCTCTATGCCTGACTCGGCGTCGAACGCGCGAATCTTTTGGTCGCGGGTGCCGCCGCAGAAGACGAGTCCACCGGCGGTGACGATCGGGCCACCGAAGTTTTCCGTGCCGGTCTTGGGAAGCCCCTGTGCGGTGAGCTCCGGATATTCACCCAGCGGCACCTGCCAGACGCGTCGGCCGGTGTTGAGATCAATGCAGGTGAGCGTGCCCCAGGGCGGGGTGCAGCCGGGGTAGCCTTCCTCATCGAGGAGCTTCGGATAGCCGGTGTCGCGATAGATCGGCCGAACAGGTTTGGGTTGCGGCGTATCGACGGCCGACCGGTCACGGAGAAACAGGAAATCCAACAGCGCCTGCGTGTCTTCCTCCGACATCTCGGGCGCGACGGGCATCAGGTTGCGGCCGGTTTTCAACAGTGTCTTCACCTGTTCGTCGTTCAATCGCCGGGACAGTCCGCGTAATGGCGGTGCGGTACCAATGCCGACGCGGTCGGGCCCGTGACATTGCGCGCACGCCTGGTTGAAAAGCACTTGTCCGCGGGTCGGCGTTGCACCCGGGGGAAACGGCGGTTCCGGCTCATCGCGAAACACGGTGATGGCCCACGGAAGTTCGTTGCCGCTCACGTAGAGAAGTCCGTTGCGCGGATCCACGCAGGCACCGGTCCATTCGGCGCCACCATGAATGCCAAAGAGAATGGTCGGTCGGCTGTCCGTGAAGGGTTCGAACCACCCGATGTTGGCCGCAGCGACGCGTTTGGAAATGAAATCAAACGCCTCGGGCGTGCGCCGAGTGATGTCATTCGTGGTGAAGACTTGTCGGGCAAAGGGTTCGGGCTGTTCAATGTCCGGTTGATACGGGGCGGTTCGTTCACCGGGCAGACGCGAGGAGGGAGCGCGGCGGAGTCGGACGGGAAAGACCGGTTCGCCGGTGACACGATCGAGCAACAGCGTGTTGCCCAGCTTGGTGACCGCGGCGACGACATCCACGCGCCGACCTTCGCGGGTAATGGTGGTGAGCACTGGCGGAGCGGGAATATCGAGATCCCAGATGTCGTGGCGGATTTCCTGAAAGTGCCAGAGTCGTCGGCCCGTGCGCGCATCCAATGCGACAACACAGTTGGCGAACAGGTTGTCGCCCCAGTGAGTGACCCCGCTGAAGTTGGGTTTGGGAGAACCGGTGGTGATGTAGGCGATGCCCCGTTGATCGTCCAGCGCCATGCCTCCCCAGCAGTTGGCTCCGTAGTTCTCGGTTTGATCCCAGGTATTGGTACCGAATTCATCGGGCTGCGGAACGGTGTGAAACGTCCAAAGCGGTTCACCGGTGACCACGTCAAACGCCCAGACATCGCGTTCGAAGCCGGGCACAATCAACGTGCGTTCAAACACGACCGGGGCAACGGTGCTGGCACCGAATTCACCGGGTGCATTACCCGGAAGTTTCAGGCGTCCGCCGGTGGCAAAGTTGGCGATGAGCCGGCCGGTTTTCGGATCCAATGCATGCAGAAAAGGCCCGGCGGTGAACAAGAGGCGAGGGGCGGCATCTGTGTCGCCGGGCCAGTAGGTCATGCCACGAAACGCCGGGCGCGCGCCGCCTTCCGGTTCGAAACGCCAACGCTCCTTTCCCGTGACCCCGTCAATGGCCACCACGTTTCGTCCGACCGTGGGGGTGTAGATGAGGCCATCGACGATCATCGGATTGCACTGCAGATTGCCGGTGCCGTCGCCGGAGTGATACGTCCAGGCGATTTCGAGTTTCGTGACGTTGGTGGGAGTGATCTGGGCGAGAGAAGAGAAACGACGCGAGCCGTTGTCGCCAAGCGAGCGGTTCCATTGACGGGAAGCAACCTCGGTGGGTTGGCCATCAGTGGACGTCAGATGATCTGGGGCGGCGGCGGGGATGGTTTGAAACGGGGGTAGTGAAGCGCGTGCCTCCGCGTCTTCAATGGACCATGGATCGTCGGTGGCGCCGAGGGCGGCGGACAGTGACCCCAAGATTGCCGTCGTCGCGGTAATGGTGCGCCAGCTCATGTTTTGCGAGAGAGGACTGGTGTTACGGTTTCTTCCAAGACGTGGGAGTGGGCCTGGGGCCGGCGGGCTGGCCGTCGAGTTGGGAGACGATCCAGGCCAGTCCGTCCATGTTGTCGCGCAATCGCGCGTCGGCGTCCTCGTCGGTGTGATTCAGAATCCCGATGGGGCCGTTCCAGCCACTGGCTCGAATGATCTTCAGCAGTTTCAAGTCAAGGTCGCCCTGACCCAGGGGAAGGATCAGGCGGCCGTTCTTGTCGCCGCCGATGACCATGCCGTTGATGTTCAGCGCCAGCAGATAAGGCTTCATCAGGGCGAGCAGCGCAGGGAAATGGTTCAAGTGTTCGTGGCCGTGATGCAAATTGTAGACGATGCCAACGTTGGTGATTCCGTCTTCTTTCAGACGCTCGATGATGGCGACCTGATTCTCGGGTTCACCGAACCAGTTGTCGTGGTTGTAGAGGCCGACCGTGCTGCCAATAGCTTTTGCTGCGATTGCAATTTCACCGATGCGTTTCGCTTCCGCTTCGACTCTGGCTGTCTGTTCTTCGGGAGATCGGGTGGGAGCGCCGCCGCCCATCACCCAGAGTTGCGGGTGTTCGCCGTGGCGTTTGAGCACCGCGAGAATGTTTTTTGCCTCGTCATTGAGCGACGTCGGAAACCACCAGGCGGTCAGCTCGACGCCGTGTTTCTTTAGCGCTTCGATCTCGGCGTTAAAGGTGGGGATGTGTTCGGCGCGATAGTCGTAGGCGAACCGTTTGATGCCGAGTTTCTCGAGCATGGCGGCGCGTTCTTCGGGACCGCGCTTCTTCGCGTCGAACGGGACGATGCACCAGGCAACCAGGTTGGTTTGCGCGAACAACCCGGTGGCGGGTAGTGACGTTGAGGTCGAGGTTTGAGTGGCCGCCGATGCCTCATTACTCATTCCGAGGGCGAGGAATCCGACGAGGAGCGTGCGGTTGACCAAAGACTGTGGGGGCTTCATAGGCAGGTGACGTTACCCGAGACGGATCACGCAGGTAAATGAACAAGTGTCAAATTTGGGGTCGCCGACTGCCCTCGACAGCTTCGTAGTTCAATGGCCGGGTTTCCAAAACGACCGCTCAAATTATAATTGTTGGAAAGAACGATTCAGGCCGTAATCACGACCGTGAATCAACTCGTGACCCGTCCTTCAAAACCTGCTTCAGGAGTGGAGTGGTTTCCGGACCGGACTGGTCTTGCCAGCTTGTTGGTCGCGGCGGCCGTCCTGCTGTTCAGCCAGTTCATTCCGGCATGGTCGCAGAGTCCGGATCCTTCATCGTCGCCAAGATTGATCCAGTCGACGGAAGAAATTCTGTCGAACTGGGATTGGGCACGGAGCAACTCGCACAATTGGAACAATGGCTTGATCAGAACGGCACCAACTGGGTGGTCGTCCTCATGGAATCGGCTGGGGGTGAAACGTTCACCGACGCGCAGGGCAGGCGCTTCAACGGCATGGAAGCCGTCGAGCATCGCCTCGGAAACGGACTGCCGGGTCGGACAAGTTTCGGCACCTGGACCGACCCACGAACCGGCGAACGCAACGGCGCGTTCTTTGCCCTCTTTCTGAAGGACCGAAAATTCTCGTATTACGGTTCGGACGCGCAGGACAAACGCGGGCTCGGTGAAGATCGTTGGGTGGGGCGTCTCGATCAACCGGCCATTGCCGCCATGCGGAGCGGGGGGCGCATCATCGATGCCGCCAAGGATACCGTGGCCTCGATCAATAAGCAGTTGGACCAAAGGATTGCCTCGGAAGAAACGCAACGGCGTCAAGCGGCCGCGGGGATGGAGGCGAGAAATGCTCGGTTGAAGTCCAGCGCCAGCGGTTTGCTCGAGATCGCGCAACAGAACATTGACCACCACGAATCAGAGATTGTCGGACTGCGACGCATGCAGCCCGAACTCACGGGGCTGGTTGTGCAACCCGACTTTGTTTCGTGGAAGGCTGACCTTGCGTCGGCGAAGTCTAATTTTGAAAGCGGCGAATTCCAGGCCGCCTCGACTCTGGCCGCCTCGGTCAATGAAAGTGTCGCGCGCGCTTCCCGTGAACTTGTGGCTTACCAGAATGTGGAGCCGCGCATCGCGAGGCTCCAGGCGGAAGTTGCGGCCTTGCGGAAGGACCCATACGCGAAGACGATCGGTCATGCGTTCGACGATGCGGAACAATCGCTGACTGAGGCCAAAAGGTTACATGAGACGGCGGATCCTTTGTATCAGGGCAGGCTCGAGACGGCCTTGAAGGACGTTCGCTTTATCAAGGACACCATCAGTTCGAAGGCCCGACGCGACAAGTTAAGAAGCGAGGTTCTGACGCTCGCTGTTTCCCTCGCCAGCGGTGTCTTCCTGCTCGGTGCCCTCGTGTTGAACCGCCGGCGTCGGCCGAGTCGTCGCGAGGCGCTTGAACTGATTGAAGCGTGGACGCGCGCGCTTGATGAAAAAACCGTGTCCGCTTCGGCACTCATGGGTCGCTCCATGAACGCGCTGGGCGTCTCGCGAACCGAGGCGGAAGCCCGGTTTGCCGGGGACACCCTCGTTCTCGTCAAACAGACAATTCGCGACATGGACGAGATGTTGATCATGGCCGCGTGCGCGGGACGCGTGCTCAAGGAGGCGAGGAGCCTGGCCCGTCCCGAAGCGGTTTCGCGCCGCGCCACCAATCTGTTTTTCAAACGTCACTATCGGGCGGCCATTCGACGGTTGCGTGATGAGCCGGTTGTGTTTGAGCCCGAGGAGGGGCTCGCGGATGCGTTGCGTGACAAACAAACCGACCGCGATCGGTTGTTGGGTGATCTCGATTCTTATCAACCATTCAAGCTGTCGTTCAACGAACTGATCGCGAACTTCAATCAGCGCGCCGAGCGGGCGCTCACCGCGCTCGACGAACTTGCCGAAGGCCAGCTCAAGATGGCCGACCTGCTGGTTGAGGTGGAGCAGGGCATTGAGAAGACTCGCCAGGACGCCACCACCTTTGAGAACCAGATCGGGCCGGACGTTTTGTTCCCGATCACCGCAACGCTCGCAACGCTTCTGCCTTCCGCAACGGACGCCTTTTCCGCCGCTGCCGTCATGTCAATCGGTGACCCTCTGTGTGCGCTGCGGACCGTCGGTGCCCGTGCCCGTGAGCAGTCTGATGACGCCCGTGAGGTGGTTCGTCTCGCAACGGATTTTCACGATCGAATCAAACAGGAGATCGTTCCGGTCAGGGAAGAACTCATCAACCTCGATCTCACCACCGATTGGATCGACGAGGTCCTTCGTCAATTGTCGGGAGCATTTGTCGGTGCGACCAGGCGCGCGGCCATAGCGAGTACAGCCGAATCGATCGCGGACATCGTCACCGGGTTGGCGGCGGTGGTGAAGCGTGTTGGCCTGACGGTCAAAGCGGAGCAATTTCGGGGTGAAACTGTTCTGCCTGCGATTGCTGAAACGACCGGGTTCGTCGCCACGTCCCGGGCGCAAATGGGACAACAGCTTGGACTGGATTCGGGCAGGATTCTGGTCGAAGAGGGGCGCGATCCGGATCATTTTTTGAAGGCCTCCCGCGAACAGTCAGAGGCCGCCCGTGCGGCGTCGAATCGCGGTGACGTTGACGGCGCCAACTCGGCCAGTGCCCGGGCCCTGCATGACGCGGGATTGGGACGGCAGCTGGTTGATGGTACGGCGACCGCCTTCGCTCAGTACGACGACACCTTGAAAGCGCGCACGGCGGAAGCCAATCGGCTGGAGTCGGCGATTCCCTCGCATCAGGCAATTCTTAAATCGATCGAGTCGCGCTACGCTGCCACCGTGCTGTTGCTGGGCGCGGGAGATTCGACCCACCCGGATGCCAACGGGACCAGCAGGGACAATCTGAAGGAATCTCATAACCTGATGGCCAACGCCACGAACTATTTGAAGAACGCGGTGGATTGGTTTGCTCGCGGGTGGATTCTTGATTCAGCGGGTACGCTCGAACGGGCGGAGGGTTGTCAAAAACTCGTTAAATCACGACTTCAAGAGGTTCGAGACAAGCAGGACCGACTTTCGAAAACGGAGACGGCGAACCGCTCATTGCTCCGGCTGTTGTGCATTCGAGTCGATCACTTTGAGTCCCAGATGAAGGACAATCGCACCACCCACGAGACCCCGCCGTTTCTGAGTTCGTGACCTCAAAGGGAAGAATCAATACACTACAAGGCATGAGGGGGAGGGAGCCCTTCTGGCATTGCAGAATCAGCTCGATCATTGCGATTCGACCGTGGCGTCTGATTGGGAACTCCATGCGGAAACCGTGCGAAGCGTCGATGCGGCAGAGGAAGAATTGAAGAAACTCGAAACACTCGAGGAACGAAGCGCTGCCGACCAATTTCCTGATAGCCTGCCAACCCAGAAGATCATTCGCCAGGCCAGGGAACTTCGTAAGAGGTTGGTCGAGATTCGAGAAAGTCTGGCGGCACCGCATGGCGACTGGGCTGCCCTTGATGATCGGGCGGACGATCTGGCCCGGCAGGCGGGGTTGCTGGCGGCCTGGTTGCGCAATGAGCTGGCGGCGGCGGAGAAGGCGTATGCCGAGTTCCAAGTGGCGGTCAGGGACGTCCGGTCGGCGGGGCGTTGGTCCGGAGGGTATGGGGTCTCCGTTTCACCGCAATACGGAGCGGACCCGCTCGCTCGCGCCCGGCAGGGATTCCAACGAGGGGACTACGCTGCGGTTCTCGTTGCCGCCGTTGCCGCCCGACGGATGGCCAGTCACGCCATTGCGGAAGCCCAGGCCGAGGTTCGACGCCGGCAGCAGGCGGAACAGGCGCGCATTGAACGGGAGCAGCAACAGCGAAGGACCGCCGCCCGTCGGTTGTTGGAATCCTCATCGCGCTCCTCATTTGGATCGAGTTCTTCCTTCGGATCAAGTTTCGGCAGTTCTGGATTCAGCTCAGGCTCGGGCAATTCCCGGTCGTCATTCAGCAGTGGTTCGGGGGCGAGTCGCTCGGGTTGGTGATCCCATCGCAAAAAGCTAGTCTGACGCTCATAGGTTGCTTACGCTCCCCTCCCAGCATGAGTTCACGTTTGGAAAAGAAATCGATCGTCATCGTGGGTGGCACGACGGGGCTGGGTTTTTCGGCGGCCAAATCTTTCATTCGCGAAGGAGCGCAGGTGGTAGTCGTCGGGCGCACGTCCGAGAGCGCGAAGGCCGCAGAGGCCGCGTTGGGCGAGAATTGCGTCGCGTTTGTCGGGGATGCGGCGGACCCCGCAACTGCGGGTGCTGCGATTGATCTGGCGGCGGAACGGTTCGGCGGATTCCACGGACTGTATCACGTTGCGGGAGGTAGCGGACGGAAGTTTGGGGACGGACCGCTTCACGAGATCACGGACGACGGATGGCAGGCGACGCTGGATCTCAATCTGACTTCGCTTTTCAATTCCAACCGCGCGGCGGTCCGGCGGTTTCTCCGGGAAGCTACCGGCGGCACGATCTTGAACATGGGTTCCGTACTCGGTTGGTCGCCGTCCTCTGCGTTCTTCAGCACGCACGCGTACGCCACGACCAAGGCCGCGATCATCGGATTGACGAAGTCTGCTGCGTCATACTACGCCCCACAAAACATCCGGATGAACGTGATTGCGCCGGCGCTCGTGGCGACGCCGATGTCGCAGCGCGCGCAGGAGACCTCGGAGATCATCGAGTTCATCGAGACCAAACAGCCTCTGGACGGAGGTCGCATCGGTCTCCCGGAGGACCTCGATTCGGCCGCCGTGTTTTTCATGAGCAACGAATCGAAATTTGTGACCGGTCAGGTCCTCGCAGTCGATGGCGGCTGGAGCGTGAGCGAAGGGCAGGTGGGGGGGTGAAATTGTTAATTGCAAATGTCCAAACACAAATGACAAAGGGTGGTCGGAGAAGCTTCCGAGGACGGGCTGCGAGTTGGCCTGGCGTTAGTTCCTCGGTCCTTTGTCATTGTTCATTGGAAACTTTGTGATGAGCTTTCTTCTCGGCATCGATCTCGGCGGTTCCAGCGTGAAGGTGGTGGCGGTCACTGCGGCGGGCGAAACGCTGGCGCGATACAACGAGTCATTCGATCCGGATCACCGGCTTCATTTTGCGGAGACGATCAAAAACATCGTCAAGCGATCAACGGATGAGCAAGGGGCCGCACCGGAACGGATCGGTCTTTCCGCCCCCGGACTTGCCGCGAAGGACGGAGGCTCCATCGCCTTCATGCCGGGCCGGCTCGATGGTTTGGTTGATCTCGTCTGGGCGGATTTTCTGGAGCGAATCGACGCGGTGCCGGTGTTGAATGATGCGCAGGCGGCGTTGCTCGGCGAAGTCTGGCTCGGCTCTGCGAAAGGTTTTACCAATGTGATTCTGCTGACACTTGGTACCGGAGTCGGCGGCGCGGCGATGGTCGACGGACACCTGCTCCGCGGCCACACTGGCAAGGCCGGGCATCTGGGACACATCACGCTCGATATGAATGGGACGCCGGACGTCTGCGACATGCCCGGGAGTCTGGAAGTGCAGATCGGCAACTGCACGATTCGTGAGCGCGGTGAGGGAAGATTTTCCAGCACCCACGAACTGATTGAGGCCCACCGGACCGGTGATGAATTTGCATCCGGTGTCTGGCAACGCTCGCTCACGGCGCTGGCGGTCGCCATCGGTTCGCTGACCAACGTGCTCGATCCGGAGGCGGTGATCATTGGAGGCGGCATTGCGCGAGCAGGGGATGATTTGTTCGAACCGCTTCGGAGAATGGTTCACCAGTATGAATGGAAGGTTTGTGGGCACGACGTGAAGATTCTTCCCGCAGAACTCGGAGAGCTCGCCGGAGCGTACGGCGCCGCGTATGGGACGCTTCAGTGAACGCCTGTTTTCGTTTTGAGTTAGTTAATAGAGGGGCCCTAATAATTGAAACCTGCGTTGAAGCAATTCCCTCTATACTTTTCCAACACCATGAAAAACCTGATTCTTTTGCTGGCGCTCGTTGCCATCCGGTTCTCGACATCGGCGGCCGACGTCACTGGCACGTGGAAGGTCGAATTCGACACCCAGGTCGGCGTACAGAAATACCTGTTCACGTTTCCGGTGGCGGAGGGGAAAGTGGTTACCAGGGCCTCCGTGGATACGGAAGGGCAGAAGCGCGACGTGGAATTCAAAGGCGCGAAGCTGCAGGGTGACACGCTGACGTTCGTCGAGATGCGGCAGATTCAGGACAGGGATATCCCGATCGAGTTCTCCGGCAAGGCCAGCGACCAGAGCATCCAGTTCACGCGGAAGGTCGGTGGGTTTGGAAGCCAGGAATCCAAGGCGACCCGTGTCGCTGCGGCGAGTCCGCAGGCGGGCAACGAGCCACGCCGTAGGCGCGGTGGCTTCGGCGGTTCCATCGAGTTGGGCTCGGACGACAAGCAGGTGTATCCAGAACCTCCGGAAGGAATCGTTGAGAAGCGGGATGGCATTGCGCACGGCAAGCTGGAAATGATCGAATACGATTCCAAGACCGTGGGAACCACCCGCAAGATGAATGTCTACACGCCGCCCGGCTACACCGCCGACAAGAAGTATCCTGTCCTCTATTTGTTGCATGGCATCGGCGGTGATGAAACGGAGTGGGAGCGGTTTGCCACGCCGGACCTGTTGTTCGACAACCTGATCGCCGACGGCAAGGCCGTGCCGATGATCGTGGTGATGCCGAACGGCCGTGCGCAGAAGAATGATCGAGCTGAAGGAAACGTGATGGCGAGGGCCCCGGCCTTTGCGGTGTTCGAGAGCAATCTGCTCAACGATGTCATTCCGACCATTCAATCGCGGTACAGCACCTACACGGACCGGGACCACTGCGCGCTCGCCGGTCTGTCCATGGGCGGTGGGCAAACACTGAACTTCGGATTTGGCAACATGGACAAGTTCGCCTGGATCGGCGGCTTCTCCTCGGCGCCGAACACCAAGGCCCCCGCTGAACTGGTTCCGGATCCGGCGGCCACGAAATCAGCTGGAACTCATTTACATTTCGTGCGGCAACAAGGATGGTTTGATTCGAATCAGTCAGGGAGTCCAAAAGTATCTGAAGGAAAACAATGTGCCGCACATCTGGAATGTGGACGGTGATACTCATGACGCGACGCACTGGCGCAACAACCTTTACTATTTTGCACAGATGATTTTCAAACTCACGAACAAGTAAAGGGTGTCGACAATAATGATAATTGGAGCGCGGCGGTGTCGAAGACCAGCCGCAGCGCTCACGAGTTTCCAGCGAGTCTTGGCGCAGTTGCATGCTGCGGCTGACCCTGCGGGCACAGCCGCGCTCCGACCGAGTTTTGCAGACGTTCCCCGATCAAATTCTCAGCGAACACCACTGATTCTGAAATGAACAACCTGAAACAAAACCTGACACTTTTTATGGGTGCGCTGCTCGCGCTCAACACCTTTGCTGCGGATGCGCCGGAACGCCCGCTGCATGTCCTTTATCTCGGCCCCGTCAGCGGCAGCAGTGGCGGAGGCGGCGGCTCTGGCGGCGCGCGCACGAACTATGTTTATCTGCCCGGCCAGACCCTGGCGCCCGAAGCGATTTACTTTGATCACCAGGCCGGGGCCGCCGATCTCACGGACGCGTATTTGAAACACTTCGACGCGGTGGTGCAGGTGGGGCCAGACACCGAAATCAAGCCAGCCCAAAAGGAGATGCTCAACCGGTTCAAGAATGCGGGCAACGGTCTGATCAAGTACACCGATGGTAACCAGCCGGAGGACGCGGATCTGCGCAAGGCGGTTCTCGACAATGTCAGTACGAACGCAAAGTCGGCCTGGGAAGTTTATGTCGCGTCTCGTCCTCTATTGCAGCGTCTGCCGGGCGAGGTACCGAACTACGAGCGCCGCTCCGAGCCGGTAAAACTTCAGGCTCCACTCGATCCGGAGGACAGCATCCGATACACGCAGGTTCCGGCGGATTTCGAGCTGCAGCTTTTCGCCGCCGAACCCGATGTGGTGAAGCCCATCTACATGGCGTGGGACGAACGCGGGCGCGCCTGGGTGGTCGAAGCACGTGATTATCCCCATGGTCTTCTTCCCGAAGGCGAACCGGGCCAGTCCACGATTAAGATCTGCGAGGACACCGATGGCGACGGCAGGGCCGACAAATTCACGGTCTTCGCCGAGGGATTGAACCTTGCGAACGCGTTGGCGTTCGTGGATGGCGGCATCATCGTGGCGGAAGCGCGGCACATGCTTTTCCTCAAAGACACTGATGGGGACGACAAGGCCGACGTGCGCGAGGTCATCCTGCCGGGATGGGGAACCGGCGACACGCATGCGACTCAGAGCAATCTCGCCCGGGGCTTTGACAACTGGATTTACGGCGCAGTGGGTTATTCGAACTTTCGTGGCAACATCGGTGGTGAGGACCTCCAGTTTGGACAGGGCGTGTTTCGATTTACTCCCGATGGTTCCGCCCTGCAGTTCCTCCATCAGTTTAATAACAACACCTGGGGCTTCGGCCAGAACGCCGACGGCGACATCTTCGGTTCGACCGCCAACGGCAATCCGACCTTCTACGGCTACCTGCCGGCTTACGTCCTGAACCCAACCCAACCGGAAGGCAGACGTGGGGGCGGCGGTGGAGGCGGCGGTTTTCGTCGCGGCTACCGTATCGGGCCTCCGGGCGCGAACGATGCCCCGGCTGAGGAAGTCAACGTCCGCCGGTTGCCGTCTGCGAAGTCGATGGCTCCGGGCATGCGCATGCATCCGAACACGCCGAACGTGCGCATGGTGGATAATTTCGGTGGTTACACCGCTGCGGCGGGACACGCCTTCATGGTAAGTGATGCGCTGCCTCCGCGCCTTCAAGGCAAGGCCTTGGTGACCGAGCCGACGGCCAAGCTCATCGGCATCATGGATATTGAGCGCGATGGCGGCGGCTACTCGGCCAGCGACGGTTTCAATCTCCTCGCCAGCACCGACGAATGGATGTCTCCGATCTTCGCGGATGTCGGCCCGGACGGCGCGGTCTGGGTGATTGATTTTTACAGCTTCATCATCCAGCACAATCCGACACCGAACGTCCGGTCGGCGGGCGTTGAGGCCCGGACCGGAAGCGGTGGCGCCTACATGACCGACGACAACCTGCGTGACCAATCTCATGGACGCATCTACCGCGCGGTCTGGAAGGACGGCCCCAGGAGTTCCATCAAATCTCTAGCCGGAGCGACAACCGCCGAACTGGTAGCGGCGCTCGACAGCGGCAATCAGTTCTGGAGCCTGACAGCGCAGCGTTTGATCGTGGATAACAAGATGACCGCCGCCGCTCCGGCGTTGAAGAAACGAGTAAGGTCCGGCACCGGTGGAACAGGTGCCATCCATGCCCTCTGGGCGCTCGAAGGAATCGGCGCGCTCGACAAGGATACGCATCAGGCGGCGTTGTTGAACAAGGACGCCGCCCTTCGCCGCAACGGCATTCGTGCCCTGCCTGCGAACGAAGCCGGACGCCAGCTGTTCTTCAGCAGCCCGGTGATTCAAGATCCGGATTTGCTCACGCGTCAGGCGGCTTTCGTGAAACTTCTGGAGTTCCCCACGATCCCTGAAATCCAAACGGTCGTTTCCCAGTTGCCGCGCTCGGAGATCAACAACAGCGATCCGTTTCTGAACGACTCCATCACGCTGTTGGGCCGCATTCACAATGTTTCCGGCGTGGGTGAAAACGAGGTGAAGATCACGGCGGGCGATCCGAAACGTGGTGAGGATCTGTTCCGCAATAGTCCGGTCGCCGCCTGCGCTTCCTGCCACATGGTCAACGGCACGGGTGGAGATGTCGGCCCCATCCTGGATGGCATCGCCGTCCGCAGCGACAAGGCGTACATCGTGGAAAGCCTTATGGAACCAAACGCCAAGTTTGCGAAAGGATTTGAGAACCTGACGATTTCGCCCATGCCACCGTTGGGCGTGCTGCTGAAGGAGCAGGAGCTGGAGGACATTCTGGCGTTTCTCTCAACGCTAACCACCCCGCCGAAAGACGGAATGACGGTTCCGGTAAAGCGGGCCAACGAATTTGAATGAACGTGAAGAAACTATTCACCATCATCGCTTCGGTTGCCCTTCTGGGGTTGTGCCACTCGAACGTCGGTGTGGCCGACACCGCAAGCCTCGACTCAGCCGGATACATCCGTGACTGGGTCATGCTCGCCCCGATCATCCTCCCCGAAGGGGCCCCCGCTGGTGATTTGCTCCTCAAGGATCAGATCAAGAACGAGGCCTCCCTGAAACCCAAGGAAGGGGACCAGGTCAAAATCAACAACAAGGAACTGACCTGGAGAAACATCACCGCGTCGACCAACTACTTCGATTTCAACGCGATCTTAAACTCAATTAATGACCGGGCCGCCGGTTACATGGTCACTTACATCGAGTGCGAACAGGACCTCCCTGATGTCATGATGTCCGTGGGCAGCAATGACCAGGGGCGCATCTACTTCAACGGCGTGGACATTTACGCGGTCACGGATGCCCGCCCCCTGATGCTTGACGCCGACAAGGGGAAGGTCACGCTGAAGAAAGGCGTCAACGTCATCATCTTCAAGATCATCAACGAGTCGAACAGCTGGCAGGGCTCCATGCGCCTGACCGACATGGCCGGTGCTCCGTTGAAGGGTCTTAAAGTCAAACTGTCGCCCTGAATACTTGTGAGTCCCGGAACAAAAAAGCCAATCAATGAAATCTCCTGAATCAAACCAAAACTTACGGGCCAGCCTGCTCACGGCGATGCTGCTTGCGGTTGGCACCACCGTCCGGTCGGCGGATGCACCTGTCGCCCTCAAGGATATTTTTGAGGACCATTTCCTAGTCGGTGTGGCACTGAATTGCAACGTCGTGACCGGCACTGGCGGAGGGCGCTGAAGTCAGGAGCTGGTTGAAAAGGATGCCGCTCTCACCAAACAGCAGTTCAACCAGATCACCGCGGAGAATGACATGAAGTGGCAGCTCATCCATCCGCGTGAAGGGGCCGACGGCTACAACTTCGAGCCGGCCGACGCGTTGGTGAACTTCGGCCTGAGCAACAACATGTATCTCGTGGGCCATACCTTGGTGTGGCACAGCCAGACACCCAACTGGGTGTTCGCAGGTACGAATCCGCCACCGGAAACCGCACCGGGACGAGGCGGCTTTGGTCGTGGCTATGCTGGTCCCCGGGCGTCGCGCGAGGAGTTGCTCGAGCGAATGCGCGATCACATTCATACGGTCGTGGGCCGCTACAAGGGCAAGATCAAAGCGTGGGACGTGGTGAACGAGGCGATCGCCGATGGCAGTAGCACAAACATTCTGCGGAACTCGCTTTGGTTGCAGATCATCGGGCCGGACTTCATCGCCAAAGCGTTTCAATACGCCCACGAAGCGGATCCCGACGCGATTCTGCGTTACAACGATTATGGTTTGGAGAACCCGGTCAAGCGGCAGAAACTCATCACGCTGATCAAGTCGTTGCGGGAGCAGGGCGTCCCCGTGATGGCCATCGGCTCGCAGGCGCACGTCAACGTTTCGACGAGCTTTGAAACGATGGACCAGACGCTCACGGATCTGGCCACACTCGGGCTGCCCATCCACATCACAGAACTCGACGTGAACAGCGCGGTTCGCGGACAGCGCGGGCACCGGCGCCGATGTCGCCAACGATGCGTCGACCACCCAGGGCGGCCTGGTGAGCGACGCCGACCGGAAACTCGCCGACGCCTACGCCGGGATCTTCCGGGCGTTCGTCAAGCACGGCGATTCCGTGAAGTTGGTCACCTTCTGGGGGGTGAATGACGCCGTTTCCTGGCGTCGCTTCGGCAGTCCTCTGCTGTTCGATGGAGATGACCGGCCAAAGCCTGCCTTTGACGAGGTGGTTCGCGTCGTTTCGGAAGCGGAGCCAAAGGTCAAGTCACATGCCCCCCGGTGAAACCGGGGGGCATGACCATGAAGACACGTTTGAAACGGATGGCTCTCACCGCGAGCGTGCTCGATCCCGAGGCGGTATTGCGAGGGCCGGGGATGATTTGTTCGAACCGCTCCGGAGAATGGTTCACAAGTATGAATGGAAGGTCTGCGGTCACGAAGTGAAAATACTTCCCGCGCAACTGGGGGAACTGGCTGGGGCATACGGGGCGGCGTTTCAATCCGTCCGCTGGCCGATCCCACGTTGGCCCGTTTCACGGCGAGACGAGCTCGAGTTTCAGCCGGACCATCAATGCGTCGATCGTGCTGATATCAGCTGCGGTTTTGAATTCGACGCGTTCAATACCGTTGCCGAGATCCGTTACCGTTGGTGTGGCGTCGAGCCAGGGAAGTCCGGCAAGCCAGGAAGTCAACGTCTCCGAGGCCTCGGCGTTGAGCACGACACCGGTGGCGTCCGTCCGACGGTTGATCTCCACAATGAATCGCCCGCCTTCCAAACGGAAATTGATTCCGTCGTCCGAGTCGGCCACATTGGGATCCGTGCCGAGGAGATACTCAAACAGGTTTGCAATCTTGTCGTTGTCCGGGTTCGCGTCATAGCCGCTGATGTTTGGATTGTTCAATTCACCCGGGAAATGAATCGCGCGCCAGGCGTCCACGGGATGGGTGACAGATTGTCCAACGGTGAAATCATCCGACCGAATTGGGAATGCACCCTCGGGAATCGCGGCCAGGCCGATCGGGAACTGGAAACTGGCGCTCACCGCGACGGCGTTTTCGATCCGTGCGTTGAAAGTCTTCCCTTGAGTCACGGTGCCAGCGGACGCGTAGGCCAGCAGCCATTCCTGGTTTTCATCCGGGTTCACGATGACACCTCCCAGATCGATGGTGCCGGTTCCATTGTCGGCATCGTACGTTGCACCGGAACCCAGTGGAAAATCGGACGGCGAAATTTCAGCGTTGCCGTCCACGTCCCGATAGATGTTGATCTCTGCGAGTTCGGTGTTGTCGACCAATGTTCCCTCCGCAGTAAATGTAAGGCTGTTCACTTGAACCGGGCCTCCGACTGCGACCGCGCGCACCGACATCACTGCTGCGGGAACGCCGGCGAATGAAATGGTCCTTGAACCGGGTGCGGCACCGTCCGTGCGGGCCAGAGAAAATGCGCGGACCACACTCACCGAGGTGAACTCCGATGTGGAACCGTCGGCTGTGCTGGTCACGTTGACATTGATGTTTGCCAGAGGTATGGGCGGAAGTGCGGCGAGGGACCAGCCGCCGCCGGCGCGGACGGTGGTTTCCCCGAGCAAGATTTCTCCCTGATCGTCGGAATCTGAGAATATCTGCACAATGCTGCCGGGGGGAGTTGTTCCCAGATTGGCAATGCTGCCGGACACGGAATTGCCACCAAACGTGACATCGATCGGCGGCGCGAGTTCATTGTTGCCGCCGGAAGCGTTGAGGATTCCGCCCAGGGTGTTTTGAAAGATGCTGTTGTTCTTGATCGTATTTCCGAGAGTGGATGCGCCGACGACCCGGACACCGTCCGAACCGTTGAACGCAATGACATTCTGCCCGGGAACCGGAATCGCGACACCGTTCATCACCGTGCCTCCACCGACACCGATCAGATTTCTGGATGCTCCATTTTCAATGAGAATACCGCTTTGTGTATTCCCGAGATCTGCCAGCGACAAATCGGTTCCAATTGAATTGCCGATGATCTTATTTCCAGTCGAACCCGCACCGGTGATCAAAATTCCGTTGGCACCGTTCTCCGTAATTCGATTTGGCCTGCCAGGGCCGTTGCCAATCAGATTTTGCGTCGAGTTGGAGATGACGATTCCGTTTTCGCCGTTCAATAGAATGTCGTTGTTGAAGATCCGGTTCGCGGAACCGCCGAAGAGCATGATGCCGTTGTCTTCCACGGACGTCGCGAGATCCCAATGCGATATTTCATTTCGCAGCCCGGGGGTTGATCCGCCAATCTGATTGTTCGATCCATTGCGAATGATCACTCCGGCGGTCATTCGGACGGGAAAGCTGAAGAAGGCACCTTCAAGCAAAAATCCGCGGACCAATGTGTTCGTGACCCCATTCAAATAGATGCCGGCCGGGCTGTTCTGGACCACGTTGCGCAGCTGCCCAAAATTCTCGCCGATGATGTTTCCGCTGGACGAGCCGTCGACGAGAATGCCCACACCGGACGGTGGACCGATTGCTGGGTCCACTGGACTGTTCGCGAACGCGAGCCCGATGCCGGTCGAGATCGAATTGTTCATGAACCGGTTTCGATGAGCCTCATCCGGGATGACGTTGTTCCTGATCAAGATGCCGGCCTTGGTGGATGCCGAAATCAGGTTCTCCTGAATCGTGAAAAACTCATCGAACTGAAAGAAGACCCTTGGCGGAACAAACTTCAGCGGTCCGCCAATGTCGTTCACCATCGCGTTGTTGATCAGCATGAGCCCGATCTCGTTGTTCGCAATGTCATTGTTCTGCAGGACGTTTGGGTTTTCCCGTTCGCCGTCCATGTTGACGGAACCGCCGCAGTTGTCGAACACCACCGCCGCACCCTTCGTGTAGTAGAATTTATTGAGGGAGTGAACGAGGCGATTGCCGAATCCAAACTGCGTTTGCCCGTCCATCGGACCCGGAAGACCGATCTGGTTGCCTTTGGGACCGTCCTTGATGTAGATGCCGTATTGTGAACGCCCCGCAGGGTTGTTGGCATAATCATAGAAGACTTCCATGTTCCCAACAGAGACACCCAGGATGGTGTTGAAGTCAGTTCCGGTCCCGGTCAGAAGTATGGCTGCCTCGGATACGGCGTCGATGTGAATGTCCCGTTTGAGACTGAAGCTGCCAACAAGGGTTCGATTGGGGCCGTTGGTGAGAACGATTCCGTTCTTGCCGACCGGTGCCATTTCCAATGCGCTGGTAAAATGTGTCCGGACATTGAACGTGCTGCCGATCGTGGTGCTGTCGATCTGGTTGAGCGTCGCATCGCCGCTGATTTCAATTCCGTTTCCCGTATCCAAAAACAAGGAGTTCCGGAAGTGGTCATCTGACGTGCTGACACTGTTTCGCGAGAAGGCCTGGCGCGTAATCTCGTTCAGATCAGCCCCGCCGCTGATGGTGATGGAGTTGCCCTGATTGGGGGCGGGCTGGGGATCCGATTCCGCGATGAAGAATCGAAATCCTGTGAGCACGGTTTTGATCCGGTTGTCATCCGTGTCTTCCCCGTCGATCTGGATGCCATCGCCGTTGTTGCCGGCGACGTTGACACAAAGGATCGAGTTTCTGGTGGCACCGTCGGCCATGCGGATTCCGGGGCCCATGTTGTCGGCGACCATGGTAAAGATAGGATCACTGAACGCCGGATCAGCCCGGTACGGTCGACCAAAAACATTTTCTGTCGTGTTTGTTCCGTGAATGAGAATTCCACCCAATGCATTTTGACCAATCACCTGTGCGCTCAGGACATTGTTGGCGGCACCGTTTTCAAGAATGATTCCCCAGTCCTGACCGTCCAGTATGTTGGACTTCGGATGAAAGACGGCGTCGAGGTCGTCGATACCGGTGGCGGGGGAATACATCCGAATGAATTTGGAACCGACAATTCGCAACCCTGCTCCGGTGGATGTGGCGATCCCCATCATCGAAAGTTCGTTGTTGTCGGATGCACCTTCGATGCGAAACCCGTCCATGCCGGAGCCTTGAATCGTGATGTCGTGAAAATCGTTGAGCAGGCAACGATTTTCCAGATGCACACCGTGTTGGCCCGGGAAGTTGACCACGATCTTCGCAAAGACATTGGCGCTGCTGTCCCCTTCGAGGTAAATGCCGGTGCCACCCACATTGTCGATGGCGAAGTCAGTGATCAGATTGTTCGTGGACAGGTTGCTGATGAACAGTCCATCGCCGGTTGCGTTCGCGATCGTGATATCGTCGAGACGGTTGCCCGCAGATCCATTGACGACGAGAATCGCGTCTCCGGGCCAGTTGGTGATGATCAGATTGTAAACGAAAGAATCCAGTGTTCCGTCAAATATGAGGCATGCGCCGCCCCCGCCTGCTCCCGAACCATCGAGCGTTAAATCTTTGAAGTCGAAATCGTCGTTCGACCCGATGCCTGGCAGCGGCACGCTTATCGTGGCCAGACTTCCGCGAAGCGATTCGTCCAACCGGATAATGTCTCGTTTGCCAGCTCCGCCGCCGATTCCCAGGAGATCGTCCCCCGCCACGAAATCGGTTTCACGTTGTTGAGGGCCTCCGCAATATATTGGATGGTCAGGGCTGACAAATTCGCAGGAGTCATGCACTTCAATGCTGCGCCCCAGCCCACCGTTGGCGATCAGCAACGCTTCGAGAATGCTGATCTCGCCATCCGGCGTGTTGCTCATGTCCAGTTTGGTAATGGTCACGCTCACCCCGCCGGTTTGGGAAGTCGGTGTGCGAGGGGGTAATCCAATATCGATCGGGTGAGGCGCGCTGGAAATACCGCCGCTCTTGACGGTGAGCTGGCGGGAACCCGTAATCGTTAGATTGGGGGACGCAACCTGAATACGGTTGGTGCGCACCTGGAGTACGGTAAGTTTGTAAACATCGTCGAGAAAGACCTCGCAGTCAGGGGTGAAATAAGCCCCTTCAATCGCGAAATGAGATCGTGCGACGATGGGCGTCGGTTCGGTGCTGAATATTTCGGGGGGAGGGAGGTGCAAGAACTTGCCGGCCTCAAGCAATGGCCGCGAATCCCCAATGTTGCCCGAGTCCAGCCGGGTGACGCAGATGAACGCCTGATTGGTGTTGAACGTGGTGGTCCATCCTTCGGGTACGCGGATGCGCAGTCGATTCGGACGGGCCTCCAGGACTTCTGCAGCCAGCCTTTTGTCAACCGGCGCATTGTTTGGATCGACCGCCGATGCCTGAAACGTGCAAAACTCGACGAGAGGGAATTGTTCTGGTTGGCCGTCTTCCGGAAACCGGAACAGGTTGTTGCCGAAGATCAGGACCTCGGTATTGGTGCGGCCCTGGCGCGGTTCGATGTTGATGATGTTGGGCGCGAACGGGTCGCCAATGATGAACACCGAACGCTCGAGCGCCAGGTTCTTGGAGGAAACCAAATTGAACGTCCGCTCGGCAACGTTGAGTCCGGTACCGACTTTCTTCAGGACGTTCAGGCTGCTGGCGATCGTGCCGGCGATGCGGTCGCCCAACCGTTTGGCTGCGGCGAGGAGCGATTCATCCTTTGCCTTTCCCGTGACGTAGGTCTTCACAATCGAACTCGCGATGCTCTTGACCAGGTCGTAGACCTCATCTGAGGAAATACCGGCGTCCGCGCGATAGACGAGCATGGATTTGTAGACACCAGTGACCAGCGAGTGAATGGTCGCGGCATCTTCCGAACCGGTGAGTTTCTTGATGTCAATGAACAGGCTGGAAAGATCGATGGAGGCGATGACCACGTTGGCGGCGAGCGTTCGCGTCCACTGATTGTTGGGGTCGATCTCATTCAACAGGTTCTCCTGGCCGTTGACGGTTTTATCAAGGCCGTACCAGAGATTGCCGCTGTAGGCGTGCGCGGCGTAGACGGCGTCCTGGTTTCTCGGGATTTCAAATACGTTGGGCTTCAAACCCAGGGCATCTTCCAGCGGAGACGTGATGGCACCAAGAATCGCGTCGTATGCCGCTCCGAACCAGTCCAGTTTGCCACCGGAAAGTTTGGCGCGAACGAACCCGCTGGCCCACGGAATGTCGTTCTTGAAGGTGTAGCCGTCCTGTCCGTCCAGCGCTTCGACACTCGCAAACCCGTTTGTGAATTGAGACGGGTCAAGTTCGAACAGATCGATCACGTAGTCGAGTGAGGGATCGCGGAGGTTGTTGAACGAAAACAAAAACTGTCGTCTCCGGTTGTTGGAGTCAAAGTCCAGCCGGCTTTCGAGGACGGGATCGTAGACAAAGACCGGATGCGGATGCGGATCCGGAAACAGATCGAGCAGCTTCGCGTCCCCAACGGTGGTTTCCTTGAAGCCTTGGGGCGCGGGCGGGGTGGATGTCAACTGTTGGACCATTGACACCCGCGCGTTTTCCACGCGCACGTCGTTCAAATAATCGTAACCGCCCGCAGCGGTTTCGTTGACCAACGCGGTCAGATCTGAAAGTTCAGCCAGCGCCAGGATGTTGGCCCAGGTACTGGTCGCGGTGGCGGGCGGGACCGACCCGATGATGGGAACCAGGAACACAAGCGATGCCGCCGTGGTCGCGGAGTTGACCGTGGCGGTGGCGTCCTGAGGAACCACCAGCGACATGAACGCGGGCTCATTTGGATTGCGGAACACCCAAACCATCGTCGGTTCATCGGTGCCGACTTCGACCGAGAAATTGCCCGTTCCATCGACATCGCCAAAGTCATCGCCGCCCGACACCGACCAGCCTGTGAGCGTGATTCCGGGTGGCGGCGTAAACGTGCCCGAAACCAGCCGCGTTACTTTGAATGGCTTGCCCAGCGTCACGGCGTCCGTGCCGTCAGTGATCTCAATTTTTCCGGAGGTGGCACCGGGAGGAACGGTGAAAGTGAACGAGGTGTCGGCAACATTTTGAGCGGTCGCCCCCGCGCCATTGAGGGTGACGGTGTAACCCGGCGAAGGCTGGAAATTCAATCCCGTGACCGTGACTTCGGTTCCGGGTGGGCCGCTCAATGGGGCCGATTCACTTACGACAAACGCGGCCTGGAGATTGAAGGCGAGGATCGCAAAAATAACGGACAGAAGGGTGACCGATGGGGAGGAAGTCCGAACGCTGAACACGACCTTCATGACCCGGACCCTAGCCCACGGTTGTCATTGAGGGAACAGGTAATGGTCAACTTCCTCCTGCTGTTCTGTTTGGGGCTCCCGATGGCGACCAAATTTTGGTCGGTTCGGTAGACGGAAAGGTTTTTTTTATTGACGTGAAGGGAAAAACTTCGGTCACGATCCATGACAATCTTCGGGTCGATATGGGGGGCTCGCCGCGCCCAAGTCGTGTTGCCAAAGTGTTGGTTTCAGGCTGATTCTCTTTGGCTCCCGCGAGACCGCCCGCTATAATTCCCGCGCATGACTCCCAGTGAATCCTATTTGGAAAAATCGGCGGGCATTCTTGACGCGGTCAAACTGCAGTTGAATTCGGTTCAACGAGCGGCGGATCTGTTTGCCAAAACGATTCTCGCGGGGCGGATGGTGCATGTCTTCGGATCGGGACACAGCCGGATCATGGTGGAGGAGATGTGGCCGCGCTATGGTTCGTTTCCTGGCTTCAATCCGATCGTGGAACTGTCGCTGAGCTTTCACAATCTAGTCGTGGGCGCGAATGGGCAGCGGCAAGCGATGTTCCTCGAAAACGTCCCCGGCCTGGCCGAACGCATCCTGCGCAACTTCGATCTCTCCACCCTGGATTCCGCCCTCGTAATTTCATCCAGCGGTTGCAACATCGTTCCCATCGAGATGGCCGAACAGTTTCAGAAACGAGGCGTGAAAGTCGTGGCCATCATCAGCAAGTTGCACTCGGAAGCCAGCACCTCGAAGCGGGCCGATGGCAGGAAACTTCAGGACTTCGCGGAGATCGTTTTGGACACCGGCGCACCGGTTGGCGATGCGATGGTGAAGATCGACGGACTGGACACACCGGTCGCGCCCGGTTCAACCGTGGGTGGCTGTCTTCTGGTGAATTCGATCAAGGCTGAAGTTGCCGACCGTCTCACGAAGGCGGGTCACCCCCCGAAGGTGCTCAGCGCGGGAGCGGTCGTTGGTGGTGAGCGGGCGGTGGAACTGTTCGAGGCCGCCTATGATGAGCACGGTCGTCGCCTGGCAAAGCTGTATGAGAATCTGGGTGCATGAAACCGAACACGCACCCGGGAACGCCAGTCTTCAACACCACGCAATGGAGCGTGGTGCGGTCTGTGCGCTCGACGGACACAGCCGCGGCCGCCGTCGCATTGGAGCAGCTGTGCACGACCTACTGGACGCCGGCCTACGCTTACGCGCGGTACCTCGGCAATTCGCCCGACGACGCGCTGGATCTTACACAGGGTTTCTTCGAGCGGATCATCACCGGCGGATACTTTTCCCAGGCGGATCAATCTCGCGGACGGTTCAGGTCATTCCTGCTCACCTCGCTCAAGCATTACATCTTCAATCAACGCGCGAAGAAAAACGCCGTCCGCCGGGGCGGCCGCGTGCAGTTCATTCCGCTCGAACAATCCCGCGCTGAAACCACCATCCGCATCGAGCCCGTGGACCATGCGTCACCGGACCTCGCCTTTGACAAGGAATGGGCGCTGGCGCTGCTCGACACGGTCATGAAGGCACTGGAAGCTGGCTACGAAAAGCGTGGCGAAGGAAACCTCTTCAAAACCCTGCAACCCTGCCTCGCGAAAGGGCGCGACCGTTTGTCCTATGACGAGCTGGCCAAATTACTTAGGATGACCGAAGGCGCAGTGAAAGTCACCGTCCATCGCATGCGCAAGCGTTATCGCGAGTTGCTGCGCGAGCAGGTGGCCCAGACCGTGAGTTCGGCGGAGGAAGCCGAGGAGGAACTCCGGCATCTGTTCCAGGCCCTCGCCGGATCTTGAGTCTCTGCCGCGAAGAGTTTTTGAACGACCATTGACCTCCCATGCTGCCATCCACTCCGCCACCCGACTACGCGCGCATCAAGGTGGTGAACAGTTTTCATGAACTGATTTCGACTCCGTTTGGCGACGGTGTCAACGCGCTTTGCTGGCAGCGGGAATTGCCGCACGGTTTCAGTGAAATCGTGGAACGGCTCGGCATCAACGATGGGATAATAACCCTCGATGATTCGCGCCTCAACGGCCTGAAGTTGAGCGACGCGGGCCGGGCCGCTGTTGAAATTCTCATCGCGGATCAACAGGGTCTCCGCGCTCACGGTCTTGCACCCACTCTCGACTGTATTTGTGGCTACCCCCGTGACGAAGAGAACGGCGCTGTGTCCACCGACGTCTATTCGTTTCACGTCGATAGCGCGCCGGTGCCGACCGACACCTATCTCTGCAGCTATGCCGGAGCGGCCTCCGAAGGTCTGCGCAACGACGAAGCGCAACGGCGGGTGGACATCCCCAAAACCCGGGCCGAACTGCTCAAACTCTTCGGCGGGCAAGATGACGGCGACTTCCTCGATTTCCTGAACGAGAACTGCTACGACCTCCACTATGCGGCCGCACCGGATGCGCTGCCGTTTTCGTTTGGCCTCGGCAATCTCTGGCGCATCGCGACGCTTCATCCCGGAAGCCCCGTTCCGCCGTGCATCCATCGTGCTCCCGAGACGCTTCCCGGTCGGTCCCCCCGGTTGTTGCTGATCAGTTGAACATCCGGTGCTGAGCGCGTCGGGTCCGCAACAAAGCGGTGCCGCACGCCGCAAAGACGCTGTCGCGTATGCCGGGTCCCTGCCTGTATCCGACCGCCATTGTGCTGGGGTGGGTTCGCGTTGGATCGATTACATTTCGAGAATTTTCTCCCCGGCAGGTAACCTTTTTCGTTAACATCGTCATCAACCCGTACGATGAACAAGCATTCGAACCAGCCCAGCACGTGTCCGGAGTGCGGTGCCACGCTCAGGGCCACCACTCAGGGCGGTCTCTGTCCCGCCTGCCTGTTGAAGCAGGGGCTCGGCTCCGTCGTTGATTCGCAGATGGCCACCGATGCTGGGATTTTGAGCGGCCGGAAATCACGACCGGACGCGCCGTCGGTCGAGGAGATACAAGCCTGCTTTCCGGGGATGGAAATTATCGAAGTGCTGGGGCAGGGCGGAATGGGCGTCGTTTACAAGGCCCGGCAACTTCAGCTCGATCGTGTCGTGGCGCTCAAGATTCTGCCGGATGAAGCGGGGATGGATCCGGCCTTTGCGGAGCGTTTCTCGAGGGAGGCGAAAACGTTGGCGCGATTGAATCACCCGAACATTGTCGCCGTGTATGACTTTGGACAGGCGGGCGGGCATTACTTCCTGACGATGGAATTTGTCGACGGCATGAACCTGCGCCAGCTGGAGCAATCCAAAAGACTGACACCGGAAGAAGCGCTGGTCATCACACCCAAAATCTGTGACGCGCTGCAGTATGCGCATGAAGAAGGAGTGGTTCATCGCGACATCAAGCCCGGCAACATTCTCATTGATCGGAAGGGCCGGGTGAAGATCGCGGACTTTGGCCTCGCCAAGTTGTTGGGACAGGACGCCCGGGACGTCAGCCTGACCGGTGACCAGTCGATCATGGGGACGCCGCATTACATGGCGCCCGAGCAGATGACCAGTACCAAAACGGTCGATCATCGGGCGGATATTTATTCGCTCGGCGTGGTGATTTACGAGATGTTGACCGGCGAACTGCCGGTCGGCCGCTTTTCGGCGCCGTCCAAGAAGGTGAAGATGGATGTGCGCCTAGATGAGGTGGTTCTGAAGGCATTGGAAAATGATCCCGAGCTGCGGTATCAACGCGTGAGCGACGTCAAATCTCAGATTGATTCCATCTCGTATCAGATCAACCAGCTGCCGCCGCATTTGCGTCGCATGCTGGGCTTCGAATACGAATCCAAACGCAGATGGCGTGGGATGCCTTTGGTGCATATCACGGCCAGATTGGATCCCGTGACTGGCAAGACGAAGGAAGCCCGCGGCGTGTTTGCCTTCGGTGGCAAAGCGACCGGGATCTTCGCGTTTGGCGGCCGGGCAAGGGGCTTCGTTGCCTGTGGCGGGATCGCTCAAGGGGTGTTTGCCGTGGGCGGCACTGCCATCGGGCTGTTCAGCTGCGGTGGCCTCTCCATGGCCTTGCTGATGGCGACCGGTGGTGTTGCGATCGCGCCTCTCGCAGTGGGCGGGCTCGCTGCCGGACTGCTTGCCTACGGTGGAGCCATATACTCGGCCTTCCCGATTTCGGGCCCGGATGCGGGCCCGATTGCCCAGTGGCTGGTACGAAACTATTTCGAGACGAGTCTGCCGCTCATCCTGACGATCCTGGTCAACCTTTGTTGGGCCGTCCCCTTGGTGGCGGTGGTCATTTTTCAGCGGCGCAAGGAGCGCGAGGACAAGGAAGCGGAAACGGGCGGTCAGTCTAAAGCGTGAGCAACGATTCGGTTTGGAGGAAATTTCAACCACAGATGAACACTGACAAACACGGATTCTTTTGACGGCGGCAAACAGATGCGCAGAACAACTTGGTATCTGCGTCGGTCTGTGGTGGCTCAACTGCATCGTTGGCTAAACGCGAGCGTTCGGTCTGGGTGGGATGATATGGTTCAATCACATGTTTTTAATTTTCTGGGTATGCACTTTACGCCCCCGACCACTACAGGTAGTGTTTGGGCATGGCAGAATATCCCCGAACGGTGGTTCAAATGCGTGATTGGTTCCCGACCGAGGACGCCTGCCGCGTTTACCTGGTAAGTCTGAGGTGG
>JBDNGP010000192.1:0-28189 GCA_041689265.1 Verrucomicrobiota bacterium
AGACTTACCAGGTAAACGCGGCAGGCGTCCTCGGTCGGGAACCAATCACGCATTTGAACCACCGTTCGGGGATATTCTGCCATGCCCAAACACTACCTGTAGTGGTCGGGGGCGTAAAGTGCATACCCAGATAAAGTATTTTTGTTACTCGGTCGACCGCTGACGAATCAGGCGCACGCAACTTGCGACACAGGCCCGCCAAGTTTTGAACCTATCTCCCCGATCAGTGTCGGGAAAAAGAAAAGGCCGGCTACTCACAAGTCTTGAAATCATCGGAGAAATACCGGGGTCGCGGAGATCTCCCGCTACGTATTCATCCCGTCTGACCCAATCTCCGCCTCCTCATACTTGCTAATCGCACGTCGCGAGATTCGAGTCACGTAAACGAGCACCCCGACTGCGAGCAACAACCCGGTGATCGTCAGCGCCAGGTGCAACGTCGAGTGCTCCCCCACCTGCCCGGTGGCCCTGGCGATGTGTTTTGCCGCCGCGCCAAAATATACTTCGACGAACAGTCCGGGGATCAATCCCACGCAACCCATCAGGAAAGTGGGAAACCGCGTATTGGTCGCGCCGAGCAGGTAGTTGACCGTGACGGGATGAATGGGTGTCAGACGAAGCAGCAGTTGGAAGCGCAGGCCCTCATGGTTCACCGCCCGTTCGATGGCCGCCAGTTTCGGGCTTCGATCCAGCCACCTTTGAACAGTGTCACGGAGCAACAGTCGCGCTATGGCGAAGTTCAACATCGCGGTCAGCACTCCCGCCGTCACCATGATCGCGGTGCCTCCAGCCACGCCAAACACCACCCCGGCAATGAGGGCAAAAATCGTGTCGGGGACGTAAACCGAGGTCAGCACGATGATTATGAGGATAAACAACGCCCACCCTGCCCGACCGTGTGCGCCAATCCAGTGCTCAACTTCCGGCAGACGATGTCCGAAGTGACGCCCAAGCCAGATCGCGGCGATCAAGAACACAAAACTGATCGCCAAGATGGCCGCGAATCTCAGGCGCGAGGCTGTCGGCACGGCCTCATGCGGGCTCCCTTCATCAGATGTCGAGTGGTCATTCATTTCGAAGGCGGGATGCTGCTCGAAACCAGACCGGAGTTCAATAGAAGGGTGCGACGGAACGACGACTGTCCGCAATGACTCGGGAGCGCGAGGCCGCCGAGCTCGCAAACGGCTTCGATATGGTCGATTGGAGACGCCATTTTTTAACGCGGAGGAAGAAGAACGCGGAGTCTGGAAACTTCCATTGCAATTCCGTCTCCGCGAACTCATTCCTCCGGGTTGAAATCATTTGCCGGTTCTCTCCGTCCGCAGTTTTCCCGATTTTGTTTTTGAAAACTGTTTTAAGCATGCCGTTCCTCTGCTTACCCAGGTTCGAGATCCGTTCAACTACATTCGGTTTTGCTTCTCATGCAAAGGGCCGCTTCCTTTGCAGAAAGCGGCCCGTGTGTTTTGGAATTGAAGGAACTCTTGTTCCTTCACCAACTCGATCTTGCTCGGCCGCTGGGTCTTGGCGATCCATGGCTCCAGCGGGCCATACATGAGGAGAATGGTGAACCAGCTTTTACCGGGGACGGTTTGCAACCAATTGCCTTCTTTGCCGGTTGGTGCCTTGGGTCCGAAATAGATGTCATACGAGCCATCGTCGTTCTTCTTCATGCCGGCGGTCTGGCTACCGACGGTCGGAAACAGCTGGCCGGTCTGGGTGTCATACATGGTGAAAGCCCAGAAATCATTTACCGGCACATTCGGCGGGAGGTGGACCTTGTAGGTCTTGGCACCATCGAACGGCTTCTTGTCGGCGTCGAGAACTGCAAGGGCATAATCCGATCCCTGTCCCACATGGCTGGTCGCCATGGCCGGGGTGACGCCACCCGCGTTGAAATAGAACAGCACCCGCGCATCCAGGCCCATCGTACCGTCGGCCTCGAACGACGTGTTGTGGTTCGCGTAGGCCGTGCTCCAGGAGCTCTTAGTATCCGGATAAAGAACACCCCGTCGATACGCGGCTGGTAGGTGATGGCCCGCGCGGTGGCGTTGCCGATCGTGCCCGCTTCGGTCAGCAGTTTCTTCATTCGAGCATCGGGCTTGGACGGCTGACCCTTGACGATACCGATGGAAGAAATCACTCCGCGTACCTCCGGTCCGATTGCATCGATTGGTTCCCGCTGAATCATGTCGTTGAGGACTTCGAAATACTCTAGGGCACGTCCATTAACTAACTGGAAGGCAGTGCGGCAAAGTTTCACCCGCCGCACTGCACGACATCTCTGAACGAAAGGTAGCATTGACCGTCGTCAGGGCACAAATCTCAGCAGCTACTACCCCGCATCGGTGACCGCGCCGAGGGAAGCGCTGTTAACGAGTTTGGCGTATTTGGCGAGCACGCCCCGGGTGTAGCGCGGCTTGAGCGGCTTCCAGGCTTTGAGCCGGGCGGTGATTTCCTTCGCCGGAATGTCCAGGTTCAACGTCCGTTTCTCGCCATCAATTGAAATGGGATCGCCGTTCTTGATGATCGCGATGGGTCCGCCGTCGAAGGCTTCCGGTGTCACGTGGCCGATCACGAATCCGTGCGAACCACCGCTGAACCGTCCGTCGGTGATGAGGGCGACATCCTTGCCCAGGCCCTTGCCCATGATCGCGCCGGTTGGGGACAACATCTCGCGCATTCCCGGTCCGCCCTTCGGCCCTTCGGTGCGGATCACGATCACGTGACCCTTTTTCACCTTGCCGGACAGGATGGCTTTCAGCGCGGTTTCTTCACTTTCAAACACGATCGCTTTGCCCTTGAATGTGAGACCTTCCTTGCCGCTGATTTTTGCGACCGCACCGGTCGGCGCCAGGTTGCCGTAGAGAATGACGAGATGCCCGTCCTTCTTGATCGGGTTGTCGAATCCACGAATGATGTCCTGACCAGCAGGATAACTCGGAGCGTTCTTCAAATTCTCGGCAAGCGTCTTGCCGGTTACGGTCATGCAGTCGCCGTGCATCAATCCCTTGTCGAGCAGCATTTTCATCAACGGCACGGTGCCACCGATGGTGACGAGCGCGGCCATCACGTATTTGCCGGACGGCTTGAGGTTGGCGAGCACGGGAACGCGTTTTCCGATCCGCGTAAAATCATCGAGCTTGAGACTGACATTCGCCGCATCCGCCATCGCCAGAAGATGCAACACGGCATTGGTCGAACCGCCCAACGCCATGACCATCGTGATCGCGTTCTCAAACGCTTTCTTCGTCATGATATCGCGTGGCGTGATTCCCTTCTTCAACAGGTTGACCACGGCGGCACCGGCGGCTTCACAATCGCGGACCTTGTCCGAGCCGACGGCGGCCTGCGCGGAACTGTTTGGCAAACTCATGCCGAGCGCCTCGATTGCGCTGGCCATAGTGTTGGCCGTGTACATCCCGCCGCACGAACCGGCACCGGGGATGGCGCAGGATTCCAGGCAGCTCAGTTCCCTGGTGCTCATCTGTTTGTTCGCGTGTTTTCCCACCGCTTCAAACACGGACACCACGTCGACCGGCTGTTTCTGATACATGCCCGGCAGAATGGTACCACCGTAAACGAATACACCAGGACGGTTGAGTCGTGCTAGGCCGATCAGACAGCCCGGCATGTTCTTGTCGCAACCGCCGATGGCCACCACGCCGTCGAAGCCCTGGCAGGCCACCACCGTTTCGATCGAATCGGCGATTACCTCGCGGGACACGAGCGAATACTTCATACCCTCGGTGCCCATCGAAATACCGTCAGAAATCGTGATGGTGTTGAACTCGACCGCCTTGCCGCCCGCGTTGTTGACACCGGTGCAGACGAACTTTGCTAGCTTGTCGATGTGCATGTTGCACGGCGTGACCATGCTCCACGTGGACGCGATGCCCACCTGCGATTTCTTGAAATCCTTTTTCTCAAAACCGACCGCGTAAAGCATCGCCCGGCTGGCGGCACGTTCCGGGCCGTCCACCACGATGGATGAATGGGCTCGGGTAATGTTTTTGCGTGGTTTTGATTTAACGTTTTTCGATTTGGCAGCCATAAAAATGAGGTTCAAGTGTCCAGAAAACCCGGGAGTAACGCAAGCGCGAGTATTGACCGAATTGCGATTGTAGGTGGGATTACTGACGTTCAGTCGAATCGTCACCGACGGTATGAGGCACTCCCGTTACGAGGGCGGATATCCGTCTTCGTCAGCGGCCTCGAACATTACGTTTTAGTCTCGACGGCTTGAGCGTTTTCGAAATCTTCGGCCACGCTCTTGAAGAACGTCAGTCGTTGCTGATATTTGGAGATCTGCTGCACTGAACCAGCTCACCCAAAGCGAGCAGCAACCCGATGTTGTCGCTCCGCATCGGAACCTGCCCGGCATACGCACGCAGTTTCACATCCGCCACGCAGGCATCGTGGATCAGATGCGGCTCCCAAGATTCTTCACAGTTACCGGGCAGAAATTTATCTTGGACAGTTGGGCGCAGACCAAGCCGACCTATGATGATCTCCTGACCGATCAGCCGGACGATTGGCCACGCATCAAGGATGGAAAAGTGATTCGCAAGCGTTCAAGCGGATTGGACGTGGCTTACTCGGTGTTCGGCAACGACCAGATCACTCCGGAGATCGCCACCCGCATCGCGAACGAGAACGGCATGCCGTTTCGTGAGGGACTGCCTTATCCGCACAACCTGCTCGCGGCCAAAACTGTGATCGACAGTCAATATCCTGAATCGTGGTGGGACAATATCTACACCGGCTGGCTCGGAGCGCTGCGCTCGCTGTCATCGCCCACGGTCGGAAATGAATATCCGGAAGCCATGCGAACTCGGGCATGGGCCATGAAAACGGTGAACACCCAACTCGCATCGTGGAAGCAACTGCGGCACGACACGGTGCTCTATGCGAAACAGGCCTACGCCGCTCAGGTGCTTTGCGAGTATCCAGCTGGATAGGTTGAGCCGAGGGTCGAATTCTGGGATTCGATGGAACCCCTCGCGAACGTGGCTTCAGACGCCATCTCACATTTGAATCTATCCGGATCAGTTGATCCTCGCTACGACCGGTCGGCTTGATAGCAATCACCAGCCCTTCTATGGGCGCGTTTCTCTCGGGGACCTGCGGAGTCAGCAAATCGACTTCTTCAACAGTTTTGCCGCAACAATTGTCGTCCTCCAGTCGATTGTTGAAAAAGAACTCGCTGGATTGCCCCTGTCCAGTAAGGAAACGGCCGTTCTCGAGGAAATCGTTGAACAGCAGGAGTCCTATGGGGCCGCCGAGGGTAGAACCTTCAACGGATGGTATCCGGGCCTGTTTTACCGAAACGTGTATCATGGCAATCCGTTCGGAGTTGGCGAAGGGTCCGATGCGTGGGATCCGCTGGTGACAGACGTGTTTACTGCCGCTCCCGATTTTCAGGTTGGAGCCCCTGGATCTGTTCTCCACGAAGGCGTCGGCAACGTACATCTCCTGATGATCGTAGTGGATTCAGGACCTGACCGGATGGTTTACGCAGGGCCCGTCCTCAGCCACTACCAATTTGAAGCCCCAGCCAACATCCGCAGGTCCGATTCAGAGTGGAAGTCAACGTTGCAAACCGGGGTGAAACCTCCATCACCGGAGTGGACCGAGTCCTATCTCGTTCCAACCGAATCCAGCGCTCCCTTCACTGCCAACTGATCGCCGCGCGATTATTGAACAGGTCTCAAAAAGAATAGCGAATACTCCAATCACAAAGTCCTGAATTCTTTGCACGCTCAGAGGAACGCTGACCCGTTTGAGCCTGTCGACGCGCACGCAGGTTCGTTCGGAGAACTCACCCCACCTGCTGACGTCACTGCAAAAGGTGGGGCGAGCGCTCCGAGCGAGACTGAAGGTCTTGTGGGCCGTTGCGCATCACATCGCCTTCCGAGTCTTGCGACCGTCTCCTCAGTTCTACCGCAGCCGTTTTCGACATTCTTTTTGTATTACGCTCTAATTGATCTTCACCGGCCACCGTTCATCTTCAACGTGGCCTTCGTCCAAATATTTGATGGCCTGCTTCAACACTTCAGGTTTCACGCTGGCCAGGTCCTGTTGTTCGGCGAGGTCGTCCTTCAAATTGTAGAGCTTGACCGGCCCGGTCAGCATCGGTTCGCGGATCGCCGCCCAGTCGCCGAATCGCACGGACTGTCGCGTGCCCTGCTCATGAAATTCCCAGTAAAGATATTCGTGCTCCTGCTGTTTTCTTTTGCCGGTGATCGTGGGAACAAAACTGATTGAGTCGAGTCCGCCCGGGACTTTTGTTCCAGCCAGATCACAGGCGGTGGCGAAGAAATCACCGAAGTAACCGAGATGATCTGATGTGGTCCCGGCTTTGATCGTGCCCGGCCATTTCATGATCGTCGGCACGCGGATACCTCCCTCGGTCAGGCTGCGTTTGATGCCGGTCAACAGTCCGGATGGCTCAAAGCGTTTCAAGTTGTGATTGCTTTCGTCGTGCGGGCCGTTGTCACTGGTGAAGATGACCAGCGTGTTTTCCTCGAGGCCCAGTTGTTTGAGCTGTTCCATCATGCGCCCCACGTAACTGTCGAGCCGGGTGATCATCGCCGCCTGTCCCTTGTCCGCATCAGGCCAGTCCTCACCGGCGTACAGACCGAAGTCCGGGACTTCCGCACCGTTCTTGAGCGCGCGCGTCCGTTCGTTGTTCGCGTGGGGAACGATCATGCTCCAGTAGAGGAAGAACGGCTCATGCTGGTGATTCGCGACATACTTGAGTGCTTCATCTGCAAACAGATCGTCGGCGTAAATCAGCGCTTTTGTGGAGTAACCGCCGCCATTTTCGCCCACCGGCACGAGGTCGTTCGGCAACGGGACCTTGTCTTCATTATGCCAGACATACTCGGTGAAATGATTGTGAGCCCGATGCTGGTTCAAAATCCCGAAGAAGGTGTCAAACCCGTGTTTGCGCGGCAATCCGGCGTCTGCTTCGCCAACGTCGCCGAGCCCCCACTTGCCGATCAACGCCGTGGCGTATCCGGCTTCATTTAACGCCTGGGCAACCGTCACATCACCGGGTTGCAGCGCCTGGGCTGCGGGATTCGTGCGTCCGGCGTTGCCTCGGACACGGGTGTGGCCATGATGTTTGCCAGTCATCAGCACCGAGCGTGAGGGCGCACAGACCGTCGCCCCGGCATAGAACTGCGTGAAGCGCATGCCGTCAGCCGCCATGCGATCAAGATTCGGCGTCTTGATGACCTTTTGTCCAAAGCAGCCGATCTCGCCGTAACCGAGATCATCGGCAAGAATGAAGATGATGTTGGGTTTCTCCGCCGACGCACCGGCGCAAACACCCAATACGCACAGGAACGAGAAGCAAACCCTGATCATCTTCTTCATGGCAAATGGCCCCCGAATTACTTGATCGATTTCAGATAGGCGACAACGTCAGCCACTTCTTGCGGGCCAAAGCCGAGCTGTTCCGCGCTCAACATCAGCGAACGGTTCAGTTCGTTTCTGGATTCCACCTTGTTGCGCGGAATGAGCTGAACGACGCCACCTTGCGACGCGACAATCGTGGGGTCGCCGCCGGAAAGCAGGAGGCCGTGAATGGTTTTGCCGTCCTTGGTTTTGACCTCGTACCCGGTGAACCCGCTGGAGATGTCGGCCGACGGAGTGATAATCGAACGGATCACGACGTCGGTGGGCTGCATCTTCGCAAACGAGGTCAGGTCGGGACCGTATTCCACACCGGTCGCACCCACTTTGTGGCAGGTGTAGCAGGCAGTGATCAACAGCTTGCCGCGCTCGGCGTCGCCGTTCAATTTCGCGACCTGTTCCACTGTCAGCACAGAAGCCGGTGCCTCCGGAACCAAGAATTCGGTGATCTCGACTTTCTCGGGATCATACAGGCCGCGGCTCTTCAGCTCGGCATTCAGACCGTATTCAGCCCACAGGCTGTCCTTGCGATTGAGCAACCACCACATCGCTTCGGCCTGAACCGGGCCACCGGTATTCTGCGCGGCATCGAGGATCGCGTAAGCGGCCGGCTTGGTGCCGACATATGCCAGCGCAACCAACGCTGCCTTGCGCGCCTCGATGGGGAGCGTGCCGGAGAGTGCGCGAACTTTGAACCTGTCGGTCGCGGCTTCGGGGTGGAGACGCCACGCAAGATTTGCGAATGAGGGACTCCATTTCAGCGAATCGGAGTTACCCAGCTTCTTGCTGATCGCCGCATATACTTCGGCTTCCTTTTTAGCGGAACCGGTTCCGATCGCTTCGAGCATCCAACGATCTTCCCCGTCGTAACGTGCAGCAATGTTGGACAAAATGTTGGCAGAGTTCGCAAAGGTTTCGTTGCGCATTGCGAGCGCGACTTCACGACGAACCGCCGGGGAAGGGTCTTTCGACAGCGCTTCGGACCATTCCTGAAAATTGTGGTTCTCCTTGCGAATCGCGCGATACGCCACGGTCCGGATACGGTCGTCCTTGTTGCTCTTCAACAATGATTCAACCTGGGCCATTCCTTTGGGGCCAAGCTGCGACAACAACCATACGGCGCGCGCGCGGAAGTATTGATTATCTGAATCAAGCAGTTTGGAAACGGCGGGCACAGCTTTCTCGCCCTGCTCCTTCAGCTTGGTAAATCCGAGGCTCCGTACGTTTACCGCCGGACTCTCCAAAGCCGTGATCTGGCCTTCAGTAGTATTGAGATCGAATTTTGGAATGACCGATTTGAACCCCTTGGGAGCGATGCGATAGATCGCGCCGGACATGGTTTCGTCCTGATCGGAATGACCGCCTACGCGAGGATCAAACCAGTCTGTCACGTAGATCGCACCGTCCACTCCGACGACCACATCGGACGGACGGAAGAACGTCTTTTTGTCATTGCTTACCGGTCCGCCGGAATCAGCCCCTGCAAATTTTCCTTCCTTGTTCGCAGTCAGAAAATTAAAGCGATCAAGTTTGAATCCCGCACCCTGTGCTTCCGGATTGTATCCGAACACCGTGTTTCGCGCCGGTTCGCAACTGAGCAACGTGCCTACATACTGCTTCCCCAACGCCCCGTTTTCGTAAAAGGCGATCCCGGTCGGCGCACCCGCGCCGTAAACATCTCCGGAAGGCATCGTCCCGGGATCTTCCTGACGCCATTCCGCCGTCGGCGTGTCCTGGCCCGGACGCCGGTCTGCACCCCACGAACGCTTGCCATCGAAGGAGTTGAACCCCGCGTTACCGTATTCCATCAAAAACGCCGTGCGCGCGGCTGGCGGATCATCATTGTCGTTTTGGAAAACATCGCCAAACGACGTGACCGTCTGTTCGTAACTGTTCCGGAAGTTGTAGCCGATGATGCCGACGCCGGTTCCATCGGGATTCATCCGAGCGGCAAAACCTCCCACGTAAACGAAGCCGTCATCACTCACCTGACCGGCCAGTTCCGTGGGGTCATAAATGAGCGGCATCCCACCGACGTTGCTCGGCTTGTAGGCACTGCCGATGCGAAATGTTTTGCCCGATTTGTCGGTGAACATCCCACCGCAATTGCCGGCATTCCAATACCAGCGACCGTCCGGGCCGAACGTCACCGAGTGCAAGCTGTGATCGTGGCTGTGCCCGACGAAACCGGTCAGCAGCACTTCGCGGGTGTCAATGCCCGGATCAAACTTCAGGTTCCGGTTGACGTCGGTGTAAACGATCATGTCCGGTGCCATCGAAACGACGATCTTGTTGTCGAGGACGGCGATTCCCATCGGCGCGTGGAGCGCCTTGTCCTGCACGAACGTCCAGCTCTTGTCCGCCTTGCCGTCCTTGTCGGTGTCCTCCATCACGATGACCTTGTCGCCTTCCGGTTGCCGGGAATAGTGGCCGCGATAGTTCACCCCTTCGTTTGCCCAGATGCGGCCGTCCTTGTCGACGTCCAGATTGGTGGGGTTCAAGATCATCGGGGACTGCGCCCAGACGGTGACCTCCAGCTCGCCCACCGTGGTGAGCATGTCCGGAGAGATCAAATCGTATGCGCCAAAGGCGGGTCCCGCCAGCATCGAGGCGGCAAAAAAAGAGAGCAGGTGTGTGTTCTTCATGTGCTTGATGGAGATAATACTGCCGGAAACCAAAATCTATTCAATCGTTCCGTTGAAAAATATCACCCTAGCGAACTTGTCAAAAATACTCAGCGAAGATTCGGATCATTGCTCTCTAAAACCTCCCCCGCACAAACGTCGCTGCGCAAGTAATTCAGGAGGGAAGTTCCGTCAGGCTTTGGACTGTGCTGCTTGTCCCGTCGTGGAGGCCCTGTGGAATTGTGGGGGACCGTGCTCCGAAAATCATTTTCTGTTTCGTGCAATTTTTCCCGGCCCGACCGGGTATTCAGTTCAGTTCGCATTTGATCCGAGTCTGTTCCCGAAAACCTAACCAGGAAAAACATTATGAAAATGACGACAGGATTGCTATGTACCGCCCTCATCACCACCGCGTTCAGCGCTTCGCCACTGCTCGCCGAACCCAAATCAACCTCCACCGGACACCTTGATTTCGGTGAGTTCACCGCGCCGAAGGACGGCCAGTTTGTGGAAATCAACATCCAGGGAAACCTGATCAACCTGGTCGCGCGATTAACGGAGGATTCGGAACCCGAAATCGCCAAAATTCTACGGGGCTTGAAATCCGTTCGCGTCAACGTGATTGAACTGAACGACGACAATTCCGAAGAGATCAAAGCCCGCGTCGCATCGGTTCGCAAACAACTCACTGCGGAGGGCTGGGAACGCATCCTCACCGTCCAGGACAAGAAGGAAGACGTCGGCGTCTTCATCAAATTGAAGGGAGAAGAAGCCGTCGAAGGCATTGCTGTCACAGTCATTGACGGCGGAAAGGAAGCGGTCTTCGTTAACATCGTCGGAGACATCCGGCCCGAGCAGATCGCCGAGGTGGGCGAACGTCTGAACATCGACCCGTTGAAGAAACTCAGCCACGAACTGGGCGCCCGCGAATAACAGCGTATTTGATCAACCCGGCCAATCCATGAAAATCAAACTCCAGCCAACGCATCAGGGCAGCATTCTCAAACTGCTGTTGGTCCTCATGATGCTCGGGCTGGCGTTGGTGGTTTCAGTTGGTGCGATGGTTTACTTGAGTATCCGACCGACCAGCAGTTTTCGCGACGTTCAGGACATCGTTTTGAACGAGCTTCCGCAGAAGCCCAACATGCGGATCTCCGTTCGTGCGCCATCGGTCATCGTTTCGCTCGCGCGGTTTGGTCTTTCGTTTGTGGACGACATCGATGACGAGGCGCGCCTAGCCATGGAATCGATTCGCGGTGGACAGGTTGGGGTGTATCAACTCCCCCAACCTGTCTCGCAGGCAAACAAGGTTCGGATCATGAGCCGCGTCGATGCCGCATTGAGCAAAAACAAATGGTCGCGCAGCGGCGCGGTTGTCGAGCGCGATGAAATGGTGCTGGTCTACGCGCCAGACAATCTGGACGACCCCGGTGATCTCGAAGTGCTGACGCTGGTGCTGAGCAACAACGAGCTGGTGCTCGTTTCGGCGAAAGGTGATTTGCGCCCGGTCTACCAAATCGCACAATCGCATTTTGACGAGGCTTCGAGGAAACGTCGTTACGCGTTTGACTGAACGTCCGCCGAGTTCTTCGACTGTCTCGTCCGGAGCTACAAACTCAATCAGGAATTCTACTCGCCCGCCGGCTTGCTCACGTGATTTCATCCCGGCATGGGCAGCGAAGCATTTCCAGTCATTATCTTCGTTCTCTTTGCCGGACTGGTTGTCGCCGGTCTCATCTGGGGAGCGATCGCGGCGAGGAAACGGCGTGAGGCGCTGTTCCTTCTCGCAACCGAACTCGGACTTTCCTATTCCGCCGCCAAAGACCGCTCACTGGCCGGTCAATACAGTTTTCTGAACAAGCTCGCGCAGGGTTCCAACCGCTACGCGCACAACGTCATTTCAGGGGAGTACGAGGGGCACAAGGTTCTGGCGTTCGACTATCATTACGAGACGCACTCCACCAATTCCAAGGGCCAGCGGCAGACCCAGCATCACCATTTCTCGGCGTTCATCCTGAACCTCCCCGTCCTCTTTCCGGAAATCACCATCACGCGCGAAGGCTTTTTGTCGAAGATCGCGCAGGCGTTCGGCTACGACGACATCGACTTCGAGTCCCACGAATTCTCCAAGAAATTCTGCGTGCGTTCCAAGGACAAGAAATTCGCCTACGACATCTGCCACACGCGCATGATGCAGTTCCTGCTGGAGAACGATGATTTGAACATCGAGATCGACGGATTGAGCCTGGCGTTCCTGTTCGACCGGACGCTCAAACCGGAACGGATCCATCCGAACCTGATGAGGCTGGTGCTCGTCCGGCAATTGATTCCCGACTACGTGATGAACCGCAGTTGATCCCTGCCAATCATGATGGAGAACGACGTCGCAAAATACTTCATGCCGGGCCTGATGGTGGTTATCGCGATGGGGCTGGTAGTGTTTTATGCTCTGGATATCCGGCAACGTTCGAAGGCGGAACAAAAGCGTGCCAACTCGTTTTTTCAACTCGCCGGCCAGCTCGGCCTAACTTGCCAGCCGATCAAGGACACCGAACTGCCGCGCCGCTATTTCTTTGTGCGTCAGCTGGACTTGGGAGAGAACCGGTTTGCGCGGAACAGTCTCACGGGCGATTACTCCGGGCACCAGGTCTGCGTCTTCGACTACCACTATGAAATCAAATCTGCTACCGGTGACGAACGCACGTCCGACGATAGTTCCATTCTCATCATGCACGTGGCCGCCGGAGATCAACTCGCCGAGTTCCCCCGTCTGACCATTGCGCGCGAGGGACCCGGAGGCTCGTTCGCGGAGGCGTTCGGCGTCGACGACATCAGCTTTGAGTCGCTGGAGTTTTCCCGGATGTTCCGGGTGCATTCGAAGGACAAGAAATTCGCGTATGACGTCTGTTATCCCCGCATGATGGAGTATCTGATGGTAAACCCCGATCTCACGCTCGAATACAATCTCTACACCATCGCCATGATCTTCAATCGCCGCTTGAAGCCTGAAGAGATCCGGCCCAATCTCGACCGGTTGCTTGAAGTGCGTTCGTTGCTGCCCAACTATGTTTTAACCCCCGCCTGACATGGAAATCCTCATCCCCATCGCGATCATTCTGTTGATCCCCGTCATCTACGTGATCGTCCAGTACAACGGGCTCATCGCCATCAAGAACCACATCCGCGACGCCTGGGCGAACATCGACACCGAACTGAAACGCCGCTACGAGCTCATCCCCAATTTGGTGGCGACTGTCAAAGGCTACGCCGTGCACGAACAGGCGGTTTTTGTAAGCGTCATCGAAGCGCGGAACCGTTGCTCCGCGAACCACGGTCCTGTCGCAAGTCAGGCGGATGACGAGAAGCAGCTTGTTTCAGGATTGGGCAAATTGTTCGCGCTGTCGGAGAGCTATCCGGAGTTGAAGGCGGACCGGCATTTCCTCGAGCTCCAGACCGAACTCATCAACACGGAGGACCGCATCCAGGCGGCGCGCCGGTTTTACAACGGCAACGTCCGTGACTACCGTAACAAGACGGAGAGCTTCCCCAGCAACATCGTCGCGGGCCTGTTCAGTTTTCCGAGGGAAGACTTCTTCGAGGTCGAGCCCGTCGTCCGCAGCGAGGTTCCACAGGCCCGGTTTTGAACCACCCGCTGAGAATCCCATTGCCTGTCCGGTGGAAGTCCGGTTGACTCCCCGCACCTACGCGCATGGCAAACGACACGGCAACCACTGGCATCAGGACTTCCACGCCGCCCGGCGAAATCCCGCATGGACCCGACCTTGAGATCAAGGACGCACAACTAATCTTCAACGCGGTCTGGGGGGGAATGGAGGACGAATTCGGACACGAGAACCTGCGCTTTGCCAAGGAAGTCATTCTGCTTGGAGGCGCGCCCGGATCGGGCAAGGGCACCAACACGAAATTCATCCTGCGCGCGCGCGGGCTGACCTGTGATCCGATTGTCGTGAGCGACCTGTTGGACAGTCCAGAGGCCCAACGAATTAAAGAAAGCGGCAACCTCGTGGGCGACAAGGAGGTCGTGGGGCTGGTTTATCGCGAACTGCTCAAGACGGAATACCGCGACGGGGCGGTGCTGGATGGCTTCCCCCGGACCAAGGTGCAGGTCGAGTGCCTGAAACTGCTCGTTCAAAAAATGCAGTCGTTGCGGCAGGAATATTATGACACGCCACTGCACGCACATTTCCGGCAAACGACGATTCACATCATGGTCCTCTTCGTTGAGGAGAAGGTCAGCATCGAACGGCAGCTGAAGCGAGGGAAGGAAATCCAACAGCACAATGAGGAAGTGATCGCCACCGGCATCGGTGAACTGAAGGAGCTTCGTTCAACCGATCTGGATGTGCGGGCAGCCCGGCGACGCTACAAAGTTTTCAAGGAGCAAACCTGGGATGCGCTACAGTCGCTCAAGAAGACATTCTTCTATCACTTCGTCAACGCCAACGGCCCGATCGCCGAGGTTGAGGAGAATATCACCAAGGAACTCGAATACCAGAGTTCACTGGAGCTGGATCCGCGAACTTTTGACAGGCTTCGTCACCTGCCGCTGGCCCGTGACATCGTCATTCATGCGCGACAGGAACTCGTGCGCCGGCTGGACAATTACGAATTCGACAACACGGAATTGTTTCAAAATGTCGTGGCGTTCGTCGACAAGCACATCATGCCGATCATCCTGCCTCACGCGATCTCCGGCGTGGCGATGGTCAATTCAGAAGCCCTCCTGTTCCACAACCCCCTCGCGCTCGCCATGCTCATCGACGTCTTCTCCGAGCGCGGCTACCACGCCGTCGTCGACCTGCATCGGATTGAGATTCCGGAGAAGGTCGATCTGAAGACGGGGGTGATTTCCTGCCGGGAGAAGAAGGTTTTCCGCATCACCATCCGCTTCAAGGGTTCGGAGATCCGTCGCGGATAACTGTCGTCCGTGGCCTTGTCTCGATCTGTTCAAGGGAGGAGCCGTACACGGTTGCCCTCCGCACCGGTCTTGCCTCAAACAGAAAAACCGGACAACGCGGGAAGCGTGTCCGGTCGATAAATTGACGGGGCCAATCAACTGAGCGCGGCCAGTTTGACAGCCGAGCGGGACTTCTTGCGGTTGGCGGTCGACTTATGGATCGTGCCGGTCTTGACGGCTTTGTCGACTGCGGAGGAATAGGTCCGAAACGCGGTGGTCGCGGTTTCCTTATTTCCCCCGGTGAGCGCGGTTTGATAGCGCTTTTCAAGGGTCTTCACACGTGACTTCACACTTTTATTGCGTTCCGTTTTCTTGGCATCACTGCGCACGCGGGTTACGGCTGACTTCGTATTCGGCATATTTTTCTCGTCTATTTGCTAAATGCAGGGCCGCGAAACTAGCGTTTCAACCGGTTTTGTCAACGGATTGTTCAGGAATCAACAGAGCCGCATCATCGACGGGCAAAGGTCAATCCCACGATGATCGTGAGATACACGGCGTAATAACCCAGCATGAAGAAGCCCTCCCGTCGAGTCACCCGCTGATCGCTGTGAACGACCCAAAACATCAGAGCCATCCCAACGAGCAGCGCGGGGAAATTAAACATCTGGGTCAAGCGGTCCATGGTCAGCTCGTTCAGGCTCGCGGCGGTCCCGATGATCAACGTCAGGTTCGCGATGTTTGCCCCGAGAATGTTGCCGATACTTAGATCTGCTACCTGCTTCCGCGCGCTGGTGATGGCCGTCACCAATTCGGGAAGTGACGTCCCTACGGCGACCACCGTCAGGCCGATCACGATGGAAGGAATTCCCATTGCCGTCGCCACCCCCACCGCACCATCCACCAGCAGCTTGCTGCCGACGATGACGAGCGCCGCGCCCAGCGCAAACACGGCGGCCGTTCCTTTTGGCGTGTGCACCCACCGGATTGGTTCGGTCTCCTCATGCCCAATGGCCAGCGCCTCACGCATCTGCATCGGGGTGGTCGGCTTCAAATGTTTTTTGAAATCATAGACAAAATATCCCATTCCCAATGCCAGAAGAAACATTCCCTACCAGCGCGAGATGCCGAGATTCAATGTCATCAGAAAGACGAGCACACCGCACAAAACCATGAATACGAGTGGCACTCTGAGTGTTCGGGACTGGACATCGATGTTTTTGAGAACAGCAGTGAAGCCGAGAATCAACCCCATGTTGCAAATGCAGGAACCGACGGCGTTGCCCACGGCCAGACCGGATTTGCCTTCCAGTCCGGCAACGATGGAAACGACCAGCTCGGGAGTGGTGGTGGCCAGACTGACCAGCGTGGAGCCGATCACGATTCTGGGCATCTGTAGATACTCGGCAATCCGCACGCTCGCCCCGACAAAGAGATCTCCGCCCTTGATGATCAGGAGAAGTCCGGCGCTGAGATACAGGATGTCGGCAAGCATGGCTGATCGGAACGGCACCCGGAGCTTGCCGCGTCAGCCAAACGGATGACCAGTCTTTTTCCGGACGCGCTATTCCGCCGGCTGGAAAAGTTCTTCAAACCGTACCGCGCCGTCTTCCCAGGCCCGGGCCTCGCGCGGTTGAATCGTCTCGATCGGGAACGAATCATGAACAATCTTGCGCGCCTCTTCGATCGAGGAGACGTGACCCATCGTGATCGCCTGCACGAGAATGTTGCCCACCGCCGTGGCTTCCGTCGGTCCGACGACCACCGGAATCTGTACCGCGTTCGCCGTGAAATGATTCAGGACCGAGTTCTGCGAACCGCCTCCGACGATGTGAAGTCGTTCAAACTTGCGGCCGGAGAGGTGTTCGAGTTGGTGCAGATTGCGGCGGTAAAGCAACGCGAGGCTTTCCAACACGCAGCGGATGAACTCGCCGGGCTTCTTGGGCGTCCGCTGGCCTGTCTCCTTGCAGTACGTCTTGATCTTGTCCGGCATGTCGCCGGGCGAAAGAAATCTTGGATCTTCCGGGTTGATGAGCGAGACGAAGGGATCCGCCGACGCCGCGAGATGGCTCAGCATTCCGTAGTCGTAATCCTGTTCCTGACGCACCCATTCCCGCCGACATTCCTGAACGATCCACAGGCCGATGATATTTTTCAATACCCGGAACGACCCGCCGTAGCCGACCTCGTTGGTGAAATTCAGATCGCGACAGACGCTGGTCATCATCGGCACCGGCGATTCCATGCCCAGCAGCGACCAGGTGCCCGAGCTCAGGTAGGCCCAGTCCCGACCGGTGGCCGGCACGGCTGCGACGGCGGCGGCGGTGTCGTGGGAACAGGAGGCGACGACCTCGATCTGGTCGATATCGTCGTGGGCCAGATCCGTGGCTTTCACAACTTCAGCCCGCAACGGCCCGAGCCGTGTCCCGCACGGAACGACCGAAGGAAAGATACTTGCAGGCAGTTTAAGCGCCTGGAGCACCGGCTCGGACCAGGCCTCGGTTCGCGGATTGTAAAGCTGGGTGGTGCTGGCGCTGGACTGGTCCACTTTGGCCACGCCGGATAGCAGGAAATTGAACCCGTCGCCGACGGTCAAAAACTGGTGGGCTTTCTTCAGGCGCTTGTCCGTTTCCGCACCAAGTTGGAAGATCGTGTTCATCGGCATGAACTGGATGCCGGTCTCGTCAAATATCGTTTCCCATGAAATTTTCTTGAGCACCTGATCGACGCTCTTCTCGGTGCGCGGATCACGATAACTGTACGTGGGCGAAACAATCCCGCCCTTCTTGTCAAAGAGGATGTAATCTAGGCCCCACGAATCACAGCTGATGCTCGAAATAGGATAGTCCGCTTCCGCCGCCTTGCGCAGGCCGGTCAGAATCTCCTGCCACAACATTTCGACATCCCAGGAATGTTCGTTCCCTTCCTGAACCGGTGCGTTCAGAAACCGGTGAAACTCCTGCACGGAGAGCCGTCCCTTTTCGAGCCGTCCGAGCATAAGCCGTCCGCTTTCGGCGCCGAGATCACAGGCGAGATAATGAGTCGTCATCGTTTGATGCAACATATGTCCAGATACTGGTTCAGTTTACAAAGACAGAAATTGACAGGTTCAACGCAGCCCGGCGGAGAAAGCGCATCGCTGCGTTGCCCCGCCGGACACCGGGCGACCAAGCGCAGGTTCAATGCCGTCGTCCGCCGGTTATCCCCAATCGCAGAGACTCTCGACGTATGCCGCCGAACCGTCACGCAACCATCCGTCCAATTGCGCTGGATCTTTGAGCTGCTGCCCGCGCATTCGCGGCACCGCCACAAACCGGCAGTCCACCTCCGGCACGGCGCTCATGTCGCCCCAAAGTTTTTCAAATTGCGCGACCGGGAACACGTCTTCCTGCCCGTGGCCCCAGCGTTTCTTCACGTCCTTCAATGTGATATACGTCGGCATCTTCGTCGCGAACTTGCGGACGGCTTCGTTGATCTTTTCTTCCGAGGCCAGCTCATCCCGGGTGAGACCAAACGCGGCCAGCAATTTGTCGATGTTGATCCACGTCGTCATGGAATTGTAGTAACGCAGTTCGAACTCGTCCTCTTCGCACGGCATCGCGAGCCCTTCCACCAGACGCGGAGAACCGTTCACGCGCGCCAGCCCGCCGCCGCGATCCTCCAACCGCCGCGCGATCACTTCATACGCGAGTGTGGATTCGGATTCCGCGAACCAGCCGAGCAACGCCGGATCAACGTCGGCACCCAGCGTGTCGATGTTGTGCAGCAGCAGGTATTTCAAGTTCGGCGATTCCTGGAGCAGCGACCGCAGCGTGCCGTTCCTGAGCAGGTTTGGAATCTCGTACCAGTGTCCGACCGGGTGCAGACATTGCGAAGTGACATTTTCGGTGTAGTCACGACCTTCACCGGAACTTTGCGCCCACCCGATCAACGCTTCGTGCAGGCTTTCGCGAACTTTCTGCCGCTGTTCGTCGAGCATCTGCTGCGGCATTTCTTCCCATTGATAGCGGAGGTCGCGGACCATCGGAATCATCCGCAGCCCGATTGCCCGGCCCGGCGAAAGTTTCACCGCATCGTAACCGTAGTTATCGGCGCGTTCCAGTTGCGCTTGAAGGGCGGAATGCGTCAGATGACTCGTCGTCAAAATGTGCGGAATGGTCGCGCCGGACGCGTTCGCCCGGCGCCGACTCTTGGCGAGGTGCGTTTCGATGAACGTCCGGTGTTCGCCGCTCAATTTGCAGAACGGATGGAGCGCCTTTGACACACCGGCTCCCTGGGTCCACCGGCTCCCCGCCCCGGCCGCCAGAGTGACCACGGCGACGCTTCCCGCTTTCAGCAATTCGTTTCCAGTGTTCGAGTACCGCAGGAACGGCTCACGTTCCGGAGACCAGCCGGCGGCATCCACGACATCCCCCTCGCGAACGTCCTCGATCAAAGCAGATTTCGACAGTCGGTTTTGCGACAGGCCGATCGTGCCGTTCTTCAGATCGGTCCTGATTTGTTCGTGCTGAGCCCGGTCGAATCCGTTCGCGTCGAGCAACGAACCGAGTCCGTCCGCACCTGACAAATTCTCCGGCGACTGCGGAAGCAGCGCGTCGAACAGCCTCGGCACGGTCTCGTTCAGCTCGGGATTGTTGCGGCAGGCGGAGGCAAACCGGTCCAGCTCGCGCCGTCGCAACGCGGGCAGCGAACGACGGTCCATCCGCAACAGGCTCGGAACGGTCAGCAGGTAGTAGTTGCTGGGCAAAATGGAGTTCGCGTCCTCCATGAGTTCGGCAAACGTTCCGTTCTCGTTGATCGCGAAATCATAGACTACCGGCTCCATGGCGAACGGCAGGGATTTTTCGAGTTCCTTCTTGGTCTCGCTCAACAGCACCTGCAAACGCGCCTGCGCCTCCGCTTTTCGGTCGGGTGAAAACATGAATCCCATCCCGCCGCCGCTCATCCCGCCCAGCATCACGAATCCCCAGAAATCCTCGCCAAACTCGGTGCGCACTTTTTCAATCAGCGATTCCGTGAACAGATTCGTAGCCCACGGAATGATCGTTTGAATCGGCCCGAAGAAATTCTTCGTCGTCAGCGCCCCCAGCCGTTTGATGTCGCCGGACTTCAACGCGTCGATCACTTCATCCATCAAACCCAGCGCTTCCTGGCGGCCCCGCCATTCGCAGTCCGAACGAAGCAAATATTTCTCGGTGACCATTTCCAAAACCGGACCGACGTTCTGCGCCATTCCGCCGTGAACCAGCACTAGGCTGTTCTGCAACTTGAGCCGGGATTCACCGGAGATTTCATCGTTGGTAAACACGTGATGCCTGGGAAGCAACCGGCCGTGGCTGATTCCGTGTTCCGGGTCGCCTTCACCGGCGCGGACGCCTTCGATGAGCTTGATTCCGGGCCAGACACCGCCGCTGTCCTGCCACCCGCCGCCGGAACCACCGAGCCATTCACCGAGGACCGCGCGGGCGGCAACCACGCGCCGTTCGCTCTCGTCGAGTTGCCCAACTAAATTCTGTGCCTGGCCGGTTGCGCGCATGCATACCGAAATCAGGCAGCCGAGCAGATTGGTCGAGACTGCGAGCCGGGAACCCTTGGGAATTTCCCGGACATTGCTGACAATTTCCAATCCGTGCCCCGGATGAACCAGCAGGCCGAGAACATCTCCGAGTTTCTGCCCTGAACCCTCCAGCCCGGGAGGGACGATTCCAGCGGCGATCACGGCCGCTTTGAGCAAGCCGAGATGGTCGCGCGCAAAATCGAACACTTCACCAAGCTCGGTGATGTCCGCGGTCGCCCCCAAGTCCACGCTGGTCACACGAAGGAGAGGTTCATCGATCACCCGCAGAAAGGCTTCGACCGGCGGACGCGGTTTTGCATCGCGGCCTTTCACTCCGAGATCGATCGACACGTTCAAAACGCGCGCGCCCTCGGGATAGTCCATTCCCAGAAAAAAGATGTCGCTCCACGCGCTGTGCGTGAGGTCCATCCGCACCGGAGTTTGCTCATGCAGAATCGGGAACAGACCGTCCTTCGTTTTCCGCAAAAGCTGCGGGCGAAGTCGCAACGGATGATCGAGCGGGTGGCCGACGCGGAACATCCACTGGTTGCCTTTCACCGAACGCACGCTGCGCCGGACCTGGTTGGCCAGAGTTTGGAAGGCAAGCTGGCGATAGGTCTCAGCCAGCGCGCTGAGCAACGCGTCGCACGGTCCGGATTTCTGCTGGGCGACGAGAAACGACTCGACCGCCTCTTCAAACCGCCGTTGCAGAAAATGCTCGTAACCGTCGTAAGGAATCATCCCGCCCGCCGGGCCGTTCGGCAGCCTGTCAGGCAGATGAAACCGGCAGATCGCGTGGAGGAAAAACAATGCCCGCACGCGCTCGTACAGGCTCTCCGATCCGTGACGAAACGCTTCCAGCAACGCGCATTCCTCAAGCAGCTCCGCCGCTGTCAGTCCGGTGCAGATGCTGTCGAGTGACCGGTTGCGAATCGCGGGCTCCGCCGACGTGATGATCTCGATTAATTTCATCAGGTTGTACGAACTATTCGTGAGCCAGCAAATCCACGAGCCCGGTGAGGACTTCGTCGCGGTCGCTGCCGGACAGCGACAACGCCAGCTGGGCGGTGAGCAATCCGTATTTGACCCCGATATCGTAACGGAGACCGGCGAGTTCGAAGGCAAGATAACGCTCCCTGCGTGAAAGCTCGTTCAACACGCCGGACAGCGACGCCGTTTTCCCGGTCGCCTTGTCAATCGCCTTCCCGAGCGATTCCATCACGAGCGGGGTCAGCACGTGCATTCCGAAGTAGCAGAGGTACTGCCCGGCGCGCAGACCCGGCACAATCAGCTGTTGTTCGGCCTGTGTGGGCGTCGGTTTTTCCATCACCAGATCCACCTCGTAGAGGCCTTTTTTGCCAAGCACGAGCCGTCCGCCGACGGTGCCGTAGTATGGCAGTTTCTTTTCGCGCGTGGCCTGTACGGCCGACACGCTGCAGTCCTCGCGCCGGGCGCATTCGATCAATTGAGCCGCGCAAGGTCGGTCACTGCGGCTGACGTAGAGATGATCGCCGACCATCAGCAGGAAGGGTTCACCCCGCACAAATTCATTCGCACAGTACACGGCGTGGCCGTACCCGCGCGGCTCTTCCTGTCGGATGAAGGTCAGCCGGCTGCCGTGTTCTCCCGCCGCCTCGGCATAGGCCGCTTCGTCGCCGGGGTGGACCACCACGCCAATTTCATCGATCCCAGCCGACCGCGCTTCCGCGATGATGATCGCCAGCGCGGTGGTGGATTCGCCCTGCTGGTCGACCAGACTCTGGAGCGGCAGCGAGCGTTGATCGGGCCCGGCGCAGGTGATGACAACTTTTTTGATTTCCATACGAAGAAACGGGAGCGTGGCAAAATCATGAAACCCGGTCAACGACGGGTAACACCCTGGTGCGTTTCTGAAAAAGCGGCGGTGAACGCGCCGCAGTCCAGACGCTCCGCGACGTTTGACCAGTGCCAACCAAAGCGCGACAACGTCTGGATTGCGGTGGCTTCAGCACCGCTTTCGCCCGCACGAGACCGACGGAAACAACCGGGGCCTCCAATTTAAACCAACATTCTGGACACGCCCCCTTTCCTTCGCCATTCTGCGCCCCGCTTTTTGGTCATGAAAAAATCTGCATATGCCCGCGCGGGCGTCGATCTCGAACTCGGCAACTCAGTCAAACGAACGCTTCCAGACCTGCTGGCCAGCACCCACCGGCCCGAAGTCATGGGCAAGGTCGGCGGCTTCGGCGGCCTCTTCGCGCTCAACGTTCGCAAGTACAAACAGCCGGTCATGGTGTCCAGCGTCGATGGCGTGGGGACGAAGCTCAAGATCGCGTTTGAGATGGACCAGCACCACACGATCGGCCAGGACCTCGTGAATCATTGTGTCGACGACATCGCCGTGCTCGGTGCGGAGCCGCTCTTCTTTCTCGATTACCTCGGCACGGGAAAACTCCAGCCGCACGTGTTCGAAAACATCGTCAAAGGATTTGCCATCGGCTGTGCGAACAACGGTTGCGCGTTGATCGGCGGCGAGACGGCGCAGATGCCGGGCTTCTATCAAAAAGGTGAGTACGACGTCAGCGGAACGATCGTCGGCGTGGTCGACAAGTCGCGGATGCTCGACGGCCAGAAAACGATCAGGCGCGGAGACGCGGTGATCGGTATTGCGTCCAGCGGGCTGCACACGAACGGTTATTCACTCGCGCGAAAAGTTTTGCAGGAACAGCTCAAACTGAAACTCAAACGCAAGGTGGCCGAACTCGGCTGCACGTTGGGAGAAGAGTTTCTGAAGGTTCACGTCAGCTACCATTCCGCCGTTCAAAGTCTGGTGAAGAAATTGAACCGTCCCGGCGCCAAACCCGGCTTGAAAGGTCTGGCTCACATCACTGGCGGCGGGTTCATCGACAACATTCCGCGCGTGCTCCCGGCAAAACTCGATTGCGTGATCCGCAAAGGAACGTGGGATGTTCTGCCCGTGTTCGACATGATTCAACGCGGTGGCAAGGTCGACGAAATGGAAATGCACCAGGTCTTCAACATGGGCATCGGCATGGTTGCCGTCGTCGCAGCTGAAAAGGCCGACGCCGCGCTCGAGCTGATCAAGGCGGAAAAGCACAAAGCGTGGATCATCGGCGGGATCGAAAAAGGAACCGGCGTAACGCGGATCGTATAACGGTGCTTTTGAGCGGACGAGCCACCGAATTGGCGAAGCCTGTCTTGGACTGCGCCGGCAGAGCGCAGCTGCAACAGCGCTTCTGAGCGGCTAATGCGCGCAATATTACAAACCCCTCCTCGCGCATGCAAAAGCAGTGTGCCCCTACGCTTGTGCCACCACTTTCTAAAATGCCGCTCGTTCGTCGTGGCAGTTACCTACGATAAGCGTTTGATTCTGCTCTGTTCAATGGAATGACTTGATGAGACCCCGCCCTCCTCTGCGGTTTTCAGCCTGCCAAAATGGTTATCAATCGTAGCAGCGCTGAACATGGTGCGCCCATGCGGAAACACACTGGGTCACAGACCATTTCATCAATGATCGCGCGGCGTTCCATTTGTTCAGAACTAGCGAGACTGCTAACGTTGTCAGCGCTTCTGGCCCTGCCCGTCGCCGTACATGCACAGTTCAGTTACACGACGCTGAACGACGAAATCACCATTACCGGCTACACAGGCCCGGGCGGCGACCTCGTTATTCCCGACACGATCAACCCCTTCCCGGTCGTTGCCATCGGAAACTCTGCATTCTCCTCCAAGACCAGCCTGACCGCTGTCACGTTCCCCGCCAGCCTCACGAGCATCGGGAGCTATGCATTCACCAGCTGCAGCAGCCTGACAAACCTAACGATTCCCGAGAACATCGGCGGCATCGGATACCGGGCATTTTCGCAATGCGACAAACTGACAAACATCACGGTGGATGCGGCCAACATCACCTACAGCAGTTCGGACGGAGTATTGTTCAATTCCGACGCAACCACGCTCATCCAATGCCCGGTCGGCAAAGTTGGAATTTACCTTGTCCCGGACGGTGTCAGCGTGATCGAAGATTACGCGTTGAGCCACTGCGGACAGCTGACCAGCGTCACGACCCCGGATAGTGTCATCAACATCGGGGATGGGGCCTTCTTGTTCTGTAGAAATGTGACAGAAATTGTGATGGGCATTAACGTTGTGAGCATTGGGGAAAGCTCGTTCTATTTCTGCAGTGATCTGACGAGCATCGCGATTCCGGACAGTGTCACCAGCATGGGTTTGTCAGTTTTTGCCAAGTGCACAAGCTTGGGCAGCGCCAGCATCGGCGGCAATGTTTCCATCATCGAGGAGAGCGCCTTCGAAGAATGTGCCGGGCTCACGAACGTCGTGATCCCCGTTTCCACCACACACATCAGCGACAACGCATTTCGTCTCTGTGTGAGCCTGCCAAATGTCAGCATCCCCGGCGTCAGTAGCATCGGAGATCGCGCGTTCCAGAGCTGCTCCGCACTGACGAACGTCGCGTTCGGCCCGGATTGGAAAGCATCGGGGTCCGCGCGTTCAACGCCTGCGGCGGCCTCGCAAACGTGTCGTTTCCCAAAGGTCTCACCAGCATTGGCGACAGCGCCTTCCAGTCGTGCGGCAGCCTCGGCGGGGTCGACCTTCCCGACAGCGTCACCAGCCTAGGCACCTCTGCGTTCGCCGAATGCACGGCACTCGCCAGCGCGACAATCGGCGGGGCCCTCACAAGCATCGGGACCGGTGCTTTCTCCGGATGCAACAACTTGATGAGTGTGCCCTTTCTAAAGGCCTCAGCAGTATTGGTCAGTTTGCGTTCTCAAACTGCTCGGGACTGGAGCGCATTGTCATACCGGACAACGTCACCAGCATCGGGGACCTGGCCTTCTCCGGATGTACCGCATTGGACGGCACCTATTTCCAAGGGGACGCGCCCGCCGCCGGGTTTGGGGTGTTCGACAGCCCCGGCCCCACGACCGTTTACTACCTCGCCGGGAACACCGGTTTCAATGCGAACTACGCCGGACGCCCGACCGCCATCTGGGTTCTGCAACCAACCATTATCAGCTCATTTGCGATCTCGGAGAATCAGTTTGGTTTCACGATCAGCGGCACCGCCGATCAAACCGTCGTGTGGAGGCGAAAACCGATCTCAACGATCCGATGTGGTCCGTGTTGGAAACAATCACCCTGGTCGGCGGCACCGCTGACTTCAGCGATCCAGACTGGGTGAATCATCCTCGAAGATTCTACCGCGTCGTGTCGCAGTAGAACGGAGCGACTGGTCGACCAAGTATCGAATACCGTCGACTGAATCCACGTGGGGCCTGACACGGGTCCTGATGTTTGACAACTCGCGAGTCGTTAATGAAGTCGGGCGACATGACATGGAGCACCGCTCGTGTGGAGTCATCCCTCCAGGATATGGAATTTTGCTCAGCAGGAGCCTATCCTCGCCGCTGTTTCCTGCGTCAAGCCCTCCGCCATTTCAGCTCCGTCTTTTGGATCACACTCACAAAAACAAACCGGAGTCATTTCGACTCCGGCTCCGTTAACCCAACCAACCTACCGACAGCTACCAAATCAGTTTTTCTTCGCCTCCGGCTCGGGGGCCGTTGCGGCGGACTTCGGTTCCGGTCGCGGGCGGCGCCTCTCCGTGTTCTTTTCGACATCCTCACGCGCGGCAGTGCGTTCCTGGTCGTCCAGTTTGCCGTCGCCATTCTTGTCGTGTTTTTTCAACAATTCTTCGCGATTAAATTGAGGCCGGCCATTCGGACCGCCGGCACGTCCTGGAACACCCTGCTCTTGATAGCGTTTGCGCATTTCTGTCATCGCCACCTGCCGTTCAGTGTCGCTCAATTTGCCATCACCATCCGTGTCGAATTCCTTCATCATCGCCTCGCGAGTCGGTCCGCGCCCGCCGGGGGCGTTGCCGCGATTCTTCGTGATATCCTCCCGCATCGTGTTGCGCTCCGCTTCATCCAGTTTGCCGTCGCCGTCCTTGTCGTACTTCTTCACCATGTCCGCGCGGCTGGCGCCGCCGTCACGTGTCTGCTGATCCGCCGAACTCCCTTCAGCGCTTGGCGCTCGTCCCCGGCTTTTTTCAAAGTCTACACGAGCCGCGTTGCGCTCGGAGTCATCCAGTTTGCCGTCGCCGTTCTGGTCGTATTTTTTCACGATCTCCTGTCGGCTGGGACGCGATTCCGTCGCCGCGCCGTCCTGGGCGACCGCGGTTGAACCCGCGATGATGAGAGCCGCCATCGGCAGCAGTATTATCAATTTTTTCATAACGTCTTGGACTATTCGTTTTCGTGTGGACCGTCAGATTCGACGTAACGACGGCATGGATCTCTTCAATCACCTGGAGCGGCCCGCCGCTCCTCCGTCGGCCTGCGGTTTTCGTGGACCGGACCCGACGTCCCGACAACGGGGAGAGACGGTCCGTTTTTCAGCCCGGTTACATCCCGGTAAAAAGATTCACAAATATGCTGGCCCGGATGTGGGGCAGCCCCTAGCGTCAAGCCGATGAGTTCATTGCCCCAGCCAACGGTGATATTGACGCACGAAAGCGACCTGGACGGACTGGTTTCCGGCCTGTTGTTGCAGCGGCTTGCGGCCAAGCTTTTCGGAGCCGCACCCAGACTCGAAGCGTGGAATTACAACGGCTGGAAGACCCGTGAAGCGAGCGAACCTTCGGCCTGGGTTTGTGACCTGACGTTTGAACCGCGCCTCGACCGGCCGAACTGGGTCATCATCGATCATCACGTCACCAATGAGGAACCGCGCCACGCACGGCTGATTCATGACATCACTAAATCGGCCGGCCTGCTCTGCTATGAATTGTGTCGCGAGCACGGCCTCGATTCGCCCGAGCTTCAGCGGATCGCACACCTCAACAATCTCGCGGATCTCTTTCTCGTCGACGATCCTGACTTCGAGTTGTCGGGCGATTACGCGAACCTGGTGAAGACTTACGGCTTCTGGAACCTGCACGCGTTGATCTCCGGCAAGCTGGAGAATCTGATTGATCATCCGTTGCTCGAGGTGATGCGGGTCAAACGCCGCATCGAAGATCCGCTCGGTTTTGAATGGAGCCGCGCCAACGTGCAGGAAATCAGTCCCGTTGTCGGCTATGTAAAAACCGTTGTCGGGAACAATAACATGATCGTCAACCGGCTGCTCGCCGAAGGCGCCACGAAATATCCGGTGCTGCTGACGCTCTTCCGCAAGGCGAACGGTCAGGTGCTCGTGAGCATCCGTAGTCAGGACGGCGGCGCACTGAAAGTTGCGGAGTTGTTGAAAGGCGGCGGACACGCGAACGCGGCCGGAGCGACGCTTCCCCGTTCAATCAAGCAGGTCTCCGACGGCGTCGATTATTTGAAGCAGGTGTTGAACCCGCGATCGCAGCCCGAAGGAGCAATGAACAACCTCGGCGATCTTCTGTCTGCGTTCACCGCTTAGTTGAGCCGAATCGTTCTGCACTGATCGGAGGGATGTTTTAGCGCAGGGCAGACGCATCTAAAAAGGTGAGCTGAGTTCGGTCGTGAAGAGGGGAACAAGCGGGAGAAATGGGAGGGGTTGCAAAGCGTGGGCGTGGTGGAATCAAGCCCGCAGGTGGGCGAATGTCCCGTCACAGTCGAACGCCGTTACTACCTCTCAAGTCTGGCCCCGGAGCCCGAACGGTTTGCCCGCGCCGTGCGC
>JBDNGP010000193.1:0-14767 GCA_041689265.1 Verrucomicrobiota bacterium
AGGGTCAACGGGATGCCCTGAAGGTGGGGCGACGGGAAGCCGACCTTCGGCCTCCGAACGAGCCTGCGAAGTCTTGGGGGGAACCACGGAATCCCGTTCCGTTGCGCATGGAGAAGGGCGGCGAACCGCCGGAGGGCTTGGGGAACGGGCGAGAGAAGGCCGGAGAATTGAGCACGCCCCCTTGCGCTCAAAGTTCGTTCGGAGAACTCACTCCACCTTGACCCTCAGTTTCAAACGCACCCTCTTTCGTGCGGGCAGGAACGCTCCGGTTGTTTCATTCCGCTGCGTGCGTGCGAAAGCGGTGTCGCGGCTGCGCTCTGCCACCGCACTCCAAGTTTCTGTCGCGCGTCGGCGTGTCTGTTCGTTAGAACGTTGCCTTCCTGCTCCTCGATTCCGAACGCTCCCGCTTTCATGCCCGTTCGTTTCGCACAAAGAAAAAGGGCGGCCCGGAGGCCGCCCTGTGAATGGTTGATTGATCGAGGTCAGGCCTCCATCGGAGCGTTCACTCCGCCGGTAATTTTTTCCGTCTCGATCGTCACCGGCTTGTATCCGCCGATGCTCCTGAAGTAGAGCATCAGCAGCAGATAAACTCCGGCCATGGTGACCGGGATAAACGCGTCAGCTTTCAGTGTCTTTCGATCTCCCACAATGCTGGCGTCGACGACAATTTGTTGGGACGGTGTTTTTAGTTCGGCGGTCTGGGCGGCGGAAAGCTTCGTGCCGTCCAACGCAACCACAGGATCAAGGAAGAGGAACTTGCTTGGCTTCTCGGCCTTGTATTCCTGGTAAATGGCGGGGTGGTTCTCCGCCAGATGTTCAGTGGAAAACCGGTCCTTGGCGTAACCGAGTCCGGGGCCGCCGAGGAGTCCGGCTGACATCATTCCAATGCCACCCATGACCGACATGGCGATGGCACCGGTGCGCGGAAAACGGTCGCCCACCACCGCGAGCATCGTCGGCCAGAAGAAGGTCTTTCCGAGAGCGTAAACCGACAGGGCCAGCATCGCGCCGACAAACGTCTCGATGCCGCTGACGAGCTGCAAACCGATCGCGCCGAGCACGGAGCAGATCAGCAGCAATCCGATGGGTGAGATTTTGAGATTCTTCTCGATGAAGTGTGCGCAGAAACGGAGCGTGAACATCAGGAGCGAGGTGAAGACGAAGAGGATCTTCCCCTGCGTTGGCGTCAGAATGTTACCGGTGATGTTTTGAATCCAACCGTCCGTTCCCAGCTCAACGGCTCCGACCAGAGCGTGTGTCATGAAGAGGATGAAAAGGAGAAACGAGCCGATGGCAAAACCGGTTTTCCCACCAACGATCAACCACAGAACCAGTGCGACTCCCCAGGACACGTAAATCCACGCGTCTGAGGCGAAGAATTCACTGCCGGTGAAGAACTGAAGGACGTTTCCCAGCTGGTCCTTGAAAAAGAGCCCGATCATTCCGCAGGCCACCAGCGCTCCGAGCAGTCCGACTTCCTTCATCATGTCGCCCACTTTGAGGCCCTTAGCCGCAGCCTCGGATTTCGGGAAGGATTGTCCCATGAAAGCCCAGCCGTAGAGAACGGTTGGAATGAGGAAAAGACCGAGCTGCCACTTCCAGCTCACGTTGGCACCTCCAAGTGTCCAACCGATGAGTCCACCAATGACGAGACCCGCCGGCCACGAAGCATGGAGGATATTGAGGTAGTGGGTCCGGTTCTTGGGAAACAACGTTGAAACGAGCGGGTTGGCCACGGCTTCCAGCGTGCCGTTGGCGAGCGCGAACACGAACGTGCCGATGTAGAGATACATGTAGGCGGTGTCTTGCGCTTGTCCGACGGTTGCGCCAAACGTAATGAAGGCCGACAACACGTGAAACAGGAACGCGGCAAACACCAGTTTGCCGTAACCGATCTTGTCCACGACAATGCCGCCGATGATGATGCCGAAGCAGAATCCGGTGAAACCCGCGCCGCCGATGGCACCGAGTTGGGCTCCGGTGAAACCGAAGTCAGCAGCCCAGTTCGCCAGAATGCCGCCGCGGACACCAAAGCCGATGCCTGCCGCAAGAATTGCCAGAAAGCCGGCCCACAAAAGCCGTTTCGCATTTGGCGCAATGCCGTTTTCAGATGCGTTACTCATAGTTGATCAGTTAATTATTTAGTTTGGTTGGGTTTGGGGAAATACTATTGGGTGAAAGCCGGGAGCTTCACAATCTTGCCGCCGTTCATGGCGGAGTCGTGGGCGCACAGGCCGACACAGGTCCAGTTGGCCGATTGTTTCGCATTCGGAAACGGTTCACGGTTCTCCGCCAGCGCCAGCGCAAATTCATGCGCCAGGTGCGGATGGCTCCCTCCGTGTCCGCCGCCCTGCGTGAAGCTCAGGTGCGTCTTCTTGCTGCCGTCGTAAACGCCCTTGGTCGTGTATTTCGCGATGCTCTTCGGAAGGCGTTTCGCGAAGTCCGGACATTTCTTGAACGAAGGGATCTTCGGCTCGGGTTTCTTGGCGGTGTGAATGATCAGCGGCTCGTTCTCGATCAACGGCCATTCCACCGATTTCTTGTCGCCATACACGTCGATGCTTTCGCGATACTGTCGGGCGGTGTCGAAGAGGCTGCGGATGATGCGGCCGTTGACGTCGGTGTCCTTGAACTTGATGTGCGCCGTTTCCACGGCGAAGGGGGAGCCGTATTCCTTGATCAGTTCCTTGCGGATGGTTCCCGATCCAAAGCAGCTCACGTATTCGGCGGGTTTGCCGATCAATCCGGCGACGGGGCCGACGCAGTGCGTGGCATACCACATCGGGGGAAGTCCGGGCCAGTAGTTCGGCCAGCCGTCCATGTCCTGCTGATGACTTGCCTGGACGAACTGCAGTTTGCCGAGTTCGCCCTGGTCCAAAAGTTCCTTCATGAAGAGGTATTCCCGGGCGTAGACTACGGTTTCCATCATCATGTATTTCAGGCCGGTCCGCTTCACCAGATCGACGATCTTCTTGCAGTCGGCGATGTTGGTGGCCATGGGCACCGTGCAGGCCACGTGCTTGCCCGCCTTGAGCGCGGCGATGCTCATCGACGCGTGGTCGGGGATCGGGGAATTGATGTGGACGGCGTCGACGGCCGGGTCCTTGAGGACGTCCTCGAACTTTTCAAACCGTTTTTCGATTCCAAAGTAATCACCAACGGCGTTGAGCTTCTGTTTGTTCCGCTGACAGATCGCGTAACAATTCGTGTGGGGATGCTTCTGCCAGATGGGAATGAACTCGGCGCCGAACCCGAGACCAATGACGGCGATGTTAAACTTTTTGCTCATGTCGGATCGATCTGGGCACCACCAAGGCAAAAGTCTTACGTAAACTACAGATTACTGCCGCGGCGATGGCGCGAATGACACCTTTCCTCCTTTAAACTGTCAACGGCAAAGTTCCCCGCGAAAACCGTGAAAGCGATTGAAGAAACGCGCTCGAATCCTCGTCGGTTAATGGTCCCCGGGCGCTTGTGTGAGCGCTTCCGTTTTCGGTCGTGATTCACGGTCTGTCAGGTGTTGAAAACCGACGAGTGGCGGTCGCTGAAAAACGGCGGGCTGGGAGCGGGATCACGATCCCGCATCAACTATTGATTCAATTAACCACCGCGTCCGCCAATTGAACCTTTACCGGTTGCGTGCAGTCGGTGCATCCTGATGACAAGCATGAGTTTCTTTCGTTTTAACTGGCTGAATCGCGGAGCATTTTTGCTCTGTGGAATGCTGATGCTTGCGGTGGTTCCCTCTTTGACTGCTGCGGAGCGACCGAACATTCTTTGGATCACCGTTGAGGACATGAGTCCCCAGCTTGGTTGTTACGGGGACGACACGGTGCCGACTCCCAACGTGGACAGACTCGCCGCCGACGGGGTGCGGTTCACCCGTGCATTTTCGGTCTCAGGCGTGTGCGCTCCGAACCGGGCGGCGTTGATCACCGGAATGTATCCGACGTCCATCGGCGCGATGCACATGCGGACAATGGAACGGACCGCTTCCCTCGACAAGGTGACTGACCGCGAATTACCCGCGATCCCGGCGTACGAAGCCGTTCCACCACCGGACGTGAGATGCTTCACCGAATACCTCCGCGCCGCCGGTTACTATTGTTCCAATAACTCCAAGGAGGACTATCAATTCACCGCGCCGCTTTCTGCCTGGGATGACTCGGGAGAATCGGCTCACTGGACCAACCGGCCGACCGCTGACGCGCCGTTCTTTTCGGTGTTTAATTTCAACATCACCCACGAGAGCAAGGTGTTTGAAGCGTCCTCTGATCCGGTGGCCGATCCGGCGACGGTGCCGGTGCCACCTTACTATCCGGACACACCGGTGGTCCGGCGGGACATCGCAAGGAGCTACGACAACATCGCGGAAATGGACCGGCAGGTCGGAGGGTTGCTGCGGAAACTCGGGGCGGACGGGCTGCTTGACAAGACGATCATCTTCTTTTTCAGCGACCACGGTTCCGGGTTGCCGCGGGCGAAACGCTGGGTATACGACTCCGGAATCCGGGTGCCGTTGATCGTCCGTTACCCAGACAAGAAGGAGGCTGGGACCACGAACGGTGATCTGGTCAGCTTCGTGGATTTCGCGCCGACCATGCTCTCGTTGCTCGAACTGCCCGTGCCCGACTACATGCAGGGCCAGGCGTTTCTTGGGGCGCTCAAGAAAACGCCCCGGAAATACATCTTCGCCTTTCGCGACCGGATGGACCCGGCGGTCGAACGCATCCGCGCCGTCCGGGATACGCGCTACCAATACATCCGCAATTACCGTCCGGAACTGCCCTATCTGGGATTCATCCCCTATCGCGATCAGATGGGGTTGATGCAGGAAATCCAGAAACTCAAGGCGGAAGGGAAATTGGGGCCCGATCAGTGGCAGCTCTGGGCGAAGCACAAACCGCTGGAGGAACTCTACGACACCGAGACCGACCCGTTTGAAATCCGCAACATCGCCAGTGATCCGCAGCACATCGAGAAACTGGCCGAGCTGCGTGAAATTCACAACGCGTTTTACAGGCGTTACGGCGATCTGGGAGAACTGCCGGAGACAGAGCTGGTCAAGAAACTCTGGCCGCCCGACGGCGTGCAGCCGCCGACGGTCAAACCGGTGATCGGCGTCGTGACCGACGGTGGACAGACCACCGTGACACTCGATCCGCAGACCCCGGGCGCATCGATCGCGTACCGGATCGGCAAAACCGGACGCTGGCTGTCGTACCGCGGGCCGATCAAGCTGCAGAAAGGCGAGACCCTCACAGCGCGCGCCCACCGCATCGGATTCAAGCCGAGCGAGGACATTTCATACAAAGCGCCGATCGAGTGAACCGTGGCCGACCTTTGCGTTTCCGGAGCACTCCGGTCTGCGTCGTTCTTCGCGTCGACGAGACGTTTGACCTTCCGTTTTTCCCGGGTCTTGATACTTCATTGCCCGCCTGTCCGGGTATGCTCCAACTAATAGACTACGGCTCGCCGAAAGGGGGAGTATCGGTTTTCGTGCGCCCAATGCCAACGACACACCCAGTTTTGTCAGTGACTGATGGTAAACGGCGTTCCCCGGCTTAGTGGGTGTCCGTTTAGCATCCGCCAACGACGAGGGAGCATCTCGAAGAGCCAAGGGTCGGTCGCTGTACCACTCCCCTCTCTCGGGCTAATATTCAACTACTTCCCGAGATACTTTGACGAGTTTCGGATTCGATCTAGCCGCTCGGCTTCGAGCAGGTTTGCGATAGCCCGGAGCTTCCAGTGCTTGATGGCGTCCGCAATCGAACAAGCCGACGATGCCATCTGTTTGAGCAGATCGAGGAACCTAAGCCAAACCTGTTTTAAAGTGTCCATGGGCTAAGTTCACCGTGCCCGCTCCACGCTCCACTGACCGCCGAAACTGGCAGAACACTTGAGCCAACCGCACTCCCGGGATTCGAAATGTTTCCATCCGGGGGGCAACCATATGCGGTACATCCTTGACCTTTCATGGCATCACGAACACGGGGCCGAATCAGCGCAAACGCCAGGTTCATCCCGCAAACAGAGCATCTGGATTTATTTATCCAGTTCCCCCGCCACCGGTCGAACCGCTTCTACCCGTCGATAGATTTGTTTCACGAAGGAGTCGGCGCGAAACCCGCCCGGCCCTTCCCATGGTTCGACTCCTTGGAGATCGTTCATGACGTAATCGCCACGACTAACGACTTCATTCTTATGCAAGCGTCGGAAACTCGCGGGCGAGTTCTCCATATAAATCTGTTTTAACTTCGCCGCTGGTCTGTCTCCGGGCGACAACGACTCGTTGAGAGCTTCCGGTCTCTGCGGATCACCGCCGGGCGGATCCGCTTTCGCTTCCGCCGACCGTGGTGCGCCGGAGAAATTCTAGTTGTTCGCAATCATCACGTTCTGCAGTGCGCTGGGACGCATGTGTGTTTGTGACAGTGCCTGCGGAACGGTCATTTGATTGATCACATCGATGACGCCTTCGACGTCGGTGCCGTTCAACGTGACGCCGCCGTCCTTGGATTCGGCCTTGATAGAGTCGTCCTTCAGGTAGGTTTTGAACACATACGAATTCCGGGCTGATGCCTCGATCCTGTCATCCGTATCGGAAGCCACCAGCGGGGTTGTGGTGATAAAAAGGGCGCTCGTGGCAATGATGAGGGCGAGCGGATTGACGTTTTTCATGGGACGGTTTTCTTTCGGTTGTAAAACATCTGCTTTTAATATGAGTCACAAGTTACCGGCGGTGAGCGCCTGTTGCTAGGGGGTGTAACCCTACCGGCGACCCCGGGGGATGGCGTGGGGAAGCAGTGCAGTTGAATCACCGCGTTCTCCGCTTTCACTGGAATATTCGCGAAGAAGACGTTCGACCGTGCGGAGATTGAAGTTTGCGTTGGGGGAGGGTCGGCCTATGGTTTCAGCCGATGATCAATTCTCGACCGGCATGGACAGATATCGCGGACCGGCGTTGGAATTACTTGGGACAGCGTTTGATATGAGTGGTTTATTCTACAATCTGGGCAAAAGAATCGGTCGGGCGACCATTCCGGCCATTCGCAAGACCCGGTGGCTCTATGACGGAGTGGCCGGCAGCGAGGACGAAGCACTGCGCGCCGAAGCAAATCTCGGCGGTGCGCTGGCGGCGGAACTCCGGGCCGCCACCCAACCAATAACTGATCCCTCGCTCACTTCCCTGGTGGCGGAACTCTGCCAACGACTGGCTCCCGAGGAAGACAAGCCGCGCGCGTTTCGCTGCGAGGTCATTCACGACAACTCCCCGAATGCCGTGGCTCTGCCGGGCGGGTTTGTCTTCCTCAACGACTCTCTCGTTGAATTCTGCGAACGTCGCCCCGACGAACTGGCTTTTGTGATCGCACATGAGATGGCGCACATCATCCGGCGGCATGCGTGGGACCGGGTGCTGAGTGACGCGATGCTCCGCGTGGCCACGACGGTCAGTGGACGGGCCGGCATGCTGGGAGCCTGGTTGCGCAAGAGCGGCTTCGGGCTTTTGAAGAGCTCACATTCCCGAGATCAAGAACTGGACGCGGACGCACTCGGCCTCGAACTGATGACCAAGGCGGGCATTGCTACTGACGGCGCAATGGCGTTGTTGGAGCGACTGGCGGGTTTGGACCCAAACGCTGAAGGGGCCAGTCAGTATTTCACATCCCACCCGCCTGCGCTCGAGCGAATTGCCCACCTGGAAACCATTTTGCGGAAGGGAGCGTCGCCTCACGACGCGAACAAACCGGACTGCGAATAAAAGCTGGGAACGGACGGTCCGCCCGGGTTGAAATAAGTTATCCGGGAGAGACGCGCTTGATGACACGGTTCAACGTCGGGCCTTGGACGAGGATGGAGAAGATCACCAAGATATAAGTCACGGCCAGCACCAGTTCGCGCTCCCGGCCCGCTGGCAGTGAAAGAGCGAGTGCCACAGAAATGCCTCCCCGCAATCCGCCCCAAGTCATGATGGCCACGGCCCCGCGGCCCAAGTGGGATCGAAAGCGCATCAAAGCCACGGGCACCATCACGCTGGTCCAGCGCGCAAAAAGTAACACCGGTATGGCCAGCAATCCAGCCAGCAACAGCTTCCCGTTGAACGCCAGCAACAGCACCTCCAGCCCGATGAACAGGAATAACATCGCGTTCAGTATTTCGTCGATCAACTCCCAAAACATGTCCAGGTTTTGGCGGGTGTGATCCGATATCGCAAAGGAGCGGCCGTGGTTGCCGATCAACAAACCAGCAACGACGATGGCGATCGGTCCGGACAGGTGAAGAGCGGTTGCCAGCGCATAGCCACCGGTCACCAGCGCCAGCGTCAACAGAATCTCCACGTGTAGTTGTTCACACTCTTGAGCATCCGAAACACGATCCAGCCGATGGCCAGTCCAAACAAGGCGCCACCCACGGCCTCTTGGAGAAACAGTCCCCCGACGTGACCGAAGGAAAGCTCTTCGCCGCCCAACGCGATTTCGCCCAATACGATGAAAAGAACCACGCCCACGCCATCGTTAAAAAGAGATTCCCCGGCGATTGTCACCTCGAGATTCTTGCGGACTTTGGCACCCTTCAAAATGGCAAGGACCGCAATCGGATCGGTGGGGCTTATCAATGCCCCGAACAACAGACAATAGGCATAGTTCAACTCCAGGCCCAGACCGTTCAGAAGGAGATAAATCAACGAGCCAAAAATGAAAATGGAAAGAATGATACCGCCCATCGCGAGACCGGCAATCGGCCATTTGTTCTCCTTCAGTTCGCCCAGGTTGATGTGCAGCGCACCTGCGAACAGCAGAAAGCTCAACATGCCCTGCATGAGCGTCGCATCGAAATCGATGGACTCGGCAATCCGCGTAGCGGTCTCACGGATTCCGGGAAATCCGAACGCCGCCAGACCGATCAACGCCAGTGAAACAACCAACGCGATCAGCATCACGCCGATGGTCGTGGGCAGCTTGATGTAGCGATGATTGAAGTAGCTGAATAGCGCCGTCAGCGTGATCAAGATGGCGATGATTTGAAAGGTTGTCATGGTTTCAGTCGCTCTCTCCAGAGGCGTTGGTCATTTGTAGAAATGCTTCCGAGCTGGGGCCCTTCGCACCGTGAATCGAAGCAGCCGACAAAGCCAGCGCAAGTAATTCCATGGTTCTTGGACGGGCGGAGAAGAGCTTGACGGACCGATGCCGCATCGTCACCAACCGTTCTTGGGCCGCTTCGATTTCATCTCCGCCGGAATGGTGCGGATGGAACAGGAGGGAACCGAGGAAACGGAGCGATCTTTAGCGAAGTTTGGTTGTGACGCCATCGCAGTCGGAGCCCTCGAACGGTGAATGCGATTGAACTCGGCAAACACACGGGAAAGTCTTTGTTGACCTCTCTGTTCTCTCTGCGTCCATCCGTACGGCCGGATGGTTGAACCGCCGTTGTGAGGCATCATTCCGTCTTTTCCTGAATCTTGTCGCCAGCTTTTTCCATGTCCTTGCCAAAGCCGTGGGCGGTGTTGCAGCCCATGCCGCCGATGGTGACGAGCGCGGTCCTGCGACCCGCGCGAGCGTCGCAAGATGGGCTCCGTGCCCGGGCAAATGACGCGCCAGTTCGTCGGTCAGACATTCGGTTTGTGCGACTTGAGCACGGTAACGTTCCAGGTTGCTCCGCAGTTGGGCGGCCTTGTGGCGGATGCGGTTGACTCCGAAGATGAAGTAGAGCACCGCCCCGACGAGGGGCACGAGCCAGATGAAACCGACCCACGCGATGGCGGCGCGCGAATCACGTTTTTTGAGAACCGCGTGCGCGGTCGCCAGCACGGCGAGAAGCAATCCAAAAAGAACGACAGCGATGTGCCAGACCTCCTGCACAAGACTGCCCAACGTCATGACCATTGCGGTCCGCCGCTGATCAGTCCGGCGCAGTGTCTTTCAGAGCCTGTCTGAAAACTCCGGAGCGCGGCTGTGTCGTCCTCGACCAGCCGCAGCGGGCAACAGATTTCATCGGCTTTCCGATTAGCGGGGCTGGCTGCGGCTGGTCTGCGACACAGCTGCGCTCCTTTTTTAGACAGACTCTTAGACCTCATCTGGTTGCTCACTCCGAAGTCGCCCGGCGCCTCTGATCGTGTTCCGCTCCCGCCATCCCTTCGTCGACCAGTCGTTCATTGTCGCTGCGACCTTCATCGTCCTCGTCATCACTGGGCGCGACTGGAGCCTTGTTTCCGGTTGAGCCAGGCACCGGATCCCAGCGTTCGGATTCCGGAGCGGCTTCGAGAATGGCGTCTTTCGAACCGGCGTCCGAATCCCCCGTCAGTTCACTCTTCGCCTGTTCCCAATCGGCTTTCGAGGTCTCCTGGGGTGTGCGCCCGTTGATGACCGCCAGTTCAACGGCCCGTTCCCGCACCATCTCGCGGGTCACCGTGCCGATGCCGATGGAGTTCGCGGTCAAGTTACCTTCCTTCAATGGATTCGTTTTCATAAGCTGTCATTGTCGCCCGGTTGGAACATTCATTGGTTGCCAGGCCGATTGTTTTTCAAAAGGACATTCCGTTCCGGTGGGGTGGTAATCGAAGGTCACGATTCCGCACCGGCTGGAACTTGATTCGGTTCAGATTGCGGCGGGGCGACCTCCCTGTCCAAGTCTGCGTAGACCGTGGACTCCTCATAACTGATCCGTTCAATGCACTTGGTCGGGACCAGCGTTTCCGCACCGGAGAGCCGATGCCCGGTTTTGACGACCAACTGACCGATGCCCCAGCTCGAGGCGTCCATCATGAAATCACAGACGTGACCGATGATCCCTTCCGCAGTTTGGAAATGGTAGCCGTTCACCGCTTGCGTGCTTCGCAAGTGCGTTTCAGCGCGTTCAGGTTCGCGACCGGTGACTGCGGCGGTTTCGTCAGGGAGAGTTTTCCGGGGCAATCCGACAATCGGAACACTGGTCATGCCCCACAGTCCGTCTCCCATCCAGTACTGCGGCCATCCATAGTACCGGTAGTAATCCTCCTCGTATTGCCGCGACACCGGTTTGTGTGATTCAATCGAAGGGCTGTCCTCGATCTGTTTCCGGGTCAGATTCACGCGCAGGACTTTTTTGGCCTGATCGAGGCGGTCGATCGCATGAGGCGTGATGAGCACCTGCCGCCCAGGCAGCCACGCGCCGGTATCCACCATCACGTAACGAATCGTCCAGTTCTGATCGTCGAAATAAAAGTCCTTAACATGACCGATATCGCCGTCAGACGCGCCGAGTTCATTTCCATAGAGTTGTTTGAGGCTTCGTAACATAATTTTCCATTCCCATCGCTGGGACAGGTTTACCTTCGGTTACAATGGTAAACAAGTAGCACACATCCGACTATGGGAATCGCTGATTAAATCTATCCAGCAATTGGAATCATGACAAAACGCCTGATAATCAAGTGGCAAAAAATGCAAGACCACCTTTATTCAGCGCTTCCTATGGGGTCTTCACTCCATAGTCGGCGATGTCACGCCCGGCGTAGTTGGCCGCCCCTCAAATGCTGTTGCGGCTATTGGAGTTTCGGCATTGCGTCGCGTTGCCTTGGGGATCAGTCGGAAGATTCGGAGTGCGCGGGGTTTGATGTAGTCGCCGAAAATGCTCACGACGAAATCACTAAAAGTAAGGCTGCTCGCAAACTCGATATCCAAATTGTCCCAGATGTCGTGCTCCCGTGCGGACCGCTTGATCTCGGTTCTGGACAAATGACTTGCGTCGTTCGTGTTAGGTGAAGTTTTGGACATACAATGGTCGTGGCAGTTTTTTCAACGCGCACCTTCGTTGCCGTCCTCCTTTCTTAGTTGGAACGATGCAGTTCAGTTTCGGGGTGGAACGGGCTACCAGCCCGACAGTCGTGCGCACGACGCGCCCACTGAATGGTAAACGCCGCCAATGCGTTCGACTCGGCGGCAAGTTGCCGCCGAGAACGGCTAGGTTGGCCGTTCCACCCGGACCCATTAAATAAGTCCGGCTCAGAGCGTCGTGGGAGTTCGAGGGAATCGAAGCGTTTTGCACCTCCCGTGCTCTACCGCTCACGATCAGGTTTCAGAATGCCGGGCATGGTGGAAGCGTAACCGTTGAGTTCCATCTCCAGCCGGTTCCAATTGACGGCATAGTACCTCTCAGCTCCAAGAAACTCAGTACACCTCAGCTAGAGGCTCTGAGCGTGGCCTCGACCAATCGCAAACGAGACGGGTTTGAGCAGTGGTGACAGGACGCAATTATCAATCACGCTCTATTCGAATGGTTGAGCGCCAATGGTTACTGATTCCCACCCATAGCAACTCGTCCATTTGCCTGCCGTCATCTCCTCGCCTTCTGGGCCTTTACTTCAGATCTGTTTCGGGAGATTCGTGGCTTGAGCGACGAATCTCGTCTGGACTATTACTATTACGGAATGGAGGCCGCGACTTGACTCACCGCGCGTCGAAAATGAGATTTCGCTGCATTCCTCGCAGGCGAAGCAGTCGAATGAGTATCACGCTTGTACACAGGGGGTTGGGACTTGCTTGAGAATTGACTTTCCCCGGATTTGATTCACGATATTCTCTCAACTGCTGTCCGTTGCTTAAACGACTCATGATGATACCCTCTGGTTCCAAGTGCGCACTTTCTGTTTTCAGCGTTCGATGTTTCCTTCTTATCTTGTTCCTAGGGTGCTCGCCGGACAAGGCCTTGGCCCAGGGAACATTCAGCCAGCTTGATACCGGTTCGGGGAACGCACTCCTTACCGAGATGGTTGGTTTCTCGATTCCCATCGACGTCGTCGATCCATCGATCCGCATGAAGTTGGGTTTTGCCACCGACGAGGTTTTTCAGGCCGGCAGCATCTTCGATTCATTTACAATCACACTGCAATCTCTGGATGCCACCATCACCTTGGTGCTCGCCACCATGGATGCGTCTGGAGTTGTGTGGGCCCCTTCGACACCGGGCACGACGACGGTGGATATTAATGACATTCAGATCGCGGCGCTCAATTATCCGAGTCTTAGTCCGGTGCTCTCGACCCGGGAAGCATTCAACATCGAGGTGAAACTTCCGGATGAAGTAATTGGTCATCAGTTCACCGCGTATTTCGATTTGTTCGACAACCAGAATGGAACTCCATCTCAGGCGTTTTTACAGGACCTCGTGGTGGTGCCTGAGCCTGATGTTCTCTTGTTGATTACAGTCGGTCTCGTCGCGCTCTTTGTGTTCCGAAAGAAGAAATGGATGTTGGGGTCGAGAGCTGTGTCGGTGGGGATGGTGGTATTCGTGGCGGCCTTTGCCAGTGCCACGCGATCGAACGCGCAGATCGAATTGGCGTTTCCATTGAACGGCACGGACATCACGCTCGCCGAGGCGACGCCGGATGTGGCGGTATTCTTCCGGTCGATGCGGCTGAACCGGGCGCTCAACGTGTGGAATGTGGAAGTCAGCGTGACGAACACGTCGCAGCGGGTGCTGGCCGGTCCGCTGGTGTTGCTGGTGGACGGGTTCACGGGCACGACGGGTCCGGAGCTGGTGGAGGGGACGATCGCGGGCGGCAAAGGGTTTTACGATGTGAGCGCGCTGGCGCCGGGCGGGTCGCTGGCACCGGGGCAGGGGACGTCGCCGAGGACGTTGACGCTGGGCAGGAGCGTGGGTTCGCCGACGCTGGCGACGAAGTTTTACGGGGCGCGACCGCCGGTGGTCGCGGCACTGGGGATCACGCGAAGTTTGAACGAAGCGGGTCAACCATTGCCCGGCGTGGCGCTGGAGATCAGCGGTCCGGTGGGCAGTGGAGCGCGAACAAGCGACGCCCCCTCGGGCGTGGCGTCCTTCGGTCAGGGGCCGGGCGAGCACGTGGTGAAGTTCAGCACGGCCGGTTACCTGCCGGTGTGGCGCAAGCAAAGTCTCTCGCTGGCTCAAACGACCGTGCTGCCGAATCCGCGGCTGACGCGGCGTTCGTTGAACACGTTCAACGTCTCGCCGCTCGGCGGGGTGACCGTGAGCAACGCGGCGAACACCATCACGATCAACCTTGGTGCCGGCGCGGTGAGCCAGGCGACGACCGTGACGTTGACGCCGCTCAGTGGTCAGAGCCTGCCCGCATTCCTGCCGATGGGTTGGAGTCCGCTCAACGCCTTCTGGCTTGAGGCCACCTCGCCACTCGGGTCTGCGGTGACCGCAAGCCTCAAGCCTGACGGGGCAATCGGCCCCGGCGAAACTGTTGCTTTGGTGAGATGGAACGAAACCGCACTGCAATGGATCGTCACACAGACTCTTGCCGGCAACGGCGCGAACCGTCTGACTGTTAATCTCACCGGCACTGGTGCCTATGCGCTCGTTGCAGGAGATGTGGGCGACACGGCTCCGCCGGTTGCCCAGAATGGGCAGCCCTTGGCCGGGTTCATTCCGCTGGCAATTGACGCAGGCCAGTTGACCGCCAGCGGCAGCGTCACGCCGCCAGTCAGCCCGGCGAGTGTGGTTGCGGCGTTCGTCACGGGCACGGCCAACCTCGAAGTGCGCCACTCAACCACGAAGCTCCCCAGCGGTTATGTCCTGCGCGGAGAAGTCACCGAAACGTATTTGATGAGCGACGGTTCATTGCGTCTCACGCCGCAGTACGAACACTTCATCGTCGGTTACCAGCGGCCCGGCGATCAGGATCCGTTTACGCTCCATGCCAGCTTTCCGATGCGACCCTTGCTGCTGTTCGGCGCGGATCAACTGGAGGAGGCAACCGTGCGTGTGGATGTCCTGCCGGAAACGGCATTCGACGGTCGCGTGCTGGATG
>JBDNGP010000194.1:0-36022 GCA_041689265.1 Verrucomicrobiota bacterium
GAACGGCTGGACTGTGAGGTTCCGTGGCCCGCAAAACTCGCGTTGGAAATCCGGCTTGCAAACCGCGTTCCTCGCCACTGTCCCAAACACGTTCCTCGCCGAACGCACCACGCCGTGGGCGCTCAAGTCTGTAAGATGGCGGGTTGGCGCACAATCCACACCAGGCGGTCTTGGGAAAATTGATCGGTGATCAGTAAATTTGCAAAGCACCTGACCAGACGGTTATCCACATCCCGGAGAAAGGGGCCCGGATGATCGTATCACGCAAAAAGGGCGCACTTTCAAAGTGCGCCCTTCGTTGTCCTGGAGTCAATTGATTCAGCTGTGGTAGCCTTCCTCGCCGTGCTCGGCGAGATCCAACCCCACGTTTTCGACTTCGTCATTCACGCGCAGGCCGATGGTCGCCTTCAACACGCTGAGGGTGACGATTGAAACCACGCCGCTCCAGATGATCGTGACAATGACGCTCATTGCCTGAGTGGTGACTTGGCCGGCGATGGTCACGCCGGGCGCGAGTCCCGCGCCCTGGAACATCGTGCTCGCCATCACGCCGGTCAGAATCGCGCCGACGATGCCGCCAAGTCCGTGAACGCCGAACACATCCAGGCTGTCGTCGTAGCCCAGCGTTTTCTTCAGCGTGGTCGCACCGAAGTAGCAGACGATCGACGAGACCGTCCCGATGACAATCGCGCCCATCGGTCCGGCGGTTCCGGAAGCGGGGGTGATGGCAACCATACCGGCGACCGCACCGGTGGCCAGACCGACGGCAGTCGGTTTGCCGTTCTTGATCCATTCGATGAACATCCAAGTCGCGGCGGCGGCGGCGGTGGCGACCTGCGTGACAAGCATTGCCATGCCGGCGACACCGTCAGCAGCCAGCTGGCTGCCCGCGTTGAATCCGAACCAGCCGACCCATAGCATGCTTGCGCCGATCAGCGTCATCGGCACGTTGTGCGGGGCGAGCGGCTCGACCCCGAATCCATGCCGTTTACCAACCATGATACAGGCGACCAGTCCGGCGACGCCGGCGTTGATGTGAACGACCGTTCCACCGGCAAAGTCGAGCACGCCCCAGTCGGCGAACAATGCGCCTTCACCGCCCCAAGCCATGTGGCAGACCGGGAGGTATGAGAACGTGAACCACATGATGCAGAACAGGAGCATCGCACTGAATTTCATGCGTTCGGCAAACGCGCCGATGATCAGAGCTGGCGTGATGATGGCGAAGGTCATCTGAAACGTGACGAAGACGACCTCGGGAATGGATCCGGAGATTGACTGGGAGGAGACGCCGTTCAAAAACAGGTTGCTGAAGTCTCCGTAGAATTTGTTCATCGGACCGTCCGTTCCAAACGCCAGGGAGTAGCCGAATATGACCCACAACAGGGTCATTACCGAGGCCATGGCGAAACATTGGACGAGGATGGACAGGACGTTCTTGGAACGAACGAGTCCGCCGTAAAACAGTGCGAGGCCGGGCAGGGTCATGAACAATACCAGCGCGGTTGCGGTGATCATCCAGGCGGTGTCGCCGGAGTCGATCGAGGGTTGGGACATCGCCTCGGAGATCGCCGAGTCCACTGCTTCCTGCGCGGTGACGTTGCCACTGAAAAATAGCAGGGCGGCAGCGGCGAGGAGGATCAGCGAAAGGCTTCGAGTGAAAAAAGGTTTGATGTTCATACCGCCTCGTCCCCTTTCTCCTCGGTCCGGATGCGGACGGCCTGTTCGACGGAGGAGACGAATACCTTGCCGTCGCCGATCTTGCCGGTTTTGGCACCCTTGACGATGGCCTGCACAGCAGCTTCGACAAGGCTGTCGGTGGTCACGATTTCAATTTTAAGCTTCGGAAGGAAATCGACCGTGTATTCGCTGCCGCGGTAGATTTCCGTGTGGCCCTTCTGGCGGCCGAACCCCTTCACTTCACTCACGGTCATGCCTTCAATCCCGATCTCGCTCAGGGCTTCTTTGACTTCCTCAAGCTTGAAAGGCTTGATGATCGCTTCGATTTTTTTCATGCGCAGTTATGGGATCGTCTCGACGTTTCTTTTGGTTGGTTGGTCGTTTGTTTTGTCGCGAACAAAACGAGTCATCGATCGGATTGTCGCGGAATGGCTGACTTTGAATCTCATGCTTGCCCGGAACCCATTGCGGATAAGTCATGTGATTCAGTCTGGCCATGAATACAATTCATTAGCAGCGGATGTTCCAACAGGGGAAGCAGCCAAAAGAAGTCGCGTTTGCTGAAGTTTTTCAATGGGTTCCAGCGACGGCGGCTTGCTGGAAATTGGTCTGATGAATCGGATCTGAGCAGGCTGCGCAAAAAAGAACACCGCGATTCCTAAGAATCGCGGTGTAAAAAAAAGACCGCCGACGGACCCAACCTTGTCCGTCGGCGGCTCGGTTCCTTCCCCAAAGGGTTAGCGTTCGGCGTGGGTCGAGAAACCGGGGTAGGCCTCCATGCCATGTTCGCCGATGTCGAGACCTTCGCTCTCTTCTTCTTCCGAGACGCGGATGCCCATGACCGCCTTGACAGCCATGAAGATCACCAGAGAGGAGATGAATGCGAATGCGGAAATCGACAACGTGCCGATCAGCTGGGTCATGAAGTAACCGCCACCGAAGATGCCGACGGCGAGCGTGCCCCAGATGCCGCAGATGCCATGCACCGACACAGCACCGACAGGATCATCAATCCCGATCTTGTCGAAGAACAGGATGGAGAAGACGACGAGGGCACCGGCGATTGCACCGACGATCACGGCGGACCACGGGCCCATTCCGTCCGCGCCGGCAGTGATGCCCACCAGGCCGGCGAGAATACCGTTCAACGCCATGGACAGATCCGGTTTCTTGATCAGGCCCCAGGCGATCACGATGGACGCCAGACCACCGGCGCAGGCGGCGAGGGCGGTGGTGACAAAAACCAGCGAGACCAGTTGCGGATCGGCGCTCAACACGGAACCGCCGTTGAATCCAAACCAGCCGAGGAACAGGAGGAACACACCGATGGTCGACAGCGGCATGCTGTGGCCGAGAATCGGTCGGATCTTGCCGTTCACATACTTGCCACGACGGGCACCAAGAACGATTACCGCTGCCAGGGCGGCAAATCCACCGAACGCATGCACGAGCGAGGAACCGGCGAAGTCGATGAACTCTTTCGTTTCATCGCCACCGCTGAGCACGCTGTTCAACCAGCCGCCGCCCCATTCCCAGGAACCGGTGATCGGGTAGATGAACATCACGAGAATTGTCGCCGCGACCATGAAGCTGGTCAGCTTGATCCGTTCGGCAACGGCACCGGAAACGATCGTCGCAGCGGTGGCCGCGAACATCGCCTGGAAGATGAAATCAGCCCAGTAGGTGTAGGTCCCGGGTCCGTACAGCGCGGTCATGTTTCCCACGATGTCGCCGGGGGCGAACGAGTTTGGAATCGGACTGCCCGTGGCGAAGAATCCGTTGAACTCCCCCGGATACATGGCGTTGAAGCCCCAGAGCGCGTAGGTGAGCACGCCCATGCAGACGATGAACACGTTCTTGAACAGGATGTTCACCGTGTTCTTCGACTGCGTGAGACCGGATTCCAGCGTGGCGAAACCGAGGTGCATGATGAACACCAGGGCTGCGGCGATCAGAATCCAGAGGTTGTCCACCATGAATTTCGCGTATCCCAGCTGGGCACCGAATTCCTCGTAGGTGGTATAGGCCGGCGCTTTTTCAACGGCTTCGACGACCGCGGTGACCGCGGCGTCCTGGGCCATCACGCCGATGGCCGAGAGGCCGACAAGAAACAGGGCGGTTAAGAGAATTTTTTTCATTTTGATTAGTTCAATAGGGTTGACGGTTTCGCAGGCTCAGACGGCTTCGTCGCCTTTCTCCTCAGTACGGATGCGGACGGCCTCTTCAACCGGGGAGATGAACACTTTGCCGTCGCCGATCTTGCCGGTCTTCGCGGCTTTGACGATTGCGGCGACCGCCGACTCCGCCTGATTGTCGGGCACCACGATCTCGATCTTGATCTTCGGCAGGAAATCCACCGTATACTCGCTGCCGCGATAGATTTCCGTGTGGCCCTTCTGGCGACCGAAGCCTTTCACTTCGCTGACGGTCATGCCCTCGATGCCCACTTCGCTGAGGGCCTCTTTCACTTCCTCCAATTTGAATGGTTTGATGATGGCTTCTATTTTTTTCATTTAGTTGGTTTGGTTTGATGGCCTACCGAGGCAGCGCATCCGGTGGTGACAGCGCGTGAAATGATGCGGATTCGGTTGGTTTGTTGAACACCGCTTCATTGCGCCAATGGATCTCGATCTTGCCGACACAACGCCTGACAGGATGTGGCACGTTTAGCACCGGTGATGCCACGAGATCGGCATCGAGATCGACGTGTTTGCGGGTAAGGGGTTTCCATCTACGAATGAAAACCATTCATCGGAACAATGAAGCAAACTGCGGTGTCTGAGTGGCTTTTTTTACGCAGGCCCTAAGTTTTCGCACACGGTCAGAATGATGAATTCTGGTCATGTCATCGAAGACTGGCTTGCCTGGAACGGGAGGGGATTCGGCGGCGCTCCAGTCGGGCGCTCATCAGTCGAGGAAGTTGAAATTGGCGGCAAGCCTTTCGGCGAAACCCAGCCGGAATACTCGTCTCTCGATCAGGGAGATGAAGACGTCTGGAAATCAGGTTGCAACCGCGGACGAAGGTATGGCCACGCCAAATGGTCTTACGCGCTCGATGAAGAAACTCAGCAGCAGCGTCCCGACTGGCGCCTGTTTCAATCAGCTGGCCGGTCAGCGAGCTTCACTTTCATGTATTTTCCCTGCACCGCCGCCGCCTTTTTGGGAGACGCGCGGCGGACAAATTCCCTCTGACTGCGCACCAGTTTCGCGCCTTTTTTTCGGGGCGCGTGGACATAGACACCGTCCGCCCGTAACACGCGCGCCTTCACGTTGTCGTCAAGCGGCACGGTCAGGATTTCGCTCATCAGCCGGTCGCGCAAGTTGCCGTCCTCGACCGGGAAGACGACCTCCACCCGGCGATGAAAATTGCGGGGCATCCAGTCGGCACTGCCGAGGAACAGCTGCGGCTGGCAGGCGTTTTCAAAATAGAAAATACGCGGGTGTTCGAGGTAGCGGTCCACGACGCTGCGCACGCGAATGTTCTCGCTGAGCCGTTTGATTTGTGGTCGCAGGCAACAGATGCCGCGCACGATCAGATCAATTTTCACTCCCGCTTCGGAGGCTTCGTACAAGGCCTTGATCACATCTTCGTCCACCAAGGAATTCATCTTGGCGATAATCCGGGCGGGCAGGCCCTCCCGGGCGTTTTCGGCTTCGCGTTTGATCAAGGCGAGCATGCGGGAGTGCAGTTCAAACGGTGCGACCAGGAACTTTCGCATTCCCTGATACTGGCAGATGCCGGTCAGGAGATTGAACAGGTTGGTGGCGTCTTCGCCGAAATCTTTCTTGCAGGTCAACAGGCCAACATCAGTGTAAATCTTGGCGGTCGAAGCGTTGTAATTCCCGGTGCTCAAATGAACGTAGCGCCGGATGCCATCGTCGTCCCTGCGCACGACCAGCGTCATTTTGCAGTGGATCTTGTAGCCGACCAGTCCGTAGACCACGTGGACCCCCGCCTCCTCAAGGCGCCGCGCCCACTCGATATTGTTTTGTTCGTCAAAACGCGCCTTGAGCTCCACGACGGCCGTGACCTGTTTCCCGTTGCGGACGGCGTTCATCAACGCGCCGACCACCCGCGCGTCGCCTCCGGTCCGATACAGCGTCTGCTTGATCGCCAGAACGTTTGGATCCTCGGCGGCCTGCTGCAGAAACTGGATGACGGCATCAAAGCTCTCGTACGGATGGTGCAACAAAATGTCACGCTGGCGGATCGCCCGGAACAGGTCCTCCCCGCCGCTCAACGACGGCGGCACGGTGGCCATGAACGGCGCATCCCGCAGTTCCGGTGAATGATCCCCTTCGTAAATGGCCATCAGGCGGGTCGGGTTGATCGGGCCGTTGATGAAATAAAGGTCCTCCTCCGTCAGCCGGAGCTGTTCCAGCAGACGCTTCTGAATTTCCGGCGAACAATCCTTCTCCAGCTCCAACCGAACGGCGTCGCCCTTTTTGCGGTTGTGCAGTTCATTCTCAACCGCGCTGATCAGGTTGGCGGTGTCGTGTTCGTCGATGTAAAGCTCGCTGTTCCGGGTGACACGGAACCGCCACCAGCCCTTGATTTTCGTCCCGGGAAAAATGTCCGGCAGATTGGCGCCGATCAGGTCGCCCAGAAAAACATATTCCCTCCGCGAATCCGGTCCCGGCAGCCGGACGAGCCGCGAAACCACGCGCGGAATCTGCACCACCGCCATCCGCCAGTCGGTCTTTCCGCCGGTGGCGATTTCCAGTTCCACCATCATGTTCAGCGACTTGTTTAGAAGCTGCGGGAAAGGATGTGAGGGATCGATGCCGAGCGGCGTCAGGACGGGTCGTACCTCTTCGTGGTAAAATGTCTCGATGAACTTCCGATCCTCCGCAGTGAGGTCGCGCATCCGGACGAAGCGAATACCCGCCTTCTCCAACGCCGGGGCGAGGTCCTTCCGCCAGCACCGGTATTGATCCTCGACCATCACGCGGACCCGGTTTGTCACCGCCCGAAACGTTTCAGTGGCCGTCAGCCCGTCGACCGAACGTTCCACGACGTCGCTTTCAATCTGCTGTTTCAACCCGGCCACACGGACCTCGAAAAACTCGTCCAGATTGGAGCTGGCGATGCAGAAAAACTTCAGTCGCTCAAGCAACGGCGTGGATTTGTCCAACGCCTCGTCGAGTACGCGCTGATTGAACTCCAGCCAGCTGAGCTCGCGGTTGATGAAATGTTTGGATTCAATTGCAGTGGTTGGCTCCGGCATACGACAGGCCGAGATTAATGACATATTTATGAATGGCGAGTGACATTTGTGTCATCGCACCGAAAATTACGCGAAATTTCCAACCGTTTCCCCGGTTGCCAGACAAATCGTTTGCGGGTAGTTTCACGCGCTTCCGGGACATCCGGATTTTTAAATGGATACTATATTGACTTGGATTTACGTGATCGTCGCCGTTCTCCTGCTTTTCGGTGCCGCCATCTTCGTACACGAATGGGGACACTACATCGTCGCCCTGAAACGCGGTCTCAAGGTCGAGGAGTTCGCCATTGGCATGGGCCCGAAACTCTACTCCTGGAAGCGCGGTGACGTGCTCTGGTCGATCCGCGCCATTCCGGCCGGCGGCTTCGTCAAGCTGCCGCAGATGATTACCTCCGAGGCGCTGGAAGGAAAGCAGGAGGGGGAGGAGGAACTGCCGCCGATTTCGCCGCTTTCGAAGATTCTGGTCGCGCTGGCCGGACCCTTCATGAACGTGGTGTTCGCGTTTGTGATCGCCTCGGTCATCTACTTTGTGGGCCTGCCGGTCCTGGTCAACCCGTCCTTCATCGGACCGGTGGACCCCGCTTCCGAGGAGGGAGTGCTGGGTATTAGTGAAGGGGATGAGATTGTCGCCATCAACGGCACCCCGGTCAATTCCTGGCAGGAGATCAGCGTGGAGGTCGTCACCTCGACCACCAACGTTCTGAATGTCAGCATCGCGCGAGGGGGCGTCGCCGAAGTCTATCAACTCAACACACACACGCGCGAAGGTGAGAATCTCAAATGGCTGGACCTGCCACCGCGCCAAGCTCCCGTCGTGGGCATCATCGAGTCCGGGAAACCGGCGGAGGCGGCCGGCTTTAAGGAGGGCGACCGCTTCATCTCATTCTCGGGTGTCCCCGTCTATTCCCAGGAGCGACTGATTGAACTCGTGAACGACAGCAACGGCATGGAATCGGAAGCGGTCATCGTTCGGGACGGGGCGGAAATGGTTCTCAAGGTCACACCGTTTTATGACGCCGAGAACAAACGCGGCCGCATCGGCATCGGGTTTTCTGTGGGGATTTATCGCGTCCAGCAGCCGGGCCCGTCGCCGATCGCACAAGTGGATCGGGTGATGGCCATGATGGGAAAAACGTTTTCAGCACTATATCACTCCGAAAAAACCGGCATTGGAGCAAAAGACCTCGCCGGTCCGGTTGGCATTCTCGGCATGCTGGCCAATCAGGTGATGATCGACTACCGGCTCGCCCTGAGTTTCATGGTGCTGCTGAACATCAACCTCGCCATTCTCAACTTGCTGCCGATTCCGGTTTTGGACGGCGGCCATATCATGATGTCGCTGTACGAAGCCATCTTCCGCCGCCCGGTCAGCATCAAGTTTCAGGAGTACGCCACCGGTATCTTCGCCGTTCTGCTCATCGGCTTCATGCTCTACGTCACCGTGTTTGGCGACCTTTCGTCGAAACGCCGGGATATGATGAAATCGATGTTCAAACACGGCAGCCAGGCTGAGGTCATCGAGAGCTCCAACCCGACGCCCGCCCAACCTTAATTCCTTTTCAACCATGCGTTACTGCGAGTCTTTTTATTCGTTCAAGCGCCGCGTTTCCCGCGAAGTGACCGTCGGCGATCCGGCCCACGGCGGCGTCAGCATCGGTGGTGATCACCCGGTCGTGAAGCAGTCCATGCTGACCTGCGACACGATGGACACAGCGGCGTCGATTCAACAGACGCTCGATCTCGTGGCCGTCGGTTGCCAGATCGTCCGCATCACCGCGCCGACCATCAAGGACGCCGCCAACCTCGAACACATCGTCAAGGGACTTCATGAACGCGGCTGCCACGTTCCGATCGTGGCGGACATCCACTTCAAACCGGACGCCGCGATGGAAGCGGCGAAGTGGGTCGAGAAGGTCCGCATCAATCCCGGCAATTACGCCGACAAAAAGAAATTTCAGGTCAAGGAATACACCGACGACGCCTACGCCGCCGAACTCGAACGCATCGACGAACAGTTCACGCCGCTGGTCCTGCTCTGCAAAAAGCTCGGTCGCGCGGTGCGCATCGGCACCAACCACGGTTCGCTCAGCGACCGCATCATGAACCGTTACGGCGACACGCCGCTCGGCATGGTCGAGAGCGCGCTGGAGTTTGCCCACATCGCCCGGAAACACGACTACCACAACTTCGTGTTCTCGATGAAATCATCGAACCCGAAGGTGATGATCGAGTGTTATCGCCTGCTGGTCTCGCGGTTGGAACAGGAAGGCGATGACTGGAATTACCCAATTCATCTCGGCGTCACCGAAGCCGGTGAAGGCGAGGATGGCCGGATCAAATCCGCCATCGGCATCGGCTCGCTGCTCTGCGACGGACTCGGCGACACGATTCGCGTTTCCCTCACCGAGGACAGCCCGCGTGAGATCGAGGTATGCAACGACCTGATGGCGCAGATTCCCACGCTGGTGAATTCCCATTCTCAATTTTCAAATTCAGACAGTTCATTTGATCCGTTCAGCTACAAACGCCGCGTGTCGGCCGAGGCCGAGCTGGGATTGAACGAAGTCAAATGCGGTGGCGAACAGTTGATCCGGGTGGTTGTCACCCAGGCGACGTTTGACAAGGTGGCCCCCAAGATTTCCGCCAAAGCCGACGTCCGGCCAGAAGGCATTTACGAGGAACTCAATATCCTCGAACTCGATCCAACGCAGGAGATCACCATCGAGCAGATCAATTGCGACACCCAGCTCGTCGCTGTGCAAGACGGCGTGCAACTGCCGGTGATCACCGCCTATCGCTTGCTCGCGCTCAAGCTCAAGAAACTCGGTCGCACCAACCCGATTCTGCTGAAAGACTGTTTTGGCTTCGGCCCCTCAGTTCTCGAACCGAAGATCGCCCAACTTCGCGCGGCCGTGAACATCGGTGCGCTCATCTGCGACGGCATCGGCGATGCGATTCTGGTGCGCGGTGAATCCGGCGCGGGCATGTCATTGCGACTGGCCTTCACCATTTTGCAGGCTGCCGGTTCGCGTTCGTTCAAAACGGATTACGTCGCCTGTCCGAGCTGCGGTCGGACGTTGTTCAATCTCCAGACCGTCACCGCCCGGATCAAGGCACGGACTGAGCATCTCAAGGGCATTAAGATCGCGATCATGGGCTGCATCGTGAATGGCCCGGGAGAAATGGCCGACGCAGACTTTGGCTACGTCGGCGGCGCGCCGAACAAGATCAATCTCTACGTCGGCAAGCAGCCGGTGAAGTTCAACATACCCGAAGCGGAAGCCGTGGACCGGCTCGTCGATCTTATCCGCGAACACGATAAATGGGTCGACCCTGAGCCCGGTGAAGAGACTCAGTGCGCAGCGTAGCAGTCGTTCAGCCTTTACAGGATTTAGAGCTGGGAAAAGGGATCGCACACGGCTCCTGCGACACTCGGAGGCCGGTTCATACTTCCCCTCAAAAAACCGGCAAGGTGTCAGCCACGAGTTGATGACTGTCACCTTCGGTGAACGGGAGGGAGTGTTGTTCCGCGCGCACCGAGGGAGCCGGACGGGGCAACAACCTTCAAAACCTTTCTGAGAGACCACGGCTCACGATGCCCATCGCGGACCGCGCGGAGTGACGGTCCCTGCCGACGATTGCCGATCTGTCTTCATCTGCGTCCATCTGTGGGTGCAGTTGATTCCAATCGGTAGCCGACGCCGTGCACCGTTTTCAAGAATCGGGGTTTGCCGGGCTCGGGCTCAATCTTGGATCTCAGGCTGGCGATGTGATTGTCCACGGTGCGAGTCGTGGGATACGCGGCGTAACCCCAGACAATATCCAGGAAACGTTCCCGGGAAACGGGTTCACCATCGGCCTCGGCGAGGAGTCTGAGCAGCGCAAACTCCTTGGCGGTTAGATGCAGCGGTTGGGGTCCGCTTCACCGCCGTCTGCCGCGCGAGTTGAATCGTGACGTCGCCGAAGCGGAGTTCATCAAGTTTCGGCCCGGACCGGTTGGTGCGACGTAACAGCGCACGGACGCGAGCGAGCAATTCCTCCATGCTGAACGGTTTGACCAGGTAATCATCCGCCCCGGCATCCAGTCCGTTCACGCGGTCGCCGACTTGTCCTTTCGCAGTCAGCATCAGCACGGGCGCCGTGATGTGCTAGCCGATCCTGCCTCGGGAAGTCACCGCGAATTGTCATGGATATGTAAAATTCCGAAGATGCTGAGAAGATCGCAGAATGGAAAAAATGGAGAGCCGTGAAGACGCACAAGCACTACCAGAAGTCCGAATTTGTTCGCACCTTCTTGCGCGGCCTCCTCAATTTGCGCTCATTCGCGAAGCTCGCGGAAGGCCGGGGCCGCTCAGTTCTCAGGCGCGATGATCGCGACCACGGCGTGGGTCGGATCGAGAATCTTGCGCGCGATCCGCTTGGTGTCTTCCAGTGTGACGGCGGCGTAGCGGGCGTCCTCTTCCTCGTGGTAATGAAAACCAAGTCCGTACAGCTCGTCGAGTGCGGTGTTGATGGCGAGATTGCCGAGATCCTGACGGTGAATCTTCCGATGACCGATTACCTTGGCCTTGGAACGTTTGAGTTCGATTTCAGTCAGACCGCCATCACGCAATGCGGCGACTTCCTTCATGATCTCCTCTTCACACTGTTTCGCGGATTCGGGCGAGGTGCCGACGTAGAAGCTGAAATAACCGGGAATTAGTCCGACAAAATTATGCGCACCGACATAGTAGGCCAGCCCCAGATCGTCGCGGATGCGCATGAACAATCGTGACCCCAGATCGCTGCATGATTCCTGGATGAGATCCAGCGCCGGACGGTCTTCATCGAACATGGACAGGCCGGGGAACCCGACGACGAGCACCGCCTGTTTCTTGTCGCGCTGATCGCTGACATGTTGCGCGGCCGCCGGTTTGAAATGGGGAAATGTCACCACGCCGGGCTTCACGTCCGCGTTGGGTTTCCAGCTGCCAAAATGTTTTTCCACCGCCGCCTTCACATCGGCTGCTTTGACGTCGCCGAAGATGGAAAGAACGCCGTTGTTGGGCACGGTCAATTTCCGGTGCTGCTCCTGAACCTGCTCGCGCGTGATGGCGTTCACGGATTCCTCGGTGCCGAGCTGATCCCGACCGTAACCCTCGCCGTCGAACAAAGTCTTGCGCATGAGCAGGCCCGCGCTTGGCAACAGGTCATCGCGACGTGCGCGAATGGATGCGAGCTGCACTTCACGTTCGCGTTGAATCGCGTCGTCGGAAAATGCGGGATTCAAAATGACGTCCGCCAACACTTCGAGGCCATGTGCGAAGTCGGTGCTCAGCACCTCCGCGTTCGCCCCGAAACTGTTGTTGCCCGAATAGCAGTCGATGTGTCCGCCCATCGATTCCATTTCCACCGCGATCTCCGCCGCAGTCCTCTTCGACGTGCCCTTGATCATGCACTTGGAGAGCAGGTGCGACAGGCCGTTGGTCAGCGAATCCTCCGTGAGAACGCCGCCCTGGAAGGCGAAACGGAAATTCACGAACGGGAGCCGGTGATCTTCCTTTACCAACAGACGGAGGCCGTTCGGCAGCTCAATCTTCTCAACGGGCCGGTCAATTTTTTGTTCGGTCGAAAGCTGGATTGCCGGGCGTTTGCCTTCGGGAAGCAGCGCGTAAAGCGTACGGTTTTCTTCCGTCAGATATTTATCGGCGACGCGTTGCAGATCGGCGGGCGTCAGGCGTTTCACCGTCGCCAGATAACGTGCGGAGAAGTTCAGGTCATTTGCGGCCAACCAGTTTCCGCCGAGATCCTGTGCCTGTCCGGACATCGTTTTGCGCGTTCCCAGTGTGGCGGCCACAAACTGGTTTACGGCCTTGTGAAGCTCGTGCTGATCGACCGGTTTCGAGCGGACGTTCTCGATCTCCTTCAACAGGGCGGCCATCACCGGTTCAAAATCGTCGGCCTCGAAAATGGCGCTCATGCCGAAGAGACCGGGCAGTCCGGGATTGTAGGTCCACGCATCGACGGAATGAACGATGCCCGCCTTTTCGCGGATCTCCTGATAAAGGCGCGAACTGTAGCCGTTGCCAAGAATGACGGCCAACACGTCGAGGGCCGGCACATCGGCGTGGCGGACGTCCGGGATGTGCCACGAATAATGCAGGTGCCCGAGTTCGATCACGGATTCCTCAATGACTTCGCGAGGAGCGGACTGGTTGGGTTCGGGCGGCAGATACGCCGGCGGCATGGCCCGCAGCGGAATTTCCTTAAACGAATCGCGGATCTGCGCGATGACTTCGTCGGCGTTCACATCACCGGCCACGACGTAGAACAGGTTGTTCGGAGAATACTTTGACGTGTAATACTCCAGCACGTCCTGCCGGGTGATCTTGTTGAAAATATCCGGGTAACCGATGATCGTGTGTCGGTACGGGCTGGTGGTGTAGGCCACTTCGAAAAGGCGCCGGCCCGATTTGCGGCCGGGATCGTCATCGCCCATGTCCATCTCGCGACGGATGACATCCAGCTCCTTGACCATCTCGTCTTCCGGTAGCGTGGCGTTCTGTGCGATGTCACAGAGGATGTCGATTGCCACCTTCGCGCCGTCGCTCGGTACGTTGATGTAATAGACCGTGCGATCGAACGACGTGTAGGCGTTCATGTAACCGCCGACGTCCTGCACCTCCTGATCGATGCGACTGCCCGGGCGGGTTTTCGTGCCCTTGAACAACATGTGTTCCAGCACGTGCGACAAACCGGCTCCCAGCCATTTGCCCTCGTGAATGCTTCCGGCCCGGCACCACACCTGGGCGGAAACAACCGGCGCGCTGCGGTCCTCGCGAACGATGATCGCCAGTCCGTTTGCCAGAAACTCGATACGCGTGCCCGGAGGCAAAACAGGGATGTTCTCTTTCTCAGTCAGCGACATAAAGCGGCGAATGTAGGGGGAACTAGGAAAACGACAATAGTAAAACGAAAACCGGTGTGACGCCCGTCCGGACAGGCGGGGGGTGAATAAGGAAAACAGGAAGGTAGGAAACGGTTTGCTGATTCACCGGCCGCTCACCCCGCGCTGTCATCCGTGATGAAGAATAGATTTCTCAGAGCCTGTCTGAAAACGGAGCGCGGCTATGTCGCAGACCAGCCGTAGCAATCCCCGTCAATCCAAAAGCCAACTCTGTTGCCCGCTGCGGCTGGTCGAGGACGACACAGCTGCGCTCCGGAGTTTTCAGACAGGCTCTCAGCTGGAACCATGCAGTTGAAAGGGGAGCGCCGGCCGCTGGCCGGCTGCGCTCGGCGGCCCGCCGAGCGCTTGCGCCCTCCAAATTTAGACAACCCTCGGGTGCGCAGGGAAGGACCCGGGATAAAGTCGTCGCCGGGCCGCCGGCGCTCCCCATCGCAACTGCATGGTTCCGGCTCAGATGCTTCACGCAGAGAAGCGAAGCGCGCAGAGGCTTTTGATTCAGTTGGTTTCCAGGTTCTTGGCCGCTGGTGGATGTTTGACCCACCCGTGACAGGATGAAGTCCTGTCCTACCTTGAAGATCGGCATTTCCGTGTTTTTCAAAATTCGCGCGCATTCGTGAAATTCGCGTAAAACTCCGGGATCAAAAACGTTCGATTACCCGGTCGGGGTTACTTCCACTTCGTCGCTTTCAGGAAGGCGAGAAGATCGGCGAGTTCCTGTTGGGACAGGTTTTCCGTCAGTCCGTCGGGCATGATCGAAACCGTGCCCGGCGCCATGTCCGCGATGTCAGCCCGTGCAATGCGAGTTTCGGTGCCGATGCCGGTCAACAGGACAATTTCATCGGGAGCGTCTTCTTTCAAGATGCCGCTGTATTCCAGTTCGTTTCGGGTGGCCACGGTGATGGGTTCGTAGCTGCGCACAAAACTCGCACTCGGATAAACGATCGCTTCCAGCAGATCGCGCGCGGTCCGAACGGTCCCGATGGTGGTCAGGTCCGGCCCGATCTGACCGCCCAAGTATCCGATCGAATGGCAGGTGCTGCACGCCGTTTTCTCGCTGTTGAAGAGCGCCTGCCCGCGACGGATGTCGCCCCCATCAAGCGTGGTCATCAGCTGGTCGAGACGTTCCTTCTGTTTCCCGGCGTTCTCATTGAGCGCGGCGTAAAGTGCGTCCGCCTGAGATTGAACGGTGGCGGGAAACTTTGCGATGCTGGGTTGAACAATCTCCTTCCGCAAACTGTGTTTCGCCGTGCTGCCCGTCAGCGCGTCGACCAGCTGCAAACCAAGTTCTTCATCCGTCTGGTTTTCGTAGGCGGCAAGCAGGCGACGCACTTCCAGCGGACCGGCGGTGCGGAGGGCGTCGGTGAGTTGGGTCAACTGCGCACGAGTGAGCTGCGCACGTTCGAGCGTCGCTGCCGCAGAGGATCGAATGGCAACCGGCTGATCGGAAGCGAGCCGGGAAATAAGAAACTCAAAGAGGCCAGCGCTAAGCTTGAGATCGTTTGAAGGAATCGCCGCCAGCGCTTTGAGCCGGAGTGGAGCAGCATTGTTTTCATTTCGCGCAATGCCTTGAAGTCTGCCGATCAAATTCGCGATGTTGTCCTGTTTCAGTTCCAGAGATCCCAGGCTGGTCAGCGTCAGGTCGAGTTGATCTCCCGGCGTGGTCAGCAGCTTTTCCAGGGTAGAAATCCAGGCGTCAGGGATTTGTTTGATCCGGGAATCAGCGACTGCGCGGAGGCAGATCTCGCGGGCGGACGGACTTGGGCTGGCCAGTCCTTCGGCGATCAGCGACCGGATGGTTTCATCGGAAATAAACTTTGCCATCTGCCCCGCGACCAACGCCCGTTCCTCGCCGCTGATGGTTTTATTGTTGAGCTGGTCGCGGAAGAATCCTGCGAGCGCCGCGCCCCAGTCGTCATGACGGTCGACAATCCAGTTGGCGGTTTCGCGAAGCAACGGATCGGGAGAACTCAACAACCGCACGACCTTTTCAGGATCGAGACGGTTGCCCGGCATCTGGTCAAGGGCGATGAGCGCAACCCGGCGGGTGTGCGGGTTTTCGGATTCGAGGCCGTCGAGAACCGGGAGCGGTTTGCCAATTTCGATCAACGCATACGTGATGGAATGCTCCAGAATGCGGTCCACAGGAGTGGCCGCTGATTCAAGCAGCGCCGGTACCGTGGCCGCATCGCCAATGCGACCAAGCGCTTCCGCTGCCACCCGGCGATGATGCGGCGTCCCGTTCTTCAAAATGGTGAGTAACTGCTTCGACGCGTTCCCGTCGCGCCACAAGGCGATGGAATGAAGCGCCGCCTGCTGCACGGTTCCGTCCGAATCATCGAGCGCTTTGACAACGGCGGCGCGGGCATCCGGTCCGTCGATTCGCGTCAACGACCAAACGGCCGCGAGCCGGGCGTCAGAGTTCGGACTGCTTGCGCGGAGTTTCGCCAGCTCCTGTGTCGCTCCCAGCCGGGCGAGGGTTTCAATCGCGCGACGCCGCACAAAAACACGCGGATCTTCCAGGCGTTTCGCGAGGTCGGCGGATGTTGCGTTTTTCCAATCGAGTTTCAATCCGCGAGCGTCGTTGAGCTGTTTTGCGTCGCTGCGGCGGACCCGGTAAATCGCTCCGAGCACGTCCGGTTTGTAGAGTTGCGACGTCGGGCAACACAGCTTGTACCAGCCGCCGGTGTCGATCACGAGCAGGCTGCCGTCGGCGTCCTCGGTAATGTGTGTCGGATGAAAATCCGGATCTGTCGATGTGACGAAATCTTCGTCGACTGTTTTGAAGGTCGAGCCGTCCGGCACCAGTTGATGGCGTGTGATCTTGTGCAGGTTGAACGACGAGGAAAACAGGTTGTTACGATATGCGTCGCCGAACGCGCCCGACTCGTAGCGCATCAACGCACACGCCGCCGCCGGGCCGAGCTGGACGAGCGCAGGCAGGACATCGCCGGTGCGCGGATGTTCGTCGATGACGTTGTGAATCTTGCCGTAAGTTCCACCGTAGATCGCGTGGATGATTCCGTCGCGTTTGCCGCCGCCGGGATGTTGAATAAAAGTGGACGAGAAGAAACGTTCTCCGCCGGGGCCGAATGCGACTTCGACCGGGTTGTCCATGCCGCCGGTCATCACCGGTTCCACTCCCCCGCCGTCCGCCCGTCGACGAAAGATGTGCGCCGCGCGCGTGACGAAGGGTTCGCCGGTAGTGAGCGTCAGTTCCTGTTTGGCAAACGCGCCTTTGCACCAGTAGATCCAACCGTCGAGCCCGAGGTAAGGACCGTGCAAATCGTTCGCACAACCGGTCAGCGTGCCGGGGTTGAACCAGACTTCGCGTTGATCGGCCACGCCGTCATCATCAGTGTCCGTAAGCTTCCAGATCTCGGGTGGAGCGGTGACGTAGAGAGAACCGTCGTGCCACAACGTCCCTGCGGGAAACATCATCTTGTCGGCGAACACCGTGCGCCGGTCGAATTTTCCGTCGCCGTCCGTATCCTCGAGCCGGAGAATGCTGTGAGGTTTGTCCTTCAACTGCTGATCGACGGGGTCGTTGGACCCGGACGATTCCGCGACGTAGAGCCGGCCGAGTTCGTCGAAGTCGGCGGTGATGGGACGCTCCGTCAGCGGCGCATCCGCCACGCGTTCCACCACAAACCCGTCGGGAACGGTGATCGTCTGGTGTCCAAATTGAAAATTAGCGGCGATTCCTGAACTCGAGAGCAGCAGGACAAACGTGGCGACGGACCGGATCGGCTTAGGCATGGTTCCCATTTCTATTCCCAATGCCGCCCCAGCGTCAATGAAACGAAAGCATGAAACGAAAGCGGGCGGGTGCGTTTGAATGTGGGAGTCAACCGGATGCCCAAAGGTGGGGCGACGGGAAGCCGACCTTCGGCCTCCGAACGAGCCTGCGAAGTCTTGGGGGAACCACGGAAACCTGTTCCGTTCCGCATGGCGGAAGGCGGCGAACCGCCGGAGGGCTTGGGGCACGGGCGAGAGAAGGCCGGAGAATTGAGCACGGCCCCCTGCGCTCAAAGTTCGTTCGGAGAACTCACTCCACCTTGCCCCACACTTTCAAACACACCCAAAGCGGGAAAGATTTGTTCGGCGAAGATCGGAGCCATTCGGCAACGAACAAACAATTGAAGGTTGAACAAGTTCCCAGAATTGTGACTCTCCCGACATCATAAAACAGAAACGAACGTGGTGGGCGGTGCTTGTCGCAATCGGGGCTTGTCTGACCATGTGGCTCTGGCTCGGTGACAACGGGCGTTTATTGAGCGAGCACACGGTTCCCCTCTCCGGCATCCTTGGTGTAACGCCCGACGGAAAGTTCGTTGCTTCAAACGGCAGTGAGTTGTCGCTCATCGACACCAACGGTGAAGTCGAGCTGATGTCAATTTTGGGACCGCTGGTGATGTTTCGAGGCGGCGTAGTCGTTGCAAATGGGGTGCTCTATTCCTATGCAAGGCGCAAAGGTGGCGGAGGCATTCAGTTGATGAACTGGTCCGGGCGGACTGTCTGGAATTTTCAAACCAATGCGCCGATTGGAAGATCGGCAGTCGATCCTGACGACAACGTGTATTTCTACGGTCCCAACTGGGTCGTTCATTCGTTGGATGGCGAGGGGAACGTCCGGTGGACCTATCCTTATCCGAGTAGCAATATCGCGTTTCAAGTGGGGGTCCCCGTGGTTTCGCCCGATGGCAGGGTGGCGTTGTGCGCGACGAGCCGGGGAGGGTTGGTCGTGTTGGACCGCGGTGGGAACGAGCTTTGGCACGATGCCGTTCAAGCAACGCAAACTTACAATGGCAGCGCCGTGTTCGTGGCGAATGGTGATCTGCTCGTGTCCGACGGCTGGCACCTCCGTCGTTATGATTCGGGCGGCGAGTTGATTTGGATGCTGGACCTTCCGAACATTCCCAACAAGTCATCCGGCATCAACCGTCCTCCAATTGTGGCGAATGACGGCACCATTTACTGCCTCGGATGGGACCATGTATTCGCGATCTCACCCGATGGCGGGCTCAAATGGAATCACGCCTTGAGCAAATCGGCCGCAAGAAAAGACTGGAGGCAATGGGGGAAGGAATGGGGGATGACGACATCGAGTGGGGATCTCGCGGTGCTGGCCGGCGACTTTGAAGGTTTGCAAAGAGTTCCCGCGTCCCGTCCGGGCGTCAGCAGGATCGACCTGGTCCGGAACGAACGCCTCCTTTGCCTCGGCGCTGACGGCGGCCTGAAATGGGAGCAATACCTTCCGACATCAACGTCATGGTCCGTTCCTCGAAGCCGACTAGATTTTGAAGCATTGTGGAAATCGAGAATGGGCCAGCGCTATTCCAAGCATCTCCAATTGATATCGATCGATACGGACGGGACGATCTTCGTCTCCGGTTTCGCCGATCACAAGACGAAGATCTGGGCGATTGATGGGAATTAGGTCGTCCGGATGAGTTCTGATTGTTGAAATGGAGATTGAACAACATGCGCCGTCATTCACGCTCAATTTCATAATGAAACGGAAACAAACGTGGTGGGGTGGTTTTAGGCATTGCGATGGTTGTCATCGTCGTGTCGCTTTTTGCGTTGCTCGCAAATGGGCGCCGGCTGTGGACGATCAGCTATGGGGCCTCCCAACCAATGCTTGCGTTGGCTCCGCAAAATCAATCAGGACAGAAAGGAAGCGAATATCACCAATCCGGTGAGTCGGGCAGTGGATCAAATGACCACTAAAACAATTTGCCATCCGCCGTGAAGTTGACCATTAGCCTTCTCCGAAAAGGACTGCTGGCTTTCGTGCGATCCCAATCTGGCAATTGGTAGTACAAGCTGAAAGGTGCGGAGGTCGCCAGAAGTTCCTTCACAGAAACGGCGGGGTCTTTCGGCGGTAGTGCCTCTGCTGCCTCCTCGATCTCGGCCAATGTGCTCATGGTCCGAGTCTGCCGCTCCAGCCCGTGAGGGTCAATCACACTTGCGACAGGCTGGAGAGATTTCCAACCCAACCCGCCGGGTTGGAAACCCAACAAAACAGGCCAGTGGTCCATTCCACCTTGAACTCAACTACATCCTTCCGACTTAAACCTTGGGCTTTCACTCCTCCACCTTCACGCGCAAGAAACCTTGGTCGCCGATGGTTTGGAGATTGAGCGGACTGGCAGAAATGCTGTCGGCCCCCACTTCTGGGCGACCCTTCTACGCGAGCCATTTGTTCGGGCGCATCTTGCCGCCAATCTGCTTTTGTGTGGAGCGCCGTTCTCCGATCCGGCGCATTTTGTCTGTGAAACTCAAATCCTGCCGGGCCAGAGGCCGGCGCTCCGGGGGCAGTGTCAAAATGCCCCCCATATGTTCTCGTGTTGCAAGCAACACTTGTCCCGGCTAGGTTCACGACCATGACCGCCAGGCAGGTAATCGAAGGAATCAAGCGTCTGCCCTCTGATCAGCGGGAAACGGTGTTGAGTTATGTTCGGGAACTGGATTCCTCCAGTCGGATCTCCGGCGGTGAACTCAATGCTCTCGCCGAAAAATTTGCCGCGGCCACGGATTCGGAAGAGGTCGCCACACTGAGGGAAGACATCGTGTCCGGCTTTTACGGTCGGAAGTGAAATGCCAAAGATCCAACGGCACAACCTTCCTCCAGCACTGCTGCATCACCATCTGGATCGAATCAGAGAACGAGAAATCGACACACATCAAACAGTCCCAACCACAACGTGGTTGCGGCCCGTCTCGTTTCTCTTACCCAACCGGACGCAATTGCCGCAACCTCGTTGAGGTTGATGTCTATTTTCATTGTCACCCAAGGTAGACGCGGAAGCGCCCACCTTGGGCTGGAGGCCGCAATCCCTTTGGAATTGATTGTTTCCGTAGCCGCCTGCCGGAATTGGCCGTAATCGAATGAGAAGCAGTTGACATTTGACCCTCAGTTCCAAACGCACCCCCCGACGGGAACGCCCTCTTTCCAGTAAACCATGACTCGATCGATTCATCATTTTACGCTTCGGTTCCCGCCTGAGTTCCTCTAGCCTTTCACAGTATGAAAGCACTGGTCCCATCTCTTGCGGTCGTGTTCACGACAGTCCTTTTCCTCCTGCTTGACGGTCCCTCGCACGCTGCCGAACGTCCGAACATCATCATCATGATGGCGGACGACATGGGCTGGTCGGACATCGGCCCGTACGGCGGCGAGATCAATACGCCGAATCTTGACCGGCTCGCGAAGGGTGGCCTGCGTTACACCCAGTTCTACAACACGTCCCGCTGCTGCCCGACCCGCGCCACGCTGTTAACCGGGCTTTACGCCCATCAGGCCGGCATCGGTCACATGATGGAGGACCGAGGTTATCCAGCCTACCGAGGTGAACTCAGCCGCAACGCCGTCACGATTGCCGAAGCCCTCAAGCCCGCCGGTTACCACACCTATATGTCGGGCAAATGGCACGTCACCAAACACGTCGCGCCCGGGGGGTCGAAGGCGAACTGGCCCCGTCAACGCGGCTTCGACCGCTTCTTCGGAACGATCCACGGCGCAGGCAGTTTCTACGATCCGAACTCGCTGACGCTCGACAACACACAGATCGCGCCCTGGGAAGGTTTCTACTACACGGACGCGATCAGCGATTTCGCGGTGCGTTTCATCCAGGAACACGAGGAGAACAACGCGGACGAACCGTTTTTCATGTACGTCGCCTACACGTCGCCCCACTGGCCGATGCACGCGAAGCCGGAGGACATCGCGAAATATCACGGTCGCTACGACAAGGGCTGGGATGCGATCCGCGACGAACGTTACGAGCGGTTGCTGAAAATGGAACTGGTCAAACCTGAGTGGAAGATGTCGCCACGGGATGACAAGTCCAGGGCGTGGAAGGACGTGGAACTCAAGGCGTGGGAGGTCAGCTGCATGGAGGTCTACGCCGCGATGGTGGACACGATGGATCAGGGCATCGGCCGGATCATCGGCGAGCTGGAGAGAACCGGCCAGTTGGACAACACCCTCATTCTCTTTCTCGCCGACAACGGCGGTTGCGCGGAACCCTACGGACGTGGTCGCCAGTTGCATTCGTTGAACCCCGATCCCTCGGTCCGCCAGCCGATGGCACCTGGGGAACTCCAGCGCGACATGCAGCCGAATTGGACGCGTGACGGGCTGCCGGTCCGCACCGGGATCGGCGTCGTGCCCGGTCCGGCGGACACCTACATCGGCTACGGCCCAGGCTGGGCGAACACGTCGAACACGCCGTTCCGCGAATACAAACATTGGGTTCACGAAGGCGGCATCAGCTCGCCACTGATCGCCCACTGGCCAAAGGGCATTGATTTGAAAAAACGCTCAAGCCGTCGATCAACCGAAGAAGGATGGCTCATTGACGACCCTGGGCATCTCATCGATCTCATGGCGACGTGCGTCGACGTCGCGGGAGTAAGTTACCCATCGGATTACAACGGATATGAGATCACTCCGTTGGAAGGCATCAGTCTCGCGCCCACATTCGTCAGAAGCCCGTTGAACCGCCCCAACCCGATTTTCTGGGAACACGAGGGCAACAAGGCCGTCCGTGTGGGCGACTGGAAACTGGTTTCGAGACACGGCGGCCAGCCGGAGCTGTACAACATGTCCGCTGACCGCACCGAACTGAACAACCTCGCTGCCGCCAATCCGGCAAAAGTTACTGAACTGTCGGACGAGTGGATGATCTGGGCGCAGCGCGTGGGAGTCGAAGAATGGCCGGTGAAGCCGGGGAAGAATTAGAGCGTAATGCAAATAGAACGTCTAAAATTGGTCGAGTGAACCTGCAGAGTGCTTATCCAAATTATGGGGTGGCGCAGAACGGATATTCGAACAATGAATTGTAAACGATTTTGACTGGCGGAACCCGGGATCTCCCTCTCCCCACGGAGAGGGAAGCTGCTTATCGAAGCGTGTTTGCTCCCCAGAGCTCAACTGTGACATTCGCCGCCGTCCATCGAGTCCCTCTCCCCGAGGGAGAGGCCTGGGGTGAGGGGAACGGAACCGTCCTAAAACCAGTGAACCAATCCGTAGCCGTCGATCGTGGTTATTCTGAGAGCGTCCCTGCCGTTTGGCCAGGGTGGCGGTTCTTTTTCCGACATCTTTTTGAAAACTATTCTAATCGCATCGAATCAACTAGGAACAGAGCACCTCCGGTGATTAAGAAACTGAGCGAACTCCATGAGTTCAACCGGCAGATTCGTCGGATTCGAAGATCCATGAAACCGTCCTCGAACTACGGTCTTCAGAACGGAGCAGCGGGGACATTTTTGGAGTGCTCCGGCAGAGTGCAACGGCGACGGAGCTTTCGCGCGGACTGGAGGCTTCGGTGGTTTCAGTGCGCTTCGTGCGGACGAAAGCGGTGTCGCCGCTGCGCTCTGCCACCGCAGTCCAAGGTGCTCTCGCGCGTCAGCGTGTCTGTCCGTCGGACCGTTGCCTTCCCGCCCCACGGTTCCGAACGCACCTGACACCGGGTAGGCAGCTGGAATTTCGCCGTTCCTTACGCAGGATATCCCGCTTGCGAAACGCGTTTCCAAAGCCCACATTCTTTTAATCATCAAACGAACCGGCCTCGAAACCATGCCTTTTCAACTCCATCGACGCACCTTCTTAAAACGCTCGCTCATCTCAAGCGCGGCGTTGGGCTTTGGTGATTTTGGTTTCCTGTCCCGCCTGCCCAACGTGTCAGCCGCCGAGGCTGCGGTTGGTGGCAACATTGTTCAGTTTCGGCCTGAGATTGAATCGTTGGTCCGGCTGGTGGAAGAGACATCCCGTGACCGGTTGCTGGAGGAAATTGCATTAAGAATCCGCCAGGGGACAACCTACCGGGAGGTGCTCTCCGCCCTGCTCCTGGCCGGCATCAGAAACATTCAACCGCGACCGGTCGGCTTCAAATTTCACGCGGTTCTTGTCGTCAATTCCGCGCATCTCGCCAGCCAGAATTCACCGGATTCAGATCGTTGGCTGCCGATTTTCTGGGCGCTGGATTATTTCAAATCCTCGCAGGCGCGGGACCTTCAGGAAGGCGACTGGACGATGTCGCCGGTGAACGAACGGCTATTCTCAACCACGACTTTAGCGTCGCAGCTTTTCACGGATGCGATGGATCGTTGGGATGAAGAAATGGTAGACGCGGCGGTCGCGCAACTGGCGCGCACGGCAGGCGCCAATGAAGTCTTCGATCTGTTTTGCCGGTACGGCGCCCGCGATTATCGCGACATCGGTCACAAGGCGATCTATGTCGCCAACAGCTGGCGGACGTTGCAGACAATCGGCTGGCAGCACTCCGAACCGGTTCTTCGATCCCTCGCCTACGCGTTGCTCATGCACAACGGGCCGAATCCCGCCGACCGCGATGACAGCGCCGACCGACCGGGACGGGCCAATCAGCAACGAGTTAAAGAAATCCAAACGGGCTGGCAATCTGGCAAACCAAGCCTCGCGGCCACCCGGGAAATGCTCACTACGTTGCGGGAAGGGGATTCGTCGGACACCAGTGCCAAGGTGGTTGAACTGCTGAACAAAGGTGTCGCGCCGCAGTCCGTCTGGGACGCCCTGTTTCAAAGTGCAGCCGAACTGCTCATGCGGCGTCCGGGCATCATCACGCTGCACGCCTGCACGACGACCAACGCCCTGCACTACGCCTTTCAACATGCTTCGAGCGAGAAAACACGGCTCTACGTTCTTCTACAAAATGCGGCATTCATCCCGTTCTTCCGTGACGATGCCGGTGCGCGCAATGGCGTAAACATCGACTTGCTTGAACCAGTTGAACCGAAGGCCGCAGGATCCGCCGCGTTGGAGGAGATCTTCTCCGGAATGTCTTCCGACCGGCAACTCGCCGCGCAGAAGACACTGGCTTATCTGAATCAGGCGAAAGACGTTTCCCCTTTCATCGATACCGCGCAGAGGTTGATCTATTTGAAGGGCACGAACTCGCACGATTACAAGTTCAGTTCCGCCGTGTTGGAGGATTACTTCTCATTATCGCCGACCATCCGAAACCGGTTTCTCGCCGCGAGCGTATACTGGCTGAAAGGCGCGGATGAGAATGACAGTCCGCTCGTCGCGCGAAGCCGTTCGGCATTGAACGCCTGAGCGTCGACAAGTGAACAACGGTTCAAGTCACCCTTCTTTCCGGCTCGTGATGTAAGCCATCAATTGACTCGGTGTCAGCGCCTGCGTGGAGGGTCCGACACGAACATAATAATACTCCTGGTTGTCGCGACGAAAAAAGACGGGCTCGGTGCTCGGGAGGCACTGCACCGCACACACTTTCTTCCCGTCCAACTCATGCAAGGTGATCTCGATATACCTCGCGAACTGGATGCCGACATAATCCCGCACCAGATTCTTCAGGTGAAGCAGGAACCGGTCGTCATTAGGAAACCCATCCGACTCGATTCCGTAGATCGAACCGTCGTCGCGTATGCCAATGAAGAGCATCCCGCCGTTCGAATTGAGGTAGGCGGCAATGGTTTTCAGTGACGCGTTCTCAATTTCCTTGCCGTTCTTTTCCGTGTGCAGATTCAGGCGCAATGTAGATTTGAATTCGACCCGCTCGGATTCGCCGTCACCGATGACTGCCGTCACTGATGCCGGGTCCAGCCGACGAAACGACTGGGCCGCGGATTGTTTCAACTCCTGATTCTGACGACGCAGCGCGAGTTGTCGGCGATAGTTTTCCACGTGGCCTTTGACGCGGGCCAGAAGCTCGTCGCCGTTGAACGGTTTTTCAATGTAATCGATGGCACCCAGTTCAAGCCCGGCGACCTTGTCCTCCTGATCTCCGCGCGCACTGAGAAAAACCACCATGGAATCCTTAGTCATGGGATCGGCCTTCAAGCGCCGGCACACTTCGAAGCCGTCCATCTCCGGCATGTTGATGTCGAGCAGCACCACGGCGGGAGGATTCTTCTCCGCCGCCTGAAGCGCCATCTCACCGGACTTCGCGACGAGCAAACGGTAGCCATGCCCGTCCAGCACGGCCTTCAACGCTTCCAGATTCGTAGCGTTGTCGTCCACCATCAGGATCACGCTGGGAGGGGCTTCCTTCTGAAAACGGGCCGTATTGTAGGAGTCTTCGTTTGACATGAGTTTTGCGGCGCTTTCTATGCCGGAAAATACGCGATCCGAAAAGCAAAACCAATCCTCAGCTCGATTCTGCCGGACCATGGTAAACAGCAGTAATCGACACAGCAACGAGTTAAAAGCCGATGTTTAAAATCTCGATTGAGCGGAACAGACTTCACTGCTTCGAATCGATCAACACATCGCTTTGGAAGAACATCCGAACACGGGTTTCCAGCCTAATGCAACCGCGGCTCGGGACTCGGTTTCACGATCAGCTCGGCATCCAGGTCCAGATAGAAATCCAAGCGCCGATCGGCTTCGGCTTCGTCAATCTCCCTCGCCATCAACCAAAATGTCGCGTAGTGGTTGCCTTCCGATTCCACGAGGCTGCCGTAGAATTTCGACAGCTCCGGATCTCGTTTGACCAGCGCTTTGCTGAGGAGTTGAAACTTCTCGCAGCTCCGTCCCTCGATCAACGCCATGCAAATCAGATGATCGATGACCTGCTCTCTTCGGCCCTTGCGAAGTGATTTCATCAACCCACCGATCCACCGGCTCTGACCCAGCTGATAAAACGGAATGTTACGCCGCTTGAGCAATTCGACGACGAGGCCAAAGTGCTGAAGTTCCTCAATGGCGATGGCGTTCAATTCGCCGAGTTTCTCAGCCAGCTCCGGATATTTTTGCAGATTGATCGCCGACGTTGCCGCCTTGCGCTCCAGCACCGCGTGATCGAGCAACACCATGGGAAGGTGATCCATCACCCGTTCAATCCAGTTCTCGGGAGCCTGCGCGCGAAACAAAAGCATGGTGATGTGTAGAAACGTTTGACCCGCCGATCAATTCAAAACGGATGTTTAACCGCGGATTGACGCAGATGAACACAGCTCTGAACTACTTCCTTTGAGGGCGACTTCATTCAGCCGACTGGTGCTCAGCAAATTCCAGGTCCGTGCATGCAGTGTCTTCCGTGGTTCACATCTCTGTGGCTTCATCAATGATGAATTCACCAGAAGACAGGCAAGATGCCCGTCCTACGATCAAGCGAACAGGTCCTGAACTTCCTCCCAACTGAGCGAATCAGTCAGAGCTCCCTCGTCACCAAAGACAGCCTTGATCGCCTCGCGTTTCTTTTGCTGCAGCTTGAGAATCTTTTCTTCGATCGTGTCGCGCGTGATCAACTTGTAACTCGTCACCACGCGTTTCTGGCCGATCCGATGCGCGCGATCCGTCGCCTGATCTTCCACCGCCGGGTTCCACCACGGATCGAAATGAACAACGGTGTCGGCAGCGGTCAGGTTCAGACCAACACCGCCCGCCTTGAGACTGATCAGGAAAACCGGAATTGATGAACGCTGAAACTTCCCAACGACTTCGCCGCGGTTCTTTGTCGATCCATCCAGCTGACAATACTCAATCCCTTCGGCGTCCAGTCGCTCCCTCAGCAGCGCGAGCATCGACGTGAACTGACTGAACACCAGCGCCCGATGTCCCCCATCGATGATCTCCTCCAGCAACTCGCCAAACATGTCGAGCTTGCCAGACGGCGCTTCGATTTTTTTCTCGTCGAGCTTGAGCAACCGCAGGTCACAACAGATCTGACGTAACCGCAGCAACGCGTTTAAGATCACCATCCGGCTCCCGCCGAAACCCTGTTTGCCGACGGAATCCAGAATCTCCTGCCGCCCGGCTGACAACACTTGTTGATACACTGCGCGTTGATTCGTTGTCAGTTCGCAGAAGTTAATCTGCTCCAGCTTGTCCGGCAGATCCTTCGCCACGTCTTTTTTCAAACGCCTCAAGATGAACGGCCGCACCCGACGACTCAGCCGATCCTGGAGTACCGGATCTTTGCCCTTGCTCAACGGTAGTTCGTAGCGCTCACGAAAATCGTTCACCGACCCGAGATAGCCGGGCATGAGAAAGTCGAAGATCGACCACAGATCCAGCACCGAGTTTTCCATCGGCGTGCCGGTCAGGACCAACCGATGTCGGCACCGGATCGATTTCACGGCCTGGGCGTTCTGCGACGCCCTATTTTTGATGTGCTGCGCCTCGTCCAGAATCACTGTATCAAACTCGACCGGCCCGTAGGCCTCCACATCACGTCGGGCCAACGCGTAACTCGTGATCACCAGATCGTGTTCCGGAATCCGGTCAAAGTCCTTCTTCCGGTTCGCACCCTGCAAGGCCAGCACACGGAGGTCGGGGGCGAACTTCGCTGCTTCAGCTTCCCAGTTGAAAACTAAACTTGTCGGGCAAATCACCAAAGTCGGCGTCAGTTTCTTCGCACCATCCGAACCACGTCGTTTCCTCATGATCGATAGATGAGCGAGCGCCTGAAGCGTTTTCCCCAGACCCATTTCATCCGCAAGAATGCCGCCGAACCCGTTTGTTCGTAACTTGTGCAGCCACTGCACTCCATCCGTCTGGTAGGGCCGCAGAACTTCGGCGAATCGACCAAACTCCACCTTCTCAACAGCTTTCCCGCGACCCGCTGTCTCCTGCCAACCCGTTGGAGCGGTTACCTCCCAACCAAGTTTCTTGCCGACCGTTTCATTGAGAAACGCGGCCTGCTCGTTTCGGAATCGATACCCGCCCTGCTCTTGTCGCGGCGCGGCATCGATCAACAGCTCCTGCAACTCCTCCACCGCACCGGTGTCGATCAATGCGTATTTTCCATTGCTCAATTTCTTGTGCGAGCGCCCGCCCAAGACCAGCGATTGAATGTCGGCGGTTGAAAACTTCTCACCGCTTCCCGTTTCAAATTGAACGCCGAAATCAAACCACTGTTCGCCACTCGAGCGAACCTCGCAACGCGGTTCAATCCGCTCCACATTTTTGTCCAGACTCCAATCGAGCCGGTCTTCCAGCGTGACGTTCCATTCCCTTTCAAGTCTCGGATATTCACGGGCAAAAAATGTCAGCACCGCGTCCTGTCCGGAAAGCTGCCAGCGGCCTTCCTTGTCCGGTCCTTCGAAACCGCGTCGAGCCAACCGGGCAATCGCCTCCTGTTCGGCTGAGAAATCACGTAGTCGATACCGATTCGATTTCTGCGGATCAGGCAACCAGATTGAAGCTCCGGAAGTTGTCGACGATTGATTCTCAAAATACTCGATCTGCAACTTCGCCCGGAGCCGCGCAAGACCGCCCTCGAAATGACAACGAACGATGGGCGGCTCGATCACGATTTCAAAATCGTCCAGCGCGAAATCAGGATCCATCGCCCCGGTCGCGCTCAACACGGGGAAATCATTTTGCAGGAAGTTCGGCACCTCATTTCGTGAAAGAGTTTGCGGCGCTTGCAAAAGAGCCAGCCCGCCGGTGGGGAGTTCAACCCGGGAGAACGTTGTTCCGACCAGCGCCCAGCACGTCTTCCCAGGCAGAATCGCCGGCGCTGGTTTGGGAATTTCCGCTTCCAGTCGAATTTCGCCTGACTCCAGCAATCGCGCCTTGATGCCAATCGGAAGCGGTTCGTTGCTGATTACCACCTTCTCCTTCCGACCAAACGTCGCGGCGTCATCGGGCAGCAATTCCAACAACGCGCTGAACTGATCAAAACCCAATTGCAACGTGGCGGGAAGTTCGCCGTCCGCCCAGTCGACGATCTGCTCTAATAATTTAAGATGCTCTGTTTCCAGTTGGTAATCCTGATCCTTCGACAGCATCGCCATCGGCATCCGCTTCCCGTCGACAAGCACTTCAAAGAAAACGGAGACTCGGCCCGAGCCGAGCGCCCCCGAAATATTGGGAGGCAGGATCACCGCCAGTTCCAGCTCCGCACCATCTTCGGCAATCTCGATCGGCAACGACGGTTTGGCGGGTTCGGCGATTAGTTTTTCAACGGGTACAATCGGCGCAACCGGCAACTCTTTTGGTTTCGGATTCAAGACCTCCAAGCCGACGGCCAGAGAGTGACTGCACATTTTTCCCCACTGTCGCGACTCCTTACACTTGCAGAGATTATCGACATTGATCGCGTCTTTGATGACCAGCCCGCTCGAGATCACGCCGGCACCACCCTGCACTTCACCGGTCAGGTGTGGCGGCTCCCACTTCGCGGACAACACCTTGCCCGCCGCCAGGATGGCGCGCGCTTCCTTGACCGCCTGCCATCCGCCGATCTTCTGCAACAAAGCTTCACTGAGTTCAACGTCTCTCACGCGCCGGATTGAATGCCAGTCCATCACTAGAGGCAAAGCGTAATTACAACAATTCGTCGACAGACGGAGAACTCCGGCGTGCGGTCACGAGACGGCACAAAATTCTCAGAAGAAGATCTGCGAACGGTGATGGTATCCGACTCAATGAAACGGAACAGACGCCCGTCAATTGGGAAGATCTTCCATCACAAATATTCCACCCAGCGCCGCTCGCTGACCCACCGTGTTGAACAGATACCCCTTGTAAGTTCCGCCAGCCGAAGAAGTGAAAACAAAACTGATGCTGACCTGATTGATCGGCAGTCCTGATTGATCGAGCTGGCCGTTGATGCCACCGATAAACCGTCCGCGATACGCTTCCCGGGTCCAGTCGTAGCCGGTCACGGCGAACGGGCCGCGCACCTGCCCGGGCGGCTCGTAGGTGTAGGTTCCGCTCGTCGCCGAGGTCAGCGAGAACTTTAACTTGGTACCACCGGTTTCCGTCAGCGTGAGCTTCCTGCCAGTGACATGCGGAGGCGTGCGAATTGCGTCGGCGTACTGCACCTCGCCCACCGTAAAAAACTGCCGAACCCGCCCGGACGTCACCGAGGTGACGTCCCTCGAAATGCTTGTCGGCGAAGGCCCGTGCATTTCCTGTCCATCGAGTTGCGACCACAAATTGAAGTCATCAGAATGGAATACGAAAAACTCCGTGTTCGCCGGTTGCGCGTAGTTGAGCTCGAAACCTCCCGGTGTCATTTCCAACACCGGCTCCGCGTCGAGGACGATCGGCACGCCGTGCGCCGTAACATCAAAAGCAAGGGCCGCCACCCCGTTCCGCGTGATGGTGACACTCTGGATCACGTCGCCCTGCCGCACGTTGGTAACCACGTCCATTCCTTCCACCACTTCACCGAATACGCTATGCACATTGTCCAGCCCCGGGGTCGCCGCCAACGTCACAAAAAACTGGCTGCCGTTGGAGTTCAATCCGTTGTTCGCCATCGATAAAATACCCGCGCTGCTGTGGCGCAAGGTGATATCAAACTCATCAGGAAACGTGTAACCGGGCCCGTCAGCGCCGTCACCTTGCGGGGATCCGCCCTGGATGACAAAGCCCGCCTCCACCCGATGAAACTTGATGCCGTCGTAATACCTCCGTTTCGCGATGCTGCCGTTTTGAAAATCGACAAACGGAAAAGTCCCTTCCGCCAGTCCGACAAAATTGGCGACGGTTCGCGGCGCTTTCCCGAACTCCAGCCGGCACGAGAATTCGCCCCCCGCGTTACCGCCCCGCGTGACTTGAAACGTCGCATACAGGCCGTCCTCAGTCGGCGCGGCGTGGGTTACCGCGGGAAAGATCCGCCCGGCGAGCAGGAGAAACAATACGGCGACCGTCTGCGAGGAGAGCAGTCGAGATTTCAATAAAACGTCCAACATAGGAATTGAGAAACGGTAGTGGATGGCCCCGTTTTTGCAAGTTCGAGAAGGCGTCGAAACACTCGACGACCGGTCACTTCGCGTAGAGCAGCAGCACGCCGATCAACAGCACCACAATGCACATCGCCTTCGGTTTCCAGTTTTTCTCGCCAAAGAGAAAGATGCCGCCCAGAAATGTGATCAGAATGGATGATCGCCGCAGCGGCGAGATGACCGAGATCAGCGCATCGCTTTGATTCAGCGCGCTGAAATAGAGGTAGTCCGCCACGAGCAGATTCAACCCGATCAACGGTATCGACCAGCGCCATTCAAATCGGTTCGTTGGCCAGACCCCTTTTTTCCACAGCAGATAAAACGGGGCCAGCACCACCACGAGATAGATCGAGAACCAGCACTGCACCGTCGCTGCGGGAAAGGCCATGCGTTGCAACAGCTGTTTGTCATACAACGCGCTCGCCGAGCTGAGCAGCGCGGAGAGGAACATGAAGCCGACCCATTTGTCGCGGTGGAAATGAATTCCCTCCAGCTTGCCCACCAGCGAGAAGGCGTAGAAGGCCGCCAGAATGATGAGGACGCCCACCCATTGCCAGAAGGCCGGAGACTCGCCGAGAAACAGGACGGCGATCAGAATGGTCCATACCGGCGAGGTCGCACGAATCGGACTGGCGATGGAGATGGGCAAATGTTTCAGCGCAAAGTAACCCGAGATCCAGGAGGCGGCCGAGATGCAGGATTTCAGGAACAGCCAGAAATGTTGCTTTGCAGAAATGCGCGATACCGAGGCGGCGAACTCCGGCACGGTGTCGGCGCTCAGAACGGACCACATCAGGAATGGCAGCCACACGAGCGCACCGGTGACCACGCTGAAAAACAGCACCGGCAGCACGGCGTTGTCGCGGACTGCCGATTTCTTCACGAGTTCATAGATCCCGAGAAAAACGGCGGACAGGATGGCGAGGAGAACCCAGGACATGTTCAACGAAAGCCCGGGATCATTGGGAGCGAAGGTCGGTCCGTCGACTCAATCTTTGCAAAAACGCGCGTACCACCGGTCTTCCGCTGATCCGCATCGAAGGCTCTGCACCAGGCCTGCGCGCCTGCCGGGTGCGTTGTTATGAGCGAGGCCAGTGCGACGGCGCGAGCTTTCCGGTATGGGCGAGCCCGTACAGCTGGAGCAGAAGAAAATCCAGGACGAACAGAGCGGTGATCGAGGTGATCCAGTATCCGGCAGTGGTGAAAGGCACGACCTCCCCCACCATCAGAAGGGCGCTGCCGACAATCCAAGGCCCGTCCAGCGCACAGAAGTAACCGATCTCGAGTGGTGTACGACGCGGCGTTTCGCGGCAATCCAGAGATGGGCCGCAAACGGAACCAGCAGAAAACCGACGACCGCGAGAGCCAACGGATCCGCGACGCCAATCCAGCCGGCAATCGGCCTTGAACTGGTGATGAGGATCAGTCCGGCGATCAGCGAAAAGCCGGCGTTGCACAGCAGACCGAGTTTCAAAATCCGGTCGGGTTGGTTGGTGTTCATGGCGGATATTTCTTGTTGTTCAGTTTCTGCGGGCCAAATCGTAAGATAGTTTCAGCAGCTCGATCGCGTGCTCTACATCGTCCTGGTTGTTGATTGGGACGGAAACCCAACCGCTCTTTGGCAGCACCCGATGAGGTTCTGCCCGGCCGTTCGCGATCAAGTCGTCGCGGAGGTCCTTCGGAAACGGGATGTCGACGAGCTGCTCACCGTGCAGGTGGCCGATCTCCCGGTGGCCGAGCAGGAAATCCTTGCCGCTGAGCAACAGGTCGTCCGTGTGCACGCCGGGCCAGGACGTGACCGCCGATACAATTCGACTGGCAGAAGTTTCCTTCATCGTAGGTTTCGCTGGTTGAACAGGTCGAAGGCGCGGCCAGTTACATCCGCTTTTCCTCGATGTCGTAAACATCGAACCAATATGCGGGCCGGCGACCCGGCGGAATGACCTGCGGGAGGTAGCCTTCAAGAAACTCCTGCAACGGGTCGGCCATCTCGCTGATGCGTTTGTAGCGCCACTCGTTGTTCCATTTTATAACTTCGATCCGCGGTCGTGGCACGGCTGTTTTTTCGATCCATTTAGCGACCGCTTCATCGTCCGCACCGGTGGCGACGAAGTCCTTGAACTGGTCGGCGCTGATGCCGGTAAAGTCGAAGAACACATTGTCCAACGGACAATCGAAGTGATACTCGCCGTTCGTGCCCGCGATGGTCGCGCGGCACTTGTCCAGCGTGCGGCAGATGATGACGTAGCCGGCCAGAGTTTCGCGCGGGCTGCGGGGGAATTGTTTGGTCAGATCGGTTGAGGGAATGTTCATGTGGAATTGGTTTCGTTGATGGATTCTTCAGTTCAACTGTAGTTTGCCGACGATCGTTTTCTTCGGCACGACACCGACCAGGCGATCCTGTTCGGCGCCCTTGCGGAATACGACCAGGGTGGGAATGGACCGCACCTCGAACCGGCTTGCCAGCTCCGGCTCCTCATCAATGTTGACCTTGGCGATGGTGGCCCGGTCGCCGCTCTCGCGGGCGATCTCATCAAGCACCGGACCGAGCATCCGGCACGGGCCGCACCATTCGGCCCAGAAATCCACGAGCACCGGGCAGTCGCTCTGGTTCAGAGTTTTTTCGAAGTTTTCTTTGTTCAGTTTTATCGTGTTCATCTTGTTTCCTGTCGTTTCAGTTTTATGGCAAAAAATTTAAATGATCAGACCGCGGCACCGACCGGCTACAGTTCGATAGCGACGGCCGCCCGCGACACCGGCTCTCGTTCCTCGACGTAGTTCTTCAGCCCGCGAAGCAGCCCCTTGAAAACGGAATTGAACCTCGGCTTTACCGCGACGGAGCTGATCACCGCGCCGAGCAGTCCTAACTTCGAGACGTACTCCAGCCGCGCATTCACCAGCGTCCCTGAACCGGTGGGAGTCAGGTTGAACCGTCCCCTGATATCCCGAATGGGCGGAAGCCCGCGCGCCCCGGTGATTTCAATGGTCATGGATTTCTCCTCCTTCCAGCCAACGACCAGTTCCTCGACGGAACCGAACGGTGCCAGATCGCAGTGTCCGCCCGCGCCCGCGCCGAACTGTCGGTCCGTGGTGATGAGGACGTGTTTCACTCCGGGCGAGTAATGGTGGACGAGCGAGAGGTCCGATAGAACAGCCCAAATGCCTGAGGGTGACGCATCGATCCGGATCTCGTTTTTACCTCTGCCTTTCCTGTTCATCGCGCTTTGTCTCGGGTTAATGTTTGGGTGTCACGCAGCGAGCCAACGTGAGTTGACTGGAAAAGTAATGTTCACCGGCACCGAGGCGCGTTCCCTAATTTGTGATCGCTTCGCCAGATACCGTCTCGCACCTTCTTCCAATTCTTGCATCAGGCACGGCAATACAAGTTGTGGGTAGTCGGTGGACCAGGCGAGGGCAACGGCCTCGCGGGGCGCGAGGCTCAGAATGTCACCCGCATTTTCGAGCGCGGCCGTCGAATTCGCGGCCCCGCGTAATCGCTCTGTCACTGGGAGTGATTGTTGACTCGGGCTCAAACGAGCTGCGCAACAGGATTGGCTGTTCATTGTGTGAACTTGGTTGGGACTAATTTGTTGTTTGAATTTATTACTAGAAACCGACCGGTCGGTATTATTTTAATTGAAAAGCAACTTGTTCATTTCGCTGTCGGGGAAGAATTCCAAATCAGGGTTTGAGCGAATCCAAGTAGTCCATCAGACCTTCGCCCGCCTCCATCAACAATTCCATGCACTGCGCGCTCTTGGCGGTGCCGGTCATTCCGGCGAGCGCTGCCACGATAAAAGCAGCGGCACGCGGCGGTGAAACGGTTTTCTTCACCAACCCAGCCTTGATGCCGCGTTCAAACGCACCCCGGATCGCAGCGCGCTGGTCATCGTAGATCGCTCCGATGCGCATGCGGAAACCCTCGTCCAAAGGAGACATTTCCTGAGCGAGATTATTGAGCGGACAGCCTTCGCAGATGGTTTCCCGGGCCTTTTCCGCCGCCGCGTAAAGAATCTGCCGGATCACACGAATGGGATCGTCGGTCGTCCGAAGCGGTTGAATCCAAGTCTTCTCCACCATCGGTCGAATCAACTCGTCGACCACGTGATAACCCAGTTCGTTCTTCCCGGAGAAATGATGAAACAACGCGCCTTTGGTGATGCCGGCGTCCGTCACAATCCGGTTGATGCTGCCACCCTGAAAGCCGTGCCGATGAAACTCATGGAAGGCGGTTCCGAGAATCCTGTCCCGGGTGCTGACTTCGGGTGTTGCGTTCAGTTTCATATTCGACGTAGAAGCCAATACAGACCAGCTGGTATGTTCGCAAGTGAATAGAAAAATCTGGGTATGCACTTTACGCCCCTAGCTACCAGATGTTGTGGTTTCTCTGTTTTTCATGGAGCGGCCTCCGACCAGTTCCTTGCCTCGCACAGGATTCAAGGCGACCGCTTGCTCTAACAAGCGGTAGAAGAGAAGC
>JBDNGP010000195.1:0-14510 GCA_041689265.1 Verrucomicrobiota bacterium
CATGAGCTTGGGCTCTTTTGCCGTCATCGCTGGTGAGATCACCCGCGTTTTCGGCCTTGGCGCCTCCCGAAGAAACAAGTTTACACCAGACCGCACGTGCAGGCTGGTTGCCAACTTTCTGGCGACTCACTCAAACGATTCGGCAACGACGGGTTTCGCTTTCTTTTTCGCGTATTCAATCGCCCTGCCCGGCTCGAAGAGATCGAGTTCGTGGATGGACCAGAACAGGCCGTCCACCTTCCCGGTCTGGTTGATGCGGATGAACCGGGTGCGAACCGGATCAAACGTAATCTCCGTGACCGGTCCGTCACCCCGGCCTTTGGCGATGGCGGGACTCCAATTCGTACCGTCATCAGACATCAGGACTTCGTATCGCCTCGGGTAATCACCATTCGATCCGTTGGTGTCCAATCTGATCTGAGCAACCGTGGCGGCTTCCGGCAGTTCAATTTGGAACCACATGCCCGGCACCTGAGTCGCGCCCGTATCGAAACGGGATTTGGCATTGCCGTCAATTGCTGCACCGGCCTTGTCGGCGTTGTGGCTGGCGGACAGTTTCCAGTCCTTCTTGTTGGCCAGTGGTTGGGGGAGTGCCGCACGCAGCTCGTCGATGGTCCAAGGCTCGGTGCGGCCGGTCGTTTTCTGGCGTGCGCGGGCGACCTCTTGTGTGCCGACGAAATTACCGTGATTGCCAAAACTGTTGCGTACGTAGGAAGCAATCGAGGCGACCCACTCGTCTTCGTTCGCGCCCATCGGAACCATGAGTGCGTCGTAGGTCTTGCCGTCGATCGGCCCGGTCAACCCGTGCAGAATCACGTTGATCAGTCCGTCCGGATGACCGTTTACTGTTTTGGATGTGGCGAGTGACGGCGCCATCGTCTTGTCAGTTCCCTCAATGGGCGTGCCCTTGCCGTCATCGCCGTGGCAGGCGAAGCAAAGTTCCTTGTAGATGGCAGCCCCACGGGCGAGCCGCTTGCGCTCGGCGGCGCTGAATCGGATGGGTGTCGGGCCGTCAGCGACGCCTTTCAAAATCTGCCGGGCGATCTCCGCGACGCCTTGTGAACGCGAGCCTGCCACCGTGTTGTCAATGATCGCGTTTGCCTGTTCAAACTTGAGATGGTTCATCGTCACCAGCGCCTGGATGACCACGATCGGGTCGCTGTCGAGCGCGGCTAGTTTGAGGTCAAGTGCAAGACTGTCGTCGCCCTGCTTGAATAACGTCTCGGACGCACGGATGGCGGCGGCGCGCACCTGCGGAGAACTATCCTTCAAGCGTTCGCGAATGAATTCCGCGTCCAGCGCACCAAGTCCTTCCAGCGTCCAGATCGCCTGGATGCGGGCGAGTTCGTTGCGACTGGAGGTGGCGGTGCGTGTCAGTTCGGGCACCACTGATTTGTCCTGTCGGAGAACGAGAATTTTTTGTGCTGTATCGCGCCACCAGCCATTCGGATGGTCGAGGTATTGCACGAGCTGTGCGGGCGATTGATCGAGCATGCGCGGCATGGCGGTGCTGCGATTGCCGTTGTAGGTGAGCCGCCAGATGCGGCCGTGACCGATGTTCTTGTCGAACTGATACTGCTCCACGATGGTGCGCAGATAACTGCCGGGCCGCACCCAGTTTCCTTCCTGAATGATGCCGCGATACATGTCGGTGATGTAAATGGAGCCGTCGGGTGCGTTGGCGATGTTGACCGGGCGGAAATTGGGATCGCTGCTGCGGATGAATTCAGAGTCCGGGTTGGTGTTGCGCAAATAGGTCAACCCGTCTCGCACGTCGACCTTGGAACGACGGATCAAACGGCCGACCGGTTCGGCGAACAACAGATCGCCCTGCATGTCGTCGGGCAGTTGATCGGCGCGCACAATTTCCGCCCCGCAGGTCGCCGTGAAATGGTTCAACGTGAGCTCATCCGGCCGGAACCGGATCGTGCCGCCCTGCACATCGGGAATCGGAACCAGCGGGTAAACCTCGGTATAGTTTGGCGTGAACTGACCGGGAGTATTGAACGCGCCGTAAACGATCGGCACCTGGAAGTTGAGCGGACCGCGTTCGCCCCCCGCGTTTACGAACCAAGGTTTGCCGTAGTTGTCTTGCGCGAGCCCCCATTGTCCGCCGTTGGACGCGGTGGGTCCTCGGACGATGCCGTTCGGGGTCCAGCGGATGCGCCACGCGTTGTAGGTGGTGTACATCCAGTTGTCCATCGACCAGATCAATCCGCTGGGTTGATGCTCCAGATTCGCGCGGCGTTCCTCACCCTGGTAAAACAGCTCCTTTTTGTCGGCTACTCCATCGCCGTCCGTATCCCAATATTGATTGATGTCACCCGAATCCGTCTCGACAACGAGCAGGCTGCCGTCAAGTGGAAGCAACATGCGCGGCAGGACGAGCTTGTCGATGAAAACGGAGTGCTTGTCGTATTGGCCGTCGCGATTGGTGTCTTCGTGCATCGACACGCGGCTCACGGGATCGAGTTGGTTCTGCCCGTCGATTTCCTGCATGTAACCGCGCATCTCGGCGACAAACATCCGGCCGTTGCCGTCGAACACGGTGATGACCGGTTCTTTGATGACCGGCTCGGACAGCACGACTTCCAGCTGATAACCGGGCGGCAGCTCGAAGGTTTTCAACGCTTCCTCCGGCGACAACATCGGCGGACGCGGTTGCGGCGGTAGTTTGGTGTCAGCTGCGCGGACTGGAATCGTGGTCAGCAACGCCGTCAGCGTCGCAAATTTTAAAAAAAACGATTTCATGGTGGTTATGGAGCCGCAGGAATAATCCCGGCTCATTCAATATGACAGCAGGAAAATGGTAAAGGCCGCCTTTTGCAAAAACGTGTTCGGAAACATGAGGACGTGAAAGCAACCGCGAAGTTCCATGAAATATGGACGCTCACAGTCGTCACCGGTCACGAAGGCCGGAACCGACTCCGTCGTCGGGGGGCGATGCGTTACTGGGTCGACAGGAACTCGACGAGATCCCGCAGCTCGAACGGCGTGAGAAACTGATCGAAGCCCTCGGGCATTCCGGAAAGTCCGCGTTCGCGTTTGGCGATGGTGGATTTCTAGATCTTTTTCGTCTCACCGGTGGCTCCGGCCGAGGCGGCTTCCAGGAAGTCTTCATCACTGGCGATTGGTATTTCCAGCGTCACGCTGTCGCCGGACTCCGTCAGAATCCGACCTGCCAGAATGTTACCGTCGTTCAACGTGATCACGGCCTGTTCGTAGCCGGCGGCGAATTCCTTGTTCGGATTCACGATCGCGCTCACGAGATAATCACGCGACACGCGGTTCCCGATCCCGGTCAGGTTCGGGGCCGCATCACCACCGATGTTCTCCCCGTCGACCGTCACTTTGTGGCAACGCAGGCATTCGGTCTCCGCCTTGTGAAAAAAAAGATCGCGACCGCGCGTTGAATTCCCGCCCTCCGCCGACCATGAGAACGCGCCGAGTGGTTGCCTCTCCAACGTTTTCAATGCAACATCGAGACGTTCTTTGGTCTGTAGATCGGATTGTTTCCGCGCCGCTTCGATCACGTCCAGCCGGATCCGGGCCGGCAACTTCCCGGCCGCGAGATTGTCCAGGGACTCGTCCAGTATGGAAACCAGATTGGTGCTGGAGACGCCGGACAAGGCCGCCAGCGCCGTCTGCACATGATCGTTCAGCTGATAGCGAAACAGGAATTTGAGCGCGCCCGCTGCCTCCTCCGGTCGTTCGCTCGCGAGGATGCCCAGCGCGGCGCCGTAGACGGCGGGCGGGGTGCCGGACGGGTTCAACGCGTTGGCGAGCGCGTCCTTGAGTTGCGGGCTATCGTTCGCCGCGAGCATTTCCAGAGCAGTGATCCGGGCGTCATCGGATCGTCCGGTGTCGGTGACCCACGAGAGCAACGTGCCGCCGTCCATGTTCAATCCCAATTCCCCCGCCAGCCGTGTGGCGGCCGAGCTCAACTCATCGCTTCCCGTCAGAATCACGAGCAGGTGTTCACGCAACGAGTCCTTCACCGGACCGACATCGCGCGTGGCCGGCGACAGCGGACGCCATGCCCCGACCACATGATCTCGCACATTGGGTTCGGTCCAATCGGCCAGCAGACGAATCGCCTCGGTCCGCATGGCCTCGGTTTGATTTGAATCTGCCGCAAACGCAACCAGCGCTTCGGCATTTGCCGGGTGGCCAAGGCGGAAGTTCGCGTTGAGCGCGCGCCGGGCGAGCCATTCGTAGACGTCCGGATTGGCCGCCGCGGACTGTAGCGTGTCGTTCTCGCTGATCATCGAGGCGAGTTGTGGCAGGGCGGCGTTGATCGGCACATCGTTGATCGCGCGTGCGGCTTCCACGACCACGAGCGGATCTTGGTCATCAAGAAACTCGGCAACGCGCGGGTTCTCAAGTCGGCGCAGCGCAACAACGCTCGCGAGACGAACGTCGGCCGATGTGTTCTCCCGCGCAGCGATCAACGCGTCCAAGTCGCCAATCAGTTCCATTGCGCGAATACCGGCGTAGCGGAGGTATTTGTCCTTTTTCCCGTTGGTCGCGAGCATGGCCTCGATTGCCGGGATGGCGGTTTTATCGCCGAGTTTGCCCAACGCTAGCGTCGCAAAGAATTGCGCGCGCGCGTTGGGATCGGTCAACATCGCGATCAGTTGGGTCGCGGCGAATTTGACTCGGCCTTCGCCCATCATCTTCGCGGTCTGCGCACGGATCTCGGGATCGGGATCTTTTAACAAACCAACCACACCCCGGAGTGCACCGGGCGATTTGCGATCAATCATTTCGAGCCCCCACAACGCGTGAATTCGGGCGAGCTGATCATTATTTTTCTGCGCCACGAGGGTCAGGATCGCCTGGCTTGCCCGGCCTTTTGCCGCGAGCACAAACTGGGCTTCGCGGCGGACATTCAGGTTCTTGTGACCAAGCAGACCAAGTAGTTCTGCGCTGTTACGATCCGCCATCCCATCGGCCAGAAGTTTTCGCGTTTCCAGAGACGCCACGTCGTTCACCGTCTTCGGATCGAACAAACGCCAGACGCGTCCCTGATTATTCAGATCCCATCCGCCGGCCCAGTCCGCGAAAAACAGGCTGCTGCCGTCCGGCGCAAAATCAATTCCTGTCGGGACGACGCTGGTCAGAAATTTCTCGTCTGCCGCGACGTCGTAAGTCGCGCCGTTGGGCGTCAGTGAAAAAGAGTTGATGCTCGAACTTCCAGGGCTGCCCGTGAATTCGGCGAGCAGGATTCGGTTCGCAAAAAAACTGTCCAAAGCGCCGCCCGGATAAAATTTCATTCCGCACGGTCCGGGACCGACGTGGACGGCCGGCGGCAGCAACCACGCCGCCTGTTCTGGAAACCAGAGATGCCAGAGACGCTCGGTGTTCCACAACGCGTAGGGGTCCCTTGCCGCGCCCCATTTCGCGCCGATCTGATATTGCCAGGAATTGCGCCATCCGTAGTCCGCGCCTTCGACGATATGCAGCCAGCGTTCGCGATCCCCGTTGTCGCTGTCGTTGTCAGCGGTGAACATGTCGCCAAGTTCGTTGAAAACAAACTCGTGCGGATTGCGGAGACCGCGGGCAAACACCTCAAAGTTTTCGCCGTCCAGATCGCAACGAAAAACCGCCCCTTCGTTCGGATAAAAATCAGAGCCGATGTCCGCTATCGACCAGTAGATGCGACCGTCCGGACCCATCGTCGGACTGTGCATGTTGTGACCGGCGTAGGCGATGTGAACGGCGAAACCGCGCGCTATCGATTTGCGTTCATCGGCGCGCCCGTCTCCATCATGATCGGTAAGTTTCCAGAGATCGGGCGCGATCGTCGCGTAGACATCCTTTCCGCGCGCGAGCACCCCGGCGGCGACGTCCGTGACGATGGTGTTGAATCCGTCCGCGTAGATGGTCGACTGATCAGCGTGCCCGTCTCCGGTGGTATCGCGAAGTTTGTAAACCACCTCGGAGAGCACCGTCAGATCGTTCCAATCGTGGACACCGTCGCCGTTCAGATCTGCAACGCGGCCCTTGTTTTTCTCGCTGTTCTCCGCAGTGAACTGCTCGCGGTAGAACGCCTCCTTCATCGCGACGTTCGTGAACGAGAGATCGTAATTCAACCAATCGGCATTCGACCGGATATCGAGCGCGTTGGCTTTGCGTCGTCGTGTTTCTGTCACGTAAACGCTTCCGTCGACATCGATGCTAATCGCGACCGGATTGGCGAACATGGGTTCGCTGGCGAAGAGTTCGGCGCGCAATCCGGCGGGGACGGGGAAGGTGGGCTTAATCTCGTCGGCGGCTACCAACCGCAGGGTGAGACCACCGAGAACCGACGCGACGACCGCTCGCCGCGAGAATTTCAAAATGGACATTCCCCAATAACGACAGGTGGCGGGCGGAAATTCAAGAATTGAGAACGGCAGGTTCAGGGGAAGAAATCACAAATGGAACCAGCACTGGTCGGCGCAGTCAGGGGGTGATTTGAGCTGTTGTTGAGAGATCGTGGGGAACGCGCGGGAGGCCAACCCTTGTTGGTGTTCGGTTGCCCGGTTATCCAGACGTGTCGTCGAACTCTAGTTTTTGCCGCGTCGCCTTGCTTCCACTTTCGCGCAACACCTGCTGAAGTTTCAAAGGATCGATCCGGGTCCAGAGCAGGCCACAATCGGCGCTGGCCGTTAGCGTTCGGTTGGTTATCGAGACGTCAGCCCTGCCCGTCACCAGCAGCTTCAATCCACGCGGACGGAAGTAATGCGGTGGCTTCCTGAAATAACATTAAAGTGTTTCCCTGGAAAGACCTTCTTGCTTCCGCAGTACGGGCATTGGTTCATCTGGTTTTCGGATGGGTGCTCGGTCGCACGCGCCACTATCGGATCTTCTCATCGACGACGAGCACGCCGTGGGGCGGAAGATCGTATTTGCCGGTGATGGTTTCGCCGGAGAGGAAGTCGTGCGTCGGTTTGTAGAATTGGAGTCGCACGGGCGAGTTCTGGTGGTTGAGCAGGAAGTAAATGTTTCTCTCTTCGCTGGACCGCATGCTGACTTCCACGGTATCCGGCACCTTCAACAGCGGAAACAGATTGCAGACGCCGCGCGCCCAGGTGATGAGATCGTAATAAAACTCCTGACTGCTCTGGGTGCCCACGTAAATCGCCTTGCCCAGCCCGTACTCGTTCATGGTGATCGCTGGTTTCCCGGCGTAAAAATCCTTCGCGTAAACGGCGAGCGTTTCGCAGCCGTTGGGTTTGATCACGTCGCACCACAGCCGGGCGGGATGCAGGTTGCTCACGTGGAAGGAACCTTTGAAGTTCAGATGGTTTTCCTGACCTTGCGGGAGCGGATCAAATTCTTCCACTTCGAGGCCGAACAGGTCGGTCAGGTTGCCGGGCATGCCGGTGTCGGGGACGATGTGATGTTCGTCGACCATGCCGGTATTGAACGTGCCGATGAGGGTGCCGCCGTTCTGAACATACAGTTTCAGACGATCCGCCTCGCCGACCGAGAGCTGGTGCAGCGACGGCGCGACGATGAGTTTGTATTTCGAGAGGTCGTCGATGGGCCGTGCAAACTCAACCGGAAGATTCCGGTCATGAAACGCCGAGTGAAACAGCTGGATGTGTTTTCTCAGGTTGAACAGCCTGGTCGGCTGCATGGGAAGCTGAAGCGTCCAGTCGTTGTCATGCGAGTAAAGGATGGCGCATTCGCTCACCACTTTCGTTCCTTTGAGCATGGGCCCGAGCCGCTGCATTTCCTCGCCGATCCGCGACACTTCCTCATAGACCCGGTTGTCCGCGCGCCCGTGATGAGACAGCACGCCGCCGTAGAATTTTTCAGAACCGAAACGCGGCTGCCGCCAGAAAAAGTAGAACACGCCGTTCGCGCCACGTGAGACGAGCTGGTAGTGAAACAGCCGGACGACTCCGGGACGGACGAGGGCATTCACGTCCTCCCAGTTCACCTGACCGGCCTTCTGCTCGATCACCCAAAATCCCTCTTCGCCGTTGGGGGTTTTGATATCGTCCTTCTTCAGCGAACGCATCATGTCGATCTCGCAGGCGGCCTCGGCGGTCCGGGACTCGATCGTCGGGTTGTTGTCGACTGAGACGAAGTCGATTACATCGGCCACGTCGAAGTGGTCAAAGTTCCGGGTCAGCGGGCGGAGGTTCGTGGTGACCGGTGCGTTGGGGGTGATCTCGTGCAGGACGTCCGTCTGCATTTTGATATACGCGACGATGGTGTCACTGGAGAACCGCATCCAGTCCAGCACGAGCGCGGGATTATGGGACTCCGGCGAACGCATGGGCATGGGAACCTCGCTCCAGTCGGTGACTGTCTGCCCCCAGAACCGGCTGCCCATGCAGTCGTTGAGGTTGCCGATGGTCTCGTATTTCTGCTTCAACCAGCCGTGCCAGTCCTTCTCCGTCTCCTCGTTGAAGGACATCTCATTGTGAATCCCGCCGATCCCGTTGTGGATCTGCCACGCGATCAGCGACGGATGATCGCCCAGCGCCTTGGCGGTGGACGTGACAATTTTTTGGGAAAAGTTCCAGTACAGATCACTGTTCAGGCAATAGGCATGACGCGTGCCCGGGTGGAGCAGATCGCCGTTCTGATCCCGCGGCAGAATCTCGGGATGCTTCCGCGTAAGCCAGAGCGGAGGCGCTGCCGTCGGGGTGCCGAGCACGACCTTGATGCCGTTCTTGTGCATCAGATCCATCGCGCGCCGCATCCACGCGAAATCATACTTGCCCTCCTCGGGCTCGTAGAGGCCCCAGGCGAATTCACCCATGCGCACGGCGTTGACGTTCGCCCGAACCATGAGTTCCACATCCCTCTCCCAGCGGGCTTCGGGATTTTCCTTGGTGCCAGCATAGGGATACGTCCAATGCTCCGGATGATAATCGACGCCGAAATACATAGGCTGTTTTGGTTGGATTGCCGACTAGTGTAGCGGCTTGAACCCAACGGGCAATGACAATCTGGGAAGCCTTGCCGGCCCGGGATCAAAATGGCCCGGGGACGCCAGCCCCAACTTGTCTCCGGCGATGATCAAGACACATCCATCGAATCCCGCTCCGTTCCGTTTGCGACAGCGAGGAACCGAATCAGCGAGTCTCCGACCATGAACAAGAGGAACGGACAGATCGACTCCCGGCTTTTTTTCCGTGATTCCGGCATCGAACGCCCGCATCCGTAAAATCACCGGCAAACGTTTTCATATGAACCTCCAAAGTCTGGTCGTCGTCGCCCTGCGCCTCATCGCGCTGAATTTCCTCCTTCAGGTGGCGGTTCAGTTGACGCCTCCGATGCTGCGGTATCTGCAGGTGTACGGCGCATCAGCCGGAGATGGTTCGGGTTCTTTTCTGGCTGTCTCCTGGCCGTTTATTGCCGCCATCATTATTTGCGCGGCTCTGTTTTGGGTCATGGCGTTGCCGATTGCGCGCTTCGTCACGCGCGGAGTCTCACAGGACATTTCCTTCGGATCGTTGTCGTTGATCGACTGCTATTCGGTCGCGTTCATCGGCGTCGGAGTTTTCTACATGGCAGGTTATCTACCGGAATTGCTGAACTGGGCTCACTACTTTCTAAGAACTGCGGCATCCAAACCGCAATTCGACGACAACACGTCCAGCCCTTATGCTGTTTCAAGGACCATCATGTCGTTCATCTTTGGAGTGATTCTTTTTGTGAATGGCCGTCGGTGGGCGGTTGCACTGGCGCGAAAACAGGGGGAAACAAGCTCTCCGAACCGGACGGTCGAACCGTCCAACTCGCGGGCTTCCAATCTTCGCTAAAACCATCGCGAAATCTCAAGCCGGCACGACCTTCAGCTATTCACAGAAATCCCGCACCGGTCTCCGCCAGAGCACCGATTTCAGCAGGCCGCCACGCAGGATTTTTTCGTCAACCGGCCCAAAGCCCGCCTTCCGAAACAATGGGGCCGGGTCCGCAAGCTTCCTCGCTTCCAGTCCCGTTGTCAGCCGGAAGAAACCGTGGAGAAAACCGACGACCGTTCGCGCAAACAACCGGTTGAACCCCAATTCCGGAATCGAGAAGTCAGACCACAACCAGTGTCCATCGGGCGAAAGCTTTTTGGCGATCTTGTCGATGACCGCGTCAACGCCGGGTTCATCGAAACAATCCAGGAAGAAATTGGTCACGATCAGGTCGCAACCCGTTTCGGGCAGTTCAATTTCCCGGATGTCGGCCTGAACAAATTCCACCCGGGCAGTCTGTCCGATTCGTTGGCTGGCAAGCCGGATCATTTCGGCGCTGGAATCCACGACGGTAACATTCGCAGTTGAGTTCACCCTGAGGAATTCCTTGAGAAACCGTCCGTCGCCCTCGCCGAGTATCAGAACGTTGCGCGCATTTTTTGTGTAGTCGATTAGCGCGACCCGACAGCGTTGCAGCGCGCCGCCGAACGTGAGCCGTTCGAGCCAGCGATAGGACCGAGCCACCAGATCAAAGTTCATGGCTGAAAAGCAGGACGATCACCAATGGACTGAGCAGCGTCGCGTCCGCGAGCACCCGCCGTTCTTCGATCGACACATTTCGGGGGAAGCGTTCGAGCGTCGCCAGAAACAGAAAACTGATTCCTGCCGCCAGCGAGGTCCAGCCAAGCGGTCGCTTCCACCAGAGTGCCGAGACGGCTGCGACTCCGACCATTGCACCCAGCGCGATCTGGCGGGAAACCGTCGGCGTCACGTTCCAGCGGATGGCCATGGACGGTTGCGCCTGCCGGGCGTCTTCCGCGCGTTCCCAACCCGATACGAGCAAGCAGTTGATCAGGCAGAGAAAACCAAACACCAGTGCGCACCACAGCAGCGGCCGAGCATTTCCTGAAAAATTTGCCAGCACGAACACCGTGCTGCCCGCGCTGAATACCACCGCGACCAGCAATTCCTTGGTCCGGCCCACGAGATGATGAAGCGAACGAAAATGCACGAACGCGAGGTACCCCAGAACAACCACGGCCAGACCCAGCCCAAACATGAACTCGCGTGAGCTCAGGCCGATCAGCGCGAGCATGAAGTTTCCGACAAAAACCAGCGCCCAGGCGATCGCAATTGCCCGGGCGTACCGCTGCGCGAACTGGTGTCGAAGTGTGACCGCCGCGCCCGGCGGCAGCATCCAGCCATCCATCCAGCGATCCGCCACGTAGGCCAGCCAGACGGAAAACCCGAGCACGAATCGCGCGGCCAGCGTGATGTGGACGTGAAACAGTTGGGCGAAGAATCCCTGCCACAACACGGCCACGACCGGCGCATCCAGGCTCAGAATATTGACCCAGTTTAACAGGCTTGTTTTGGTGGGACCGTGCAAGGCGCCATTGAACGGGCAGCCGCAGACAAGTTCAACCTGATTTGCAACACAGGTCTGAAAACGACCGCCACGTTTTTTTGTGCTCCATCCGTGTTGATCCGCGGCTGAACAAACTTCCGGTCTTTTTAACTTTCTTCGTGCTTTTCAACACTGTGGCTTGTCACTACCTTGTGCAACGGATGTCAGGCCCCCTGTTAACGACTGAACTTCTGCGACGGCTGGAGCAGTTCCAGCTGCTGGCGGCGCGTCGGGCCAAGAGCTCGGCCAAAGGCGAACGCCGCAGCCGCGCGCGCGGGCAATCAGTCGAGTTCGCCGATCACCGCAGCTACGTCCTCGGCGACGACCTCCGTTACCTCGATTGGAATCTCTTCGGCCGGCTGGACAAGCTGTTTCTGAAACTCTACGAGGAAGAACGCGAACTGCCCGTCACCGTCTTCATCGATGCCAGCGAATCGATGGCTTTTGGTGAGCCGCGCAAATTTGATTTTGCCCGACAGATCGCGGCCGCCCTCGGCTACGTCGCGCTGTGCGGATTTGACCGCGTCAACATCCGGACGTTTCCGGAGCACGCCGAGGATCAGGCGTATCTCGGGGCGTTGCGCGCGGTTCGTGGACGCAAATCCGCTCTAACGTTTTTCCAGAATCTGGGTCACCTGCGATGTGGAGGCAGTGCAAGTTTCAACGAATCCCTGCGCAAGGGAGCGATGACCGCCCGGCAAACCGGCGTCGCGGTGGTCCTGAGCGACATGCTGGATCCCGGTGGGTACGAGGACGGGCTGAATGCGCTGGTCGGTCGCGGGTTTCAAATCAACGTCGTCCAGATTCTTTCGCCCGAAGAGATTGATCCAAGCACTTACGGCGACCTGCGATTAATTGATTCCGAATCCGGCGGCGAACAGGAAGTCACGTTCGGCAAGTTCCGGCTGAAGTCGTATCAAAAAACGGTGAACAACTTCTGCCAACGGCTCAGAGAATATTGCACCGGACGCGGGATCAGTTATTTCATGACGCCGTCCGATGCGTCGCTGGAACAACTGCTCCTCAAACGACTGCGCGAAGCGGAGGTCTGGGGATGATTGATCCGGTGCTCAATACGCGCGCTGGTGTAGTGCAGAGTGGTCCTCTGGCGTATCGCAGATTGGCAGTCGGCAGACGCCCCAGATTCTCCAAAATATCTCAACATAGGATTGCGCCGCGCAGATTAACAATCTGCGCCACGGCAGAGTGCCACTCTGCGCTACTTATCCGATGAACTTCCTCGCTCCCGCAGCTTTCTGGTTTCTGCTCGCTCTGCCGGTCGTGGTGGTCTTCTACCTCCTCAAACGCAAGCGCGTGGTAAAGCTCATCGCGAGCACGTTGCTCTGGCAGAAATTTCTAGCCGAGAACCAGGCCAACGCCCCCTTTCAAAAACTCCGCAAGAACTGGCTGCTGTTGTTACAAATCCTGATGCTGACGCTGGTGATCTTCGCCCTCGCCCGACCGTATTTCGCGAGCGAGGAAAAGCAAAGCCGGTTGCGCGTTTTGATTCTTGATTCCTCAGCATCAATGCAAGCCACCGACGTTGCTCCGAGTCGATTCGAGGCAGCGCGCGCTGAGGCCATGAAATATGTCGACGGACTTCGCGACAGCGATCAGATGATCATTCTCCAGGCCGGTGCCACAACCGAGGTCAAGCAATCGGCCACCAGCGAGAAGGCGGCTCTCCGACGCGCCGTTGAAGCCACCGCGCCGACCGATTCGATCACGCGCCTGGACGAGGCTTTGCGGCTCGCGGAAACGCTGACCAAGAATCAAAACGACGCCGAGATCCACCTGTTCAGCGACGGTGCATTTCCCTTCCCCGACGGGTTTGAGAACAAGCCGATTCCGCTTGTGTATCACCGGATTGGCACCGGTGGGAACAACGCCGGAATCACCGCGATGGACATCCGTGCGAACCCGGAAAATCCTGCCCAGCGCGCCATTTTCGCCAACATCGCCAACGCCTCCAGCAACGCGATAAACGCCCGGCTTGAACTGACGTTCAACAATTCACCGGTCGACATTCGCGCGGTCACGTTGCCGCCGCGTGAGAGTTCGCCCCAGGTGTTCATTGCGGACCAGACCGAGAGCGGATCGTTCACCCTCAAGCTGGTGGTGGACGATGCGCTGAGCGTGGACAACGAGGTTTCAGTGATCAGTCTGCTGCCGCAACCGGTGAAGGTTTTGTTGCTCAGTACGGGCAACAATTTCCTGGAGAAGGCGCTCAAGTTCACGCCCAACGTCCAGCTCAGCGTGACGACCGATCTGAATTTGGGCGGCGGCGAGTTTGACGTCGTGGTCGTGGAGAATGCTGCGCCGTTGGAATGGCCCGACTCGAATCTGCTCGTGTTCAATTCATGGCAGACCAATTGGTTCGAGACCGTCGGCACGCTGGACGGACCGCCGATCGTTGATTGGAAGAATACGCATCCATTGCTCCGCTTCGTCGGATTCGGAGACGTCGCGATCAACAAAAGTCTGGCCGTCAAATCTCCGCCGTGGGCGATTTCGCTGGTCGAGTCGCAACAATCGCCGCTCATCCTTGCCGGCGAGATTAACAATCAGCGCATCGTCTGGGTCGGCTTCGATTCCCTCGACAGCACGTGGCCGCTGCGCATTTCGTTTCCGATTTTCATCGCGAACGCCGTGGACTGGCTGAACCCGGCGACCTCGCGTGCGGAAATACTGGCAGTCCAGGCCGGCACGCCGTTCCGGTTTCGCTTTGAGCACGCGTTTGATTCGGCATCGGTCGTTCTTCCGAACGGCAAGACGGCGCCGCTCGTGGTGAATACAAATTCCACCGAGATCCTGTTCGGAGAAACCGGCCAGCGCGGACTTTACAAGGTGAAGGCGGGCGACAGCGAAATCGCCTTCGCCGTGAACCTGATGGACGCCGGGGAGACGGATATCTCGCCGCGCGACGAACTTCCGTTTGGTCGTGCCGGCCGCACTGAGTCGACCGCCGTGCAGCAGGCCAGCACGGAACTCTGGCGCTGGATCGCCCTCGCCGGACTCGCCATGCTGATGTTCGAGTGGTGGTTTTACCACAAACGCACGGCGTAGGTGGCACTTTCGATTGCGAACCCGAACAACCACGGAGTCACGGGGGGCAACGAGTGAGGGAAGAGAAAACGTCTGGGAACGGTTGGTGCGAAGAACTGTTTCCAGCGGCTTCGAAACGTTCCCTA
>JBDNGP010000196.1:0-9907 GCA_041689265.1 Verrucomicrobiota bacterium
CAAGAAACTTGCCCAGCGAAACCGGCGCCGGGAAGAAAACAAAAAACCGGCGCACCAAAAACAAACCATACCTAACAATGACCGCCTCCTCCGTAGCGTAATTATTCGCCTCCTGAGGTCATTGATTCAAAAACGCGCCGCCCTACGAACACATCCTCCGGCTTCGGCTCAATGCTGCGGAGCGACTTCTCGTCGAATCCAAACTATCAATCGCCGAGATCGCCGACCGTCTCGCGTTCAGTTCCGCAGAACATTTCAGCACTACGTTTAGAAAACGACGAGGGCGGCCTCTGGGGTCGGTCCGAAAATCCCCAGCCATGCGCTGACGATCGGGCCGTGTGTTCGGGTGTCCACGTGCGCCGTTTCGCATTACAGAACCACCAAATTGCAATCATTCGTTGCACAGGCTGAAATGGGCTTCGCTTCGATCTGGACAATGAGTTGCGGTGGCTGCCGTCATCGCCAGACATGTCGTTAGGCGATTGAAATGGATATCCTGCCCTCAACAAGTTGTCATCCCGCGCCAGAACCTGTGGTGGACCACGCATCCGACTTATCCGGAGTTGCGCTGTGGTGGGGCTGTCCTCATTGTTTCGCTCCATGAACCGGAATCTGCTGGTCCTAATCTCATGCCTTGCCCTGTTTTCGTGCGACGTTTTTTCCGCGTCGCGCGCCCGCGATCTCGGGATTCCGTTTGATGGAACGCCCGGATCGTACAATGCCATTACGGACGTATCAGGAGTGCTGGTCGGGCATGCCACGATCATCGAGGGTGAAGGCGATCTCGTTGTTGGGAAAGGCCCGGTGCGGACGGGCGTCACCGCGATCCTGCCGACGGACAAAATGTATCGACCGGTCTACGCGGCGTGGGACAACCTGAACGGAAACGGCGAGATGACGGGCACAACGTGGATCGAAGAATCTGGCTTTCTCGAAGAACCCATTTTGCTGACCAACACTCGCAGCGTCGGAATGGTCCATGATGCGGTCTGGTCGTGGCGTTTGAAGAACAGGTTTCACGACGGCACTTCGCCCCTCGGTTGGGCGGCGCTGCCGGTGGTGGCGGAAACGTGGGATGGACGGCTGAATGATATTCACGGCAATCATGTCACACGCGATCATGTCTTCGCCGCGCTTGACAGTGCATCACCGGGACCGGTCGCGGAAGGCAATGTCGGCGGCGGAACAGGAATGGTTTGTCACCGGTTCAAAGGCGGAATCGGCACGGCCTCGCGGAAGACGGACGCCGGCTTCACGGTGGGCGTCCTTGTTCAGGCGAATTACGGCGGGCGCGAATTGCTGACCATCGCCGGTGTGCCGGTCGGCCGTGAGATCACGGACCTGATGCCGAAAATAAATTCAATCGGGCCGCGCGTCGAGGGCAATTCGATCATCGTCATCGTAGCGACGGATGCGCCGTTGTTGCCGCATCAGCTGAAGCGGCTGGCGCGGCGGGTTTCGCTCGGCGTCGGCAAGGTGGGTGGTATCGGCAGCAATTCTTCCGGTGATCTGTTTCTCGCGTTTTCAACGGCTGAAAGCCGGGCCACTGACGATGCTCACATCCGGCTCGCGCCAACACTCGCAAACGATGAGATCGACCCACTGCTGATCGCCACGGTTCAAGCCACGGAAGAAGCGATTGTCAACGCGTTGATCGCGGCGGAAACCATGACCGGCATCAACGGCAACACGGTTTACGCGATCCCCCACGACCGGTTGCAATCGGTTCTTAAGAAATATAACCGGTTGAATTGAGAAGGGAGTGAATCAGTATTCAGTAGGTCAGTGTTCAGTGAGTCGAATTGCTGCTGTCTGCCACCCCGGTCTCGACATCCGCGTAAGTTTTGTTCCTACTCCCGCCTGATCGATGACAAATCCAGCCGAGCTTCAACCGGATCACCCCAACATTCGCAACGCCCGTTTGTGGGAGGCGCTGATTCCCGTCGGTGCGTTGATCGCGATGATCTACATCAGCGTGGTCAAGCTGGACATCAGCGCGCACCTGGCGCTGGTGCTGGCGATCGGCGTCGCGTCGGCGGTCGGGCTGTTCATCGGGTATCGCTGGGAGACAATCGAAACCGGCATCACCGACGGGATTGGCGTCGGGATGAAGGCGATCCTGATCCTGATGGTGATCGGCATGTTGATCGCCACCTGGATTCTCAGCGGGATCGTGCCGCTCATGATCTATCACGGGTTGAGTCTTTTGCACCCCTCTTACTTCCTGGTCGCAGCCTGCCTCATCTGCAGCGTGATCTCGATCTCAACCGGAAGCTCGTGGACCACCGCCGGGACGGTCGGAGTCGCGCTGATCGGTGTGGGCCAGGGCCTGAATATTCCGCTGCCGATGGTCGCGGGAGCAGTCATTTCCGGCGCTTACTTTGGCGACAAACTTTCACCGCTGTCCGACACTACGAACCTCGCGCCCGCCGTCGCCGGTTCGGAGCTGTTTGATCATGTGCGCTACATGCTGTACACGACGGTTCCCGCGCTCGTGATTTCCCTGATCATCTACTGGGTCATCGGCCGCAGCTTCAGCGGAGAGGTGGATTCCCCGACCGTTCAGGCGATCCGCACAACCATTGCCGGACAGTTCAATCTGAGCCCGATTCTGATCGTTCCACCGTTGCTCGTGATCGCGATGGTCGTGTTCAAGCTGCCCGCGCTTCCGGCACTGCTGGCAGGCGCAATTGTCGGTGGCGGATTTGCGATGTTTTTTCAAGGCAGCTCGATGAAGGAGATTTTCGACGCGGCGTACGGCGGATACGTTTCCAACACGAGCAATGCCGAGCTGAACGAACTGCTTTCACGCGGCGGACTGCAAAGCATGATGGACACGGTCGCACTGATCATCTGCGCCCTCGGATTCGGCGGCGTGATGGAACGCACCGGCCAGCTCGCCGCGCTCGCCCGCGCGGTTCTCTCGGTCGCGCGCGGCACGGGACAGCTCATTACCGCCACCGTCGTCACCTGTTTTGGCATGAACATTCTCGCGCCGGACCAGTACCTGTCGATCGTGGTTCCCGGACGCATGTATCGCGAGGCCTACGACCGCGCCGGATTGCAGCCCAAAGTGCTTTCGCGGACGCTTGAAGACGCGGGCACGCTCAGTTCTCCCCTCGTTCCCTGGAACACCTGCGGCGCGTTCATGAGTTCGACTCTTGGCGTCGCGGCATTCAGTTATGCGCCCTATGCGTTTCTCAATCTGCTGTGCCCGCTGATCGCCATTCTTTTCGGGTTCACCGGCTGGACCATCGCCCGGAAAACAACCGCCTGAACAACCGGTAACGGTGAGGTCCGTTGCGATGAAAAAACCTTGCTCGCAGCGTTTCTTCGCCGGAGAGTAGTCTCTTCATTCACGACAGAACCTTATAGAATTTAAGCAACCGCTATGGGAAACATTTACAACAACATCGTCGAGACCGTGGGCCGCACGCCGCTGGTAAAACTGAACCGCGTCACCAAGGGACTGGACGCGACCATCCTGTTGAAGTGCGAATTCTTCAATCCGCTCGGGAGCGTGAAAGACCGCATTGGCATGGCCATGATCGATGCTGCGGAAAAGGCCGGCACACTCACCAAAGACACCACAATTATCGAGCCGACGTCCGGCAACACCGGCATTGCGTTGGCGTTCGTCGCGGCCGCGCGCGGTTACAAATTGATTTTGACCATGCCGGAAACCATGTCGCTCGAACGGCGCACGTTGCTGGCCATGCTCGGTGCAAAACTGGTCCTGACCGAGGGACCCAAAGGAATGAAGGGCGCCATTGAAAAAGCGGAAGAACTCGCCGCCGAAACCCCCGACTCGTGGATTCCGCAGCAGTTTGAAAACCCGGCGAATCCGGAAATTCACAGGACGACCACCGCCGAAGAATTGTGGAACGACACCGACGGCAAGATCGACATTCTGGTCTCCGCCGTCGGCACCGGCGGCACCATCACCGGTTGTTACGAAGCCATCAAACCGCGCAAGGAAAGCTTTCAGGCGATCGCCGTGGAACCGGTCGATTCCCCCGTCATTTCACAGACGCTCGCGGGCGAACCGCTGAAGCCGGGTCCGCACAAGATTCAGGGAACCGGTGCCGGCTTTATCCCCAAGAATTTGCGTCTGAAAGACTCCACCGGAAACCCCCAGATCGTCGAGGCGGTCAAGGTGGCCAATGATGACGCGTTCGAAATGGCCCGCCGTCTGGCGAAGGAGGAAGGCCTGCTCGTCGGCATCTCGACGGGGGCCAACGTGTGTGCCGCGATCGAAATCGCGAAGCGTCCGGAGAACAAGGGAAAGATGATCGTGACCATCGCCTGTTCGACCGGTGAACGCTACCTAAGCACTGCCCTGGCGGCCGAGGCCCGCGCCGAAGTAGGCGGTTGATATCCAGAATACTACGACGTTCCGATTGATATCATCAGGGCGGCGCAGAAAATAATTGTTGCGCTGCCCTATTTTTGACCGTAGACACAAGGGCACCGAAGGTCTGGCCGTCCAAGATGGTTTTTTTCTGATTCCGACTCGGATGGATTTCCCGAAAATTCAACGTTTTCAAAGTCGTACTTTTCCGGAGCCCTGAAAACCCAGACCCACCCCTATTAATATTATTTGAGCTTCGTAGCTTTATGAGCAAACCGTCCAACGAGAAAAACGGTAAGAACGGAAAGTCGTCCAACGGAACACCTGAAAAAGGAACTGGTTACTTGGAAATTTCCGACAAAGGATTCGGATTCCTGCGGTCTCCCGATCAAAATTTCAGTCCAAAACCGACGGATATTTTTGTCACACCGGACACGATCAAGCGCTGCTTTCTGCGCGAAGGTTCGCAGGTCACCGGCACCCTCCAAGCACCCCATCGCGGCACCAACCCACAGTTGCGCCACGTAGATATGGTCAATGGAATGGAGTTCCAAGAATACACGCAATCACCACGTTTTGAAAACTTGGTGTCGATCAATCCGGACGAGAAAATTAGACTGGAAACTGATCCCGAATTGTTGGATACGCGGATCATCGATCTGGTGACGCCGATCGGCAAAGGCACCCGCGGACTCATCGTCGCCCCTCCCCGGACCGGCAAGACAACGATTCTGAAACAGATCGCCAACGCGGTGACGACAAATCATCCGGACATCGAGACGATCATTCTGCTGATCGACGAACGGCCGGAAGAAGTCACTGATTTTCAACGCTCAGTGACGGCAGAAGTCATCGCGTCGTCGAACGATCAGGACATCGAAACACACGTCCGCCTTTCCAAATTTGTCATTGAACGCTGCCGTCGCCGCGTGGAAGCCGGCAAGGACGTCTTCGTTTTGCTGGATTCCATCACCCGCGTTGCCCGCGCCTACAACAGCGTTCACGGCGGCTCCGGCCGGACGATGACCGGCGGTATCGATGCGCGCGCGCTGGAGATGCCCCGCAAAATGTTCGCGGCAGCCCGCAACATTGAAGGCGGCGGATCGCTGACGATCATCGCCACCGCGCTCGTGGAGACCGGTTCGCGCATGGATGAACTGATCTTTCAGGAGTTCAAGGGCACGGGCAACATGGAGCTCGTTCTTGACCGCAAGCTCTCCGAGCGACGCCTCTATCCCGCGATCGACATTCCGAGAAGCGGAACCCGCAAAGAGGAACAGTTGTTCGATCCGAAGAATGTCGAAGCCATTCACAAGTTGCGGCGCATGATGGTTGATCTGAATCCGATCGAGGCTATGGAGATGCTGAAAACGGCCCTGAAAAAGTATCCAAAGAACGACGACATGCTGGCCAAAATCAACTAATTTTCGAAAGTCATTTTAGTTTGCAAAAAGGACGGCAACTCGCCGTCCTTTTTGTTTTTTGAGGCCTGAAGAACAGACCATCGGTTCCAGGAATCTCCAGGCCTTCCGCATGACTTACTTTGTGCCCCGTTTTCCGAAAGCTCTCGCGGCGAGGTTCCCGGTTGCAGTTTCTGCGGAGGTCCGTTACTACTCGCGCATGCGATTTATAGGCAGCGTCATTGAAAAACTGCAGCGCCACCCGAAGCGCATCGTTTTTCCGGAAGGCACCGAGCCGCGCGTGTTGCAGGCGGCCCGCCAGTTTTTTTCCCTGCGTCTCGGCGTCCCCATTCTTCTGGGCGATCGCACAAAGATCAAGAATGCCGCTGAACGGCTGAACGTTTCGCTGGAGGGCATCCGGATCATCAACCCGGCGGAAAGCGAGGATCTCGGCAATTTCGCCGCACGTTTCGAACGACTGCGCCGGTCAAAAGGCATTCAGTTGGAGGAGGCCCGGGATGCGATGACCAAGGTCAATTACTATGGAGCCATGATGGTGGCCATGCATCAGGCGGACGGTCTGGTCAGCGGCACAAACGAGATCTCTGGTGGCGTCTTGCGTCCGCTGTTTCAAATCATGAAGGTGGCTCCCCGCAGGACCACGGCTTCGAGCGCGATGATCATGGAGGTCGAGGACACGCGTTTCGGCCAGGACGGTGTGATATTCATGGCGGATTGCGGGGTCATTCCGGATCCGGACGTGGAACAGCTTTCTGACATCGCGTTTTCAACGGCCGAACTTGCGCACCATCTTTACGGTCTCCGGCCGCGAGTCGCCCTGCTATCATTCTCTACCCACGGCAGCGCCTCCCATCCGAGCATCGGCAAAGTAAAGGCGGCAACCGCCCTCGCTGAAAAGAAAGCGAAGGACGCCGGCCTGCAAGCGGACTTCGACGGCGAACTCCAGTTGGACGCCGCAATCATCCCCGAAATCGCCAACCGGAAACTTCCCGACAGCAAGGTGGCAGGCAAGGCAAACGTCCTCGTGTTTCCGGATTTGAATTCCGGCAATATCGGCAGCAAGCTGGTCCAGCATTTCGCGCGGGCGAACGCCTACGGCCAGATCATGCTGGGACTTGACCGGCCGGCCGCAGATGTTTCGCGAGGTTCCTCCGCGCACGACATTCTCGGTGTCGCCGCGATCATCGGCGTGCAGTCGATCGCTTACGCCAATCTATATCCCGAAGAGGGACTGCACCTGCCAGGTGACAAGCAGGGGTAACGATCGCCACGCCCGGACCTCGTCATGGCAATCACCGTCAACACCGCCGAGGCGGCCGGCAATTCTTCTTTGAGCGGAACCGATCAACCGTGTTCTGCAGACAATTTCCAGAACGTTCATGAACAGCACGACCCCAAGAGTATTCATCGCCGCCACACGGCAAAACGACGGGAAGACCACCACGTCGTTGGGTTTGATCGCCGCACTACAGCGGATCTATCCGCGCATCGGCTACATCAAGCCGGTGGGGCAACGATTTGTCGAAGTCGCTGAACACAAGATCGACGAGGACACGGTGCTCATGGACAGCGTGTACAACCTGAACTGTCCACTGGTGGACATGAGCCCGATTGCCGTCGAACCCGATTTCACCCGCAAGTATCTTGAGTCCGCGAGCAACGACCTGCTCGTCAAACGCATCCAGTCCGCCTTCGACCGCGTCAGTTGGGAAAAAGATTTCGTCCTGTGTGAAGGCTCGGGCCACGCGGGTGTCGGGTCCGTGTTCGACATCTCCAACGCCAGGGCGGCGAAGATCCTCGGAGCGAAAGTCGTCATCGTCACCCGGGGTGGCATCGGAAAACCGATCGACGAAGTCGCACTGAACCAGGCGTTGTTCGAAAAGGAAGGCGTCGAAATCGCCGGCGTGATTATCAACAAGGTCCTTCCGGCGAAGCTCGAATTCATCGCCGACTTCGCCCGGCGCGGTCTTGAGCGAAAGGGGCTGAAGCTGCTCGGCGTACTGCCGATCCAGCCCATTCTGAGCCGACCGAACATGAACGCTGTTTTCGACGAACTGCATGCTGAACTCCTGAACAATCCAATCCGGTTGAACAACCTGGTCGACGACGTCGTGGTCGGTGCGATGACCGTTCAAAACGCGGGGCAGTTCTTCAAACACGGAGTCCTGCTGATCACACCCGGCGACCGTGAAGACCTCATTCTCGCCGCTGCCACGGCAATGCTTCAGGAAACCGGCGAGTCCCTTGCCGGCATGGTGTTGACCGGCGGATTGCGGCCCGGAAAAACCGTGTTGAAAGTGATCAACGAACTGCCCTACCCGGTTCTGCTCGCGAAGGAAGACAGCTACTTCGTTGCGTCCACAGTGCATGATCTCACCGTCAAGACTCGTCCAGCCGATCTCGACAAGATCATCGTGATCCGCGATCTCGTCGCGAAACATGTCGACATCGACGCCCTTCACAAAGCGATCATCTGAGAATACCCATGTCACTTTCCGTCAAACCCAATCCGCAGCTGGCAAAACTGCCGGTGTATCAACCCGGCCGGCCCACCGAAGAGGTCGCCCGCGAACTCGGCCTCAACGCCAAAGACATCATCAAGCTGGCGTCGAACGAGAATCCGCTCGGCCCCTCGCCCAAGGCGATGACCGCCATGCGCGATGCCATTGACCACCTGCATCTTTACCCCGACGGCAACGCCTTCTATTTGAAACGACGTCTCGCCGACAAACTGGAACTGACGCCCGGCCATCTGGTGCTCGGCAACGGCTCCAACGAGATCATCGAATTTGCCGGACACGCGTTCATGGGACCCGGCGCGGACGTCGTCGTGTCGCAGTATTGCTTTGCGATCTATCCAATCGTCGGCCAGTTGTTCGGCTCGAACATCATCACCGTTCCAGCCAGGGATCTGGCGCATGATCTCGACGCGATGCTGCGCGCAATCACCCCGGCGACGCGCGTGGTGTTTGTGGCGAACCCCAACAATCCAACTGGCACGCTCGCCGCACCTGAAGCGGTTGAAAGATTTATCGAACAAGTTCCCGCAAACGTCCTCGTGGTGATGGACGAAGCCTACTTCGAGTTCCTTGAGAACCCGCTTGATCTGCTGCCACGAATTTGCGCCGGTCGGAACACCAATCTGCTGATCATGCGGACGTTCTCAAAAATCTTCGGGCTTGCGGGATTGCGCCTTGGTTACGGCATCGGCAATCCGGAACTGATCTCGGCGCTGGAAAAGATCCGGCAGCCGTTCAACATCAACTCCATCGTCCAGGCCGGAGCGTTGGCCGCGCTGGATGACGAGGATCATCTGGAAAAAACCAGATCCAACAACTCTGCCGGACTCGATTACTTCAACGGCGAACTCAGCCGGCTCGGTTTGGAATACGTCCCCTCCTCCGCCAACTTCGTGCTCGCGAAGGTCGGCGACGGCGCGCGCGTATTTTCTGAACTCCAGAAACGCGGCGTCATCACGCGACCGATGGCCGGTTATCAATTGCCCGAATGGATCCGTTTCTCCGTTGGCACCGATGCCGAAAACCAACGCTGCATCGCCGCCCTGGAAGACGTGCTGAAGTCGTGACTGTGGATTGAAAAGGAGCCACACGGGTGCCCGAAGGGATTGAGCCCGTTGCCCACGAGCCAATGTCGAGACGTTCCGGTGGATTCATCATGTGCCAAACTCAAGACTTTCCCAGTTTTCGTAAATGCTTAGCTTTCAATACGAGATCACTAGTGTCCGGTTAAAAAAACCGGTAAACAGGGTTGATTATTGATCTCGGTCTCGGTGACGGAGACTGTTGGTTGAGACAAGGCCTGTAAAACGGGTATTTTCTCGAATAGTGTCAGGCTCAAAATCTGTAGAATGGTGTAGAGGCTCATGGACTAATGAAACCGCTTCTTGACGATGGCCCCCAAGAGATAGACCGAGACGCAAATCCATACTTGCGTGCGCACGGCATTTTCCGAAGTGCCGTAAAAGGCTTTGATGGGAAGTGTCCCCTGAGTCGTTAAAAATTTGAGGTGGTGGTTGGTTCAACCACGCGAGAGCGTGGTGGTGACAAAACCAAAAAAACCAACCAACACCAGCAACCACGAAATACTCAAAGCCGCCTTTTTGCAAGGCGGAGAA
>JBDNGP010000197.1:0-6062 GCA_041689265.1 Verrucomicrobiota bacterium
CGGGTGGAACGACCGCAAAGAAGGTGAGAAATCCCGGGAAGAAACGGAGTCCTAAATGGCATGGGTCATCATAGACAAACCACATCAAAACGCCCACTAAAAACCATCGAAACCCTGCCTTAACTAAGCGCCATTCAGGTCGGTCCACTGCAGCGCGTTGAAGATGAAGAAGGGCGGGCTCTGCAAACTCGACGTGCGGCAACTCGCTCCGCAACCGGACGCCCGACTCGGCGGGTTGCTCACGCCGCAGCACCTCCGCGCAATTGGAGATTAAACCACGAACTCCGCTTTGGTTGGCGCTGGGAACAGACCGCCCCCCGTCCGCAGCAATGGACACATCGGCGCGTGCCTGGGAACCCATTGCACTATCGAGCTGGTTATGCATTGCAAAAACCGTGCGTTATTGAGTCGTGGTGTCGGTGGTGATTCGTAAACCGTTTGAATTCAATGGCTAACACCAGCGCCAAAGCGATGGCATGGACCTTGATACAGGAATGGCAATGGCAACGAGAAGTATAGAAACACCTGACATCCATTTCCTGAACTCTGCCATCGGGTGGTTGGAACTTGGGAATAACGAAGAAGCAAAACGGGATCTGGAAAAGATCAGTTTTTTGACTCGTTATCACCCTGACGTGCTGATTGTGCGTTGGAAAGTTCATGCCCGGATGAAGGACTGGACTCGCACGCTGGACATTGCCAAAGCACTGGTACGGATCTCCCAGGACAAGCCGACCGGCTGGATCTGCCTCGCTTACAGCCTTTATAACACGAAACAAACCCAGGAAGCGTGGGATCACCTCCTCCGTGCGGAAAAGCGGTTCCCGACCATCTCCGCAATTCCTTACTTTCTCGCCTGTCTTGCCTGCCAGCAGGGCAAATCCGATGACGCCACCAGATGGCTCGCGCGGTGGAACAACATGGTGAATGAGAAGGACCTCAAAGAAACCGCCCGCAAGGACCCTCGTCTGCAGCCGGCCTGGAAAGATTTTGACGAAACATTTTTAGGTGAGGGCTTGCGGTCCTCCACCTCGAAAACGCAATCCGAAGCTTAGGCTTCTACCTCCGTTCTGTTATTCGCCCGGTATCGCTAGTTGCGGTGCCGGGCGTTTTTTTATTGGATTCCCGTTCCTTCCGGCAGCCGCCAAATCCTTCTGCCATTCTGCAATCAGCAAAAGAATCCTCCGCAAGTCCAGTCCGTCATGTTCGGCGGGGTATTGAAGCAGGTTGTTCTTCGCCAGATTGAACAGCGCGTTCGACGGTCGGAGCCGTTCTTTCTGCAAATGCACGAACGCCCCAGCCAGCTGAATCAATCCTTTGTGGAACGAGTAATTGGGGCCGTGCCGGTCGGCGAGCCACAGTTCTTCTAGGACGTCGTGAGCTTCAAAATAGAGGCCGCGATTGAAACACTCAAAGTAGCCGAGATAGTACGCGTTCCACTCTTTGCCCTGACACGATTCGATCAGCTCGGCGATGCGTCCGCTTTTCTTGCTCACTCCCCCTGAAATAGAGGTTTCGGGCGTCGGAGTCGAGCGTTCGCGGAGGATGCTTTAAGCTCTCGACATTCGAAACCCGCTTCGCAAAACTCCGCGCCCATGGCGAAAAATGCACTTGGAAGAGGACTGGGCGCCCTGCTGGGAAGCAAGGGGACGGGCTCCGTCGCGCCCGCAACTTCCGCAACGCCCGCGCCAGAAGCCGCTTCGCCCGAACCGCGGGCGGGTGTTGAGCAGGTCGATTTGAAACGAATCCAGCCCTGCACTTTTCAGCCGCGCAAAGATTTTACCGATGACTCGCTTCAGGAACTGGCTGACAGCATCCGCGAGCAGGGCATCATTCAGCCGCTGATCGTCCGCAAGCTGGGCGAAGGATTTGAGCTGATCGCGGGCGAACGGCGCTGGCGGGCGGCGCAACTTGCCGGATTGGAACAGGCCCCGATCGTCGTGCGCGAAGCCGATGATCGCACCGTGCTGGAACTCGCTCTCGTCGAGAACCTCCAGCGCGAAAACCTGAACCCGATGGAAGAAGCGCTGGGTTACTCCCAGTTGGTCGAACAATTTCAGCTCACCCAGGAACAGACGTCACAGAAGGTCGGGAAAAGTCGCGCCGTCGTCGCCAACGCGCTTCGTTTGCTGCGTTTGTCCGATGAAGTTCAGGCTTACCTTCGGCACGGTCAGCTGTCCGTCGGTCACGCGAAAGTGATCCTCGGCGTTTCGAATCCGGCCGACCAAAATTACATCGCCCAAAAAACGATCAAAGATGCGTGGAGCGTGCGTCATCTCGAAGATTACGTCTCGCATCTGCAGCCCGATTCAAAAACGAAATCCGGCGGGCCGCGCCGAAGTTCTCCCTCACCGACGCCCGACGCCCACGTGCAGGATCTCGAATCGAAACTCCGTGAACGTCTCGGCACCAAGGTCACCCTGCGTTATCGCAAAGGCAAAGGCGCGGTGGACATCAGGTTCACATCCGACGACGAACTGGAACGCGTTTTGGAAATTCTCGGTGTCAGCGCCGAATAACCGGCCGCACGAGGTCGCATAAAACTTCCCATGATTGATTCCAACGAATTACGAACCCAGGTCGCGGGCAAATTGTCGGCGGCAGCTGCGTCGGTGAGCAAACTGCGCACCTTCGTCGGACTCGACGGCTTCGTCGATGAGATCTATCACGTCGTCAACACCCGGGCCGATGCCGAGCATTGGGAACGGCTGGCGACCATCACCGAGTTTTCCAATCGCATCGCGGGTGCGGCGGGCCGGAGCACGAACATCGAGCTCGTCCGGCAGCTCACGAAGCTTGGCGGCAACGGGCCGATCATGGCGAACGCGCTGGCCAGTTTCGGATTTCAAACCACGTATCTTGGCGCGCTCGGGCATCCCTACGTCCATCCCATTTTTGAACCGTTCCAGCAGGTTGCCGACGTGCATTCGATCGCCGACGCCGGGAAGACGAACGCGTTGGAATTCGACGACGGCAAGCTGATGCTTTCGAGCACGATGGAGTTGAACGACGTCACCTGGCGCAACATCGAGGAACGTTACGGCCGCGACCGTTTTGCCGAACAGTTCTACCATTCGGACCTCGTCGCGTTCGTGAACTGGACGATGGTGCCGTTCATGAGCGACATCTGGGACGTGCTGCTAAAAGATTTCTGTCCGCCACCCGCCGGGCCAAGGCGCACCATTTTCTTTGACCTCGCCGATCCGCAAAAGCGCGCCGACGAAGACATTCTCCGCGCATTGAAATTGATCACGCAGTTCAACGAACATTTCAGCGTCATTCTCGGGCTCAACGAGAAAGAAGCCTGGGAAGTCAGCGAAGCGCTCGGCGTCAAAACCGGCGAGCGCTCACAGGAGGAGCTGGAACGTGTCACTCTCGAATTGAACAAGCGCATCGCGGTGGACACGCTCGTCGTTCACCCGGTCGCGTTTGCCGTCGCTACCAGCAACGGGGAACTGGCCACCGTCAAAGGCCCGGTCATTTCGAAACCGAAGATCACCACCGGCGCTGGCGACCATTTCAATTCCGGTTTCTGTCTCGGCAAACTGCTCGGCTTTTCCAACGCGGAATCCGTCCAGACCGGAGTCGCCACCAGCGGATTCTACGTGAAAAATGCGATCAGCCCCACGGTCACCGATCTCGCCCACTTCCTTCGCAACTGGCCGGCGTGATTGCAAAACTTGCCGCCGAAAGATTAGAGTCAGACTCACAATGATTTTGCCCATTGTCACCTACGGCCACCCGGTGCTCCGCCAGAAAGGCGCGCGCATCGAGACGATCACTCCCGAAATCACAGACCTCATCGCCGACATGATGGACACGATGCGCGATGCCAACGGTATCGGCCTGGCCGCCCAACAGATTGGGAGGGAGCTTCAGCTGACGGTGATCGACGTGACCGGCATGACCGACCGCCCGTCCACGCTGAAACTCGGCGGAAAAGACGCCGCCCCGGAATCCATCATGCCGCTGGTGTTGATGAACCCCGAAGTCAAACCGCTCAACGATCCGGTCGCGGGACCGGAAGGGTGCCTGAGTTTCCCCGAGCTTTATGGTGACATCACGCGGCCCGAATCCGTCGAGGTCACGGCGATGAACGAGAAGGGCGAGACGATCAACTTCGTCTGCGGCGGCCTGCTTGCGCGCGCCGTTCAACACGAGACCGACCACCTGCACGGCATTCTCTACATCGACCGCATGAGCAAAAGCGCGCGGGCGAAATTGAAAAGCGAACTCGACGCGCTCATCTACCAGACCAAGCGCGAAATGGGGCAGCGGTAGAAGGGCAGCAACACGGGTTGCCGGGAATCAGAAATCACCACAGAGACACGGAGAGCACCGAGCGAACGGTTCGGAAAAACGTTAGCTCAGTCGCGCTGAACAGGGGGCTTCCTTTCACTTTCCGCTTTTTCAGATCTGTTCTTCTCTCTCAATTTTCTTAAGCGCTCTGTGACCTCGGAAAACTATTGGTGATGGTATCGCTCGGGACGAGATATCTTTTCGGTCTGAGAGTCTCCAGATTGACGTTGATCGCCAAGCGATATGCGGTCTGCTGGAGAAACTCCGGGGCGTCGTAGTGCCCGTGGGCGAACGCCTCAAACTCGGCCCGCCACTCGTCTTCATCGATCGCGGGAAGCGGGAGCGTGACTCGTTCCGACTGACCGACGCGCCCCGGATGACGTTCTAAAGGCCGGGTGTTTTGAACTTCATCATGGGAATCCGGGACCAGCGACACAAGTCCGACGGGAGTGTTTCCAGCGTGTGCTCACCGGAACGCTGCCGACACTCACGCGGAGTGCGGCGACCGAAATGATCGAGTCGTGCGGCGGCAATTCCAGCAGGAGCGTGAGCAAGAAAACCGACTACGTGCTCGCCGGTGAAGACGCCGGTTCCAAGCTGGCCAAGGCGGAGAAACTTGGCGTTGCGATCATCGATGAGGCTGAATTTTTGAAGATGTGTGAGGGGTGAATTGGCAGGACACGACAGGAAGCCGAACTTCGCCGTCCCCGCCCTGTGGGCAAAGCGCATTGTTTCAACCTGGAGCCTTGCGTGTTGGACATGGTGTCCCTAACAATCCTTGAGAATTCACTTGGGCATGGGAACCGTTGAAAACAAATGAGATTTGAGGAAAAGGCGCGAATCAATATCGACCGGAAGCTCGCCACGACCAAGAGTTGCGATCAACTCTGGACGATTATGGATTGCGGGCAAATCAATCACATCCCGGTTCCCGCGCTTGAGCAACGACGCCCACGTTCTCAACAACTCGGGCGTTGGATACAGTCATAGTTTCCCGGATCAAATAAAATGAGCTGGAACGAAAAGGAATATTGGATCTTTTGCGATGAATCCATTCAGGAAGAATCATTGTTCTGCAATTTTTTCGGCGGCTCATCGTTCCCGCGAGACATCACACCCAGTTCGAAAACGAGATTCGCATTCACAAAGCAGAGATCAGATTCTTGAAAGAGCTGAAATGGCAGCGAGTCACCGAGCATTGGCTTGAGGGGTACAAGAGGATGATGACGGCGTTCGTTGATCTGTTGCCCGCGGATCGGGCCAGAGTGCGCATCATGTTCCGGGACAATTCACATCCGACTGATCATCTGACGCACGAACAACGCAAGACGAGTTACTTCAAACTCTACTATTAGTTCATCAAACATGCGTTTGGGTTGAGGTATTGCCCGCACCGGTCGGGTGGGACGCGTCTCCGGTTGTTCTTTGATCAGTTTCCTGATACCGGCGAGCAGGTCGCCCAATTCAAGGGGTTTCTCAGCGCGCTCCCAGAGGCGGCTGAAATGCGTGACTCAAATCTCCTTTTGTCGCGCAGCCATATTACGGAAGTGGATTCAAAAGAGCGTGTGCTGCTGCAGTGTGTGGACATTGTTCTGGGCGCGATGGCATTTCGCTTGAATGAAACCCGCCGTTTCTGAGTCCGTGACCTCAAAGGGAAGAATCAATACACTACAAGGCATGAGGGGGAGGGACTGGTGGAGGGAGCCCGAAGGGCGACCGGAACCAGTCCCTCCCCCTGGCGTTCGCAAAATGAAACGGACAAC
>JBDNGP010000198.1:0-41334 GCA_041689265.1 Verrucomicrobiota bacterium
AACACCAGCATCAACGCAAGCCAGAGCCCGCCGACGGTAAATAATTCGGTTCGGGCACGGCACCAATCCACGGTCCAAAAAGCCACATGACACCCAACACACCCTGAATCACCTCAAGACCGGAATCAACAACCAGACAATAAGAGCGCGTTCAATGACCTCACGATGCCAAACGATTCCTAAGGCGCAGGAACGAGACGAATGATGCTGTGTGGTTCGTTGAGGACGACATAAATAAAACCGTCAGGCCCTGCGGCGACATCTCGAACACGACCGAGCCCCTTCAAGACCGTCTCCTGCTCCACCACTTTTTGATTCACAACCCGTATCCGCCGAACCTCCTGCTGGCGCAGTGCTCCGGCGAAAAGGTCGTTCGTCCAGTTTGGAAATGTTTTACCCGAATAGAAATCCAGACCACAAACCGCAATGGACGGAACCCAATAGGTCAGAGGTTGTTCCATGCCATCCTGGAAGGTCTTCGAAGTGATGGGTGTTCCGTTGTAATTCATGCCATAGGTGATCACCGGCCAGCCATAATTTCTTCCGCGCCCGATCTCGTTCAACTCGTCTCCACCGCGCGGTCCGTGCTCGGTGCTGTAGATCGTTCCATCCCTCGGATCCAACGTCAGACCCTGGGGATTGCGATGGCCGTATGACCAGATTCCCGGCAACGCGGCTTTGTTCTCGATGAACGGGTTGTCTTCGGGAATGCGCCCGTCGTCGTGGAGGCGAAAGATCTTCCCGTTCGGTCGCGACAGATCCTGTGCCTCGTGCCAGCCGCCGCGTTCGCCCACCACGAAGTAAAGATACCCCTGATCGAAGACAAACCGCGTCCCGAAATGAACGCCTGCATTGGTATAGAAACGCGAGTCCGCCCGATAGATCCATTCCTGATCCACCCAACTGCCATCTTTGATCCGGCCGCGCACGACAGCGGTTAATGTCCTCGGTTGAGGACGATTCCGTGCTTGATCAGCTTGATTCCCCTCAACATACCAGCCATCTGAAAACCCGAGATAGATCCACCCGTTCTCTGAATAGTTGGGATGAAGCGCGACTTCCAGCAATCCACCCTGCCCGTGTTGAATGACCGGCGGCAATCCCTGGATCGGTTCCGGGTTCAACGAACCGTCAGCCTCGATGACACGCAGGCGTCCGGCACGTTCTGTCACCAGACGTCTGCCATCCGGAAAAAACGCGATCGCCCACGGGTTCTCCAGACCTTCACCCACCACGGTTTCGATCACATACTTCTCCCGTTCGGTCTGGACCACTTCGCCAGGCTTCGGACGAGGTTGCTCGATTCCGTTGAGCTCCGCTTCGCGTTCTTTCTCACGCAAAAAAATGACAACGGAACGGATCTGGTCCTCGGTCAGAATACCTTCCCATGGAGTCATCCCGAGCTGTGGGTTGCCCTTGGCGATGGAACGAGATATCGCCTCGTCGGACTCACCGTGCTTCCAAACCCCGTCCACGAGTGAGGTTCCCACGCCTCCCTCAAAATTCTGGCCGTGGCAGGGAGCACACAGAAGCGCACAGAGTTCATCCACCTTGAGTTTCGAAATATCCGGGGCTGCCGCATCCTGCCCCAAAACATTGGTGACCAGTGCGATTGCGGTGAGGAAAAGGATCGTCGGTTTCATGCGGGAGGAGTTTAACATCAGATTGGCCGGTGACAAATCTTTCGGGGCAGAATCTGCCGCCCCCCTATTTTCCAGTTCGCGATGGTGCGTGTCAACAGCAGAAATGCAAACGGTTCGGGGCGTTTACGGTTTCGGAAGGTAATCGAACTCCTCGCAAATCGCCGCCTGAATCTTGCTCGCTATCTTTTCGAAGCCCACCTTGGTCGGATGAATCTCATCACCCCACTTGCTCTTCGTGAGCGTGCCCTGCGTGCGCACATGATAGAACCGCTCATTGGACGGCTCGATTTTTTGGAGCATCTGTGAAAACCGGTCGAGCAAGAACCAGACGATCGCCTGCTGATCGGACGACTTGTTGATCCCCTTCGCTTCAAGGTAGGGCTTCATCCAGGGACCGAGTTTTATGGGTCAAATACGGATGGGTTTGTCGGATAGCACGGCGCGATCATAGTCGTGGGTGAAAATCCAGGCCTTGGGATGATAATCATCGCGCAGCGCAATCAACTCGTTGTAGGCACCCTCGATCTGGTTGAGGCGGTGTTGGAAACGCTGTTCATTGATGCAGTCGCGCCACGTCATCCAGTCCTCGCGCTGCCGCAGCAAAGTCAGAAGACAACGCCCGACAATGTCAGTGCCGCCCGCGCTGAGCAGCATCATGTCACAGCGCATCTTCGGTCGCGTCAGCGTCTTGAAAAGTTTCTCCCACTGTTCGCCGGCCATCATGATGCGCGCTCCGCCTCCTCTGCCACCTTACCTCACGTGTTATGAGCCGATGCACAAACTGAAACTCTGCGCACAGGTCGCAGTCCCCACGGTGATTAACAACAAACTTACGGGCAAACCACATTTAGGCAGCAGAATTTGAAACGATTCCGCACCCTTCTCTTCCGCATTTCTTCACGATTGAAGGTCGCGAAGTCTTGGTCTCAAAAGTTAGTCGTCACGATAGAAATCATCGTGACTGATCGGCCAACCGCGGCAATTGCAGGGGAAGATGAAATCCAAATGACACACATGGTCAAAAAATTGCCCGGTCCAGGGGTTTTTAGAGAAATGACGAAGGAAGAGAATGGTGGACGCTGCAGGGTTCGAACCTGCGACCCCTACCGTGTGAAGGTAATGCTCTACCACTGAGCTAAGCGTCCATCCCGGGTCGGAAAGCGGGGCGCAATGTAGAAAGGTCCGCGCGTTGGTGCAAGGGCTTTTTCTTCGTATTGCCGCATCTGATTCACAACAGGGTTTTCAGTCGCCCGATTTCCCCTGCATTGCCGGAATAAACCGCCCGATAAATCACCAGAAACAAGGCCGTCTTTTTCATCCCTGCTGCATGCTTGAACAGGATTGTCGGAAACAGCCTATGCCCGGGCCACTTTCACGGCGCAGTGTTTGTAGCTCGGTTGACGCGAGTGGCTGTCGAACGCGGGATACGTCAGGCGGTTCGCGGTCTCGTAATGCATCGGCAGGAAGACCTGCCCCGGGCGGACCGTGGGAGTAAGAAACGCCGTGGCAATAACGTTGCCGCGACGCGATGAAATCTTCACCGAATCGTTCGCTCCGATCCCGAGCTGTTCGGCATCGTCGGGATGAATTTCGAGGTAGATCGATTCCGGATAAAGCTGTCGCAACACGGCTGAACACCGCGTGCGGGTTTGTGTGTGCCACTGCGCGGAGGTCCCCCGCCCTGTCAGTAGATGAAACGGATAGTGCGAATCAACCATTTCCGGAGTGGCTCTCGGGTTTTCAAAGATGAATTTCGCTTTGCCATCCGCGTGGTGGAACTGGCCGTTCTCAAAAAGGCGGCGCTGATTTGGGATAGAGTTTAAAGTTTTCAGTTTACAGTTTACAGTGCCTATCGCCTTCCCGTTTTCTGAACGATTGCCGTTACTGTTCACTGAATACTGTTTACTGAATACTTTCCTCTCCTCGCTGGAAAGCGGCCATTGAATCCCACCGTTCGCGTCCAGCATTTCGTAACCATCAATCCCTGTGATGTCGCACGGTTGTCCGGCGGAACATTTCTTGAGGATCTGAAAGACGGCTTCGGGTGAGGTCCAGTTTTTGAAGAGATTTTCACATCCCCAGTAGCGGGCGATCAAACGCAGGATGTTGAAATCGCTGAGCGCCTGGCCGGGTGCGACGGAGACTTTCTTTACCAGACCGAAACGGCGTTCGCTGTTAATGAAGGTCCCATTCTTTTCACCCCAGGCGGCGGCGGGAAAAATGATGTCCGCGTGGGCGGAGGATTCGGTGTCGTGAAACATGTCCTGCACGACGAGCAGTTCCAATTTTTTGAAGAGCTCGGGCACCTTGTTCTGGTTGATCCAGGAATGCGCGGTATTCGTTGCGACCAGCCACAGCGCCTTGATTTCGCCGCGCTCGATGCCGTCCATAATCTGATCGTAAGCCAGCGAATTCTCCTGCGGAATGCGCTCGACCGGGATGTCCAGAATGCCCGCGATCTGTTCGCGATGCGCGGCGTTCATGAAATCGCGTCCGCCGAGCAGACCGGTGGTGTTGCTAAACAACCGGCTGCCCATCGCGTTGCACTGACCGGTGATCGAATTCGCACCTGTTCCTGGTCGCCCGATGTTGCCGGTCATCAGCGACAGATTGATAATCGCCTGTGCCGTGCGCGTGCTTTCGTGTCCTTGATTGACGCCCATCGTCCACCAGAATGAAACGGCCCTGCCCTGATGAATCGTCTCCGCAAAACGATAGAGCTGGCCAACCGTCAGCCCGGTCTGGGCGGCGACGGTGTCCGGGGTGAACTTGCGAACGAACTCGGCGAACTCGTCAAAGCCAGTCGTGTGCGCGTCGATGTAATCGCGTTTGATCCAGCCGTTTTGAATCAGCATGTTCGCGATGCCGTACAGCAGCACGAGATCGGACTTCGGCGCGAGCGGCACATGTTGTGTCGCCGCCATCGCGGTCTCCGTTTTGCGCGGATCGACGACGATGATCTCCGGGTTATTCTTATTGCGAAGAACCCGCTGCCACATGATCGGGTGCGCGATGCAAAGATTGGAACCGATCAACACGATCACGTCCGACTCTTCAAAATCCTGATACGTGTACGGCGGCGCGTCGAAGCCGAACGACTGTTTGTAGGCGACAACAGACGTGGCCATGCACTGTCGCGTATTGCCGTCACCGTGACGGATGCCCATGCCGAACTTCGCCAGCGAACCGAGGAATGCGAGTTCCTCCGTGCAGATCTGACCGGTACCCAGCCACGCGACCGAGCCGGTTCCGTGCTTCGCCTGAATCGCCTTCATGCGCGAGGTGAACTCGGTCATCGCATGATCCCAATCGACCGGTTGCAACCGCCCGGACGCGTCGCGCACCATCGGCGTTATCGCGCGATTCGGCGCGGCGAGCGGTGTGAGCGCTTCCCAGCCTTTCGGGCAGGCCATGCCGAGATTCACCGGATACTCCGTGCGCGGCGTGAGGTTCACCGCCTGACCGTCCTTCAAATGAATATTGAGACCGCACCCGGTGGAGCAGAATCCGCAGACCATCGTGGTGGTTGCGTTGGGCTTGAGCCGCGCCGGCACCTTGCCGAGACCGAAGTCACCGGGTTCCTGGACGAGTTCGCGCGTGAGTGGTCCGCTGAATTCGCGGAACATTGTGTTGGCTGATTTCCCCCCTGCTGCGTTCATGAATGAATTCCTCCCGGCATCTGCGTTGGTGAAACGGCGGTAAAAAAGAGGAAGCGTTCCGCCAGTTCACCGGCCAGCAACGCGACAAAAATGATCAACGGAAGATCGGCGTTCATCGGGATCATCCCGATCAGCGCGAGCGCGGGAAACATCAGGCCGCCCAGCAACAGCGCGAACACTCGAAAGCCGAGCGCGGGGCGCAACGGCCCGACCATCAAACGGGTGGTGCGTTTCAACGGCGTCCATCGATCTGATCGCGCGTGAATCATCACCGTCGCTTCGAGCGCAATCTTGACCAGTGACAAACTGAGAACGATCCACAACGATGCGATAGAAAGAGCAGACATCCTCGAATCAACGATCAACCAACCCGCGAACCCGAGCAGAACGGTCGTTCCCGCGAACCGCACGCCGGTGTGATACGCCGACCAGAACTCACGGCGCGTATCGACGTAAAGCATGAGCGAGCTGAATACCGAAACGACCCCGAGCAATGCCGCGACCGGCAGAACAAAACGCAACCAGTCGTCCATTTGGAAAAACGCCAGACCGGCGGCGGTCGCGACCACGTTCATGTAGCCGCCAAACGCAATGGCTTCGCGGCTGAACCAGCTCGTGCGCCAACCGAGGAACACGCGCCACGCTTTCATTGGCCGACCGAGATGGAATGTTGCGAGGCAGAGCGCAATCGCCATGAACGTCGCCGATGCAATCAGGAGCGCGGACGTCTCCGTCCGCGCGTCGTTTGATTCAAATTTGAGCAGACGGGGACGTCCGAGCTCCGGCGATGTGGCCACTTCAGCGGATTGAACCGCCGTGACCAGAGCCTCCTCACGTCGGCTGCTACCTTGGTCAAATGATCCCAACAAGGCGGCGACGAGCCCGAGTCCCACGGATGCCTGGGATAGCACGAGCAGAAAAATCAACGGCCAGTGAGCGTGCTGCGGTTTCAACGCGCTTTCATTGGCGGCGTGAAGTGTGGTGACGTGCGGCCGGCTGGTTTTGAACCGTGTGGTCGGCAGCGTGTAGTTCGGATCGGGACTGCTTGGGAGAAAATTGTTGGTGCGATCAAACTGCGACAGCTCGGCGGCGAGTTCGTTGAAATCGGGTTCCGAATAGCCGCGTTCTTCCTCGGCGTCAGGGTTGCGATAACGAGCCGTGATCCGGTCCTGATTCACCACCGTGATCTTGATCGCCTCCGTCGGGCACGCCTGAACGCACGCCGGGGCTTCGCCTTCAGAAAGGCGCTGCGAGCACATGTCACACTTGCGCACGATGCCGAGTCGTTCCGAATACTTCGGCACGTCGTACGGACATTTCATCACGCAATACTGACAACCGATGCACTGGTCATCGAGATGCCGGACGATCCCGGTCAGCGGATCTTTTTCGTATGCGAGCACCGGACAGCCGTTGAGGCAGCCGGGATCGACGCAATGATGACAGGCGGTGGTGACTGTTTGTTGAACGACATGACCGCCGTCGTCGCCGAGGAGCAGACCGACGTCCCGCCATGCTTCGTCGTCGTCAAGACCGTTCAGAGCATGGCAGGCGGTCACGCAACCTTTGCAGCCGGAGCACTGGTCGAGATCGACTTCGAATGCATATTGTTCGCCGGGACCGGGCTGGCTCAGCGGAATGAGATCGCGATAGTACCGCTCCTGCGACGGCAGCCCGTGCTGTTCGTGCAATCGGGAGAAACACGCCGCCGCCGTCAACGAACGCTGCTCGGTGAGCAGTTCGTCGATCAGCGTTACCGTTTCGTCTGGTTCGAGCGTGGAGGACATCCAACTCCCCGCCTAGCAACCGCAAGACCGTGCTGCCAAAAACACCGGCTGAAAGTTTCGATTTGTTCGATGAATCAGATTCATAGTCGAAAACCCGCACCAGATAGGGCTGCTTTCGAGTTCCGACGTAATTCCCTGTCCGGGCGCGGGAAGAACGAACACAACGTTGATCCGTCCACCCCGGAGTGAATTTGTGCAAACTGGTTAAAATCAAACAACGCTTCAAAAATATTGAGCGCGAGACTTCAGCGCCGCTTTCGCACGCGCGGGACGGTTTCAAGCTTTCAACCGCCCGGTCCGCCCAAAAGCGCCGTCGCCGCTGCGCTCTGCTGGCGCACTCTACGACAGGCTCCGCCATCCTTTCGGCTCGTCCTGTTGATGAAGACCGGAACCTTCGATACCCTCCGCGGAGCGACGGTCCCTACCATTCGGCGCTTTCGATCTTCGCGACCAGCCGGTAGATACGTTGCCCGGTCGTGATTCATTCTGCTTTGCCTCGCCGTGACCGTTCGTTAGCGTTCGCGCATGTCTGGATCCACTTTGAACGTTCTCATCGTCAGCGGCAGCAACAGCGCGAACTCTTCCACAAAAATCGCGCTCGACGAAGCGGGCAATCGCTTGAAGAAAAACGGTTGTGCGGTCGATGTTCTTGATCTGTACGAAACACAACTGCCTCACCTGAATCCGGAAACGGCATGGACGGCGGACTACTACGCACCGCTCAAACAACGGGTCGCCAACGCCGACGTTTTCATTCTCGGAACACCGGACTATCACGGCAGCATCAGTGGAGCGTTGAAGAATTTTACGGATCATTTCTGGAAGGAATTTTCGGGCAAGCTGTTCGCCACTGTAGTCGCCTCGTACGAAAAGGGACTGACGGTTCACGATCAACTGCGCACGATCGCACGCCAATGCTACGCGTGGGCCATGCCCTACGGCGTGTCGCTGGCCGAGAAGATCGACGTCAAAGACGGACAGATTGCGAGTGACTCTTTTGAAGAACGGTTGAGCATGTTCGTTCGCGACGTGCAGATTTACGGGAAGCTGCTGGCCGATCAGCGGATGGCGGATCTGGCGGGCAGCGAGCCGGGTTTCTTGGCGAAATATCGGAAGTGAAACGAACAAAGCAGCAGATGAAACAGCCGCAACTCAAACGGTGGACGCTTGCCGCAGCGGCTCTCGTTTTTGGCTGGCTAGCGCTATTTGGTTCGGCTGCATTGCCGAAGAAGCGGGTTAAGTCCTATATTCACCAATTGGACCCTTCCGCTCGCGCGTATTTTTCAGGAATTCGTTCATCCAAATCCGCCGTGCTTTTGTTGAATTACCGCGTGAAGGGATCCAGTAAATTCAGCCGGGCTTCGTTACGATTATTCCCGGTCGGTGAGGTCAACTTGAAAAAATGACTACCCAAAAACCGAAATGCCCGCCGGGATACGGCAGGCATTTGGTGCTTAATTTGGCCGATGAACCACCATCAACCCTCGATTCCTTCCCGGATCGTTTGAACGCAGTCGATCTAATCGGAATGATGCGTTCGAGCGGGTCTGACGGATAGCCATTTTTTCAAATTCATTTTCAGGCCGACGGCCGAAAACCGTTCAAAAAACAACGCAAATTGGCTTATTTGTCGTGGAATTCAGAATTCAGGCGGTCCGTGAGGAGGATATCCAGGTTACAAACCAGCTCATTTTGAACCGGTTGCCACTGCATTTGGGGCGTTGGTGAACTGCCTCGGCCAATCAAAACTTTGGAACCGCTGCGCTATGATATCGCCCGAGAGGACTTCGGTGCCGGTGACGGCCCCCGTCCCCGTTTCCACAGCCCCGCCGGTCTGGCCCAGGATCCCGCCGACCGAGTGAAAGAGAAAGTCGATTCCGTGACTCACCGGCCCCAGCTTCGTGTTCGGGTCAACGAATGTTTTACCGGACAGCAAACCACCGATGCCTTCCGTGACGTTGCCCGCACCTTTCAGCAGACCACCGGCGGTGCCGCCGACAAAATTCCCCGCTTTGCCGAGCACCATCTTGGACGTCTTCAGTTTGTCGATCATCACTTTGGGTTCCTTGAACGTCCCCTGGAGGTACAGGAATTCCGGAAGTCCGACGTACTCCGTCTGATTCGCCGACCCGCCGTGCCGCGTCACCAGATTGCGGCTGAGATACAATTCGATCGGCACGTTTGGAAACACTGAATCCACGAAGTTCGTATTCAGCGCGATGGTCGTGTGGACATCCGCGACGTAGGCGTCACTCATGATCGTGTATTGATGGAGCTTCAATTGTTCGTCACCCAGTTCCGTGTGAGAATAAAACCAGTTGATCGGCGAACTGAACAGGACCGGTGTCTGCAACAGAAGCCCGACCGGCTGGAGCAGATGTTGCCATTCCCTGCTCAACAGTTCGGCATGCGCATTGGTCAATCCCGCGTAAACATGCCCGGTCGTGGAAGACCAGATGCTGCTGTTGTGAGCAACCCGTCCATGCAGGTCGGCGGCACCGTAGAATTCCGCCCTGGCCAGGTGATCCCAGCCGGGATCAAATGTCCGGATGACCGGCGAGAGCTCCACTCCTTCGATCTCAAGCGCCAGATCAAATTCGGAACTGTCGGGAAGGCTGCGGAGGGTTGTGGCCAGGTTGACCGGCGCGCCGTTCAACGAAAGGGAGAACGGTGAGATCTCAAACGAATTAGTCCTGACAACCGCCCGCGCCACCCAGTTGCTGGCCACCAGTTCGCGGAGGAAGAGTTTCCGAAAATCCAACGAGAGCCCGAGATGTTTGAACGGAAGCACGGTCGCCCGCCATTCAGCCTCAAGGCCGGCCAGCTTTTTCCCTTCGCTGTGCAACGAGCTCCTAGGGGCAACTTCCGCCGGCGGCCGGGACAACAAATCGTAAGTCGCGGTCAGATCAAATCCTTGGGAACGAAGCGCGACGTCACCCTCAATGGCCTTCGGATCCTCGAAATTGATCCACCCGGCAAGATCGATCACGTTGCTCGCGTTCGTCGTGGGCGCCAGACGCAGCTGTCCCTGGGTGATGTCCAGCCGGTTGCTGACGATCTGGGTGTCGAACAAAAACTCCAGATACTGCCGGTCCAGCGCCGTCTGCCCGGACGGTTCCCTGATCAGCAGGTCATTGACGGAAAGCGACGCCTTGAGCCCCGATTTCCTGTCGGGATGATAATCGAGATCGAAATCTGCGACCACGTTCACCTTCTCCAGCTGACGGTCACCGATCACGCGGGACGCGAAAGGTCGGAGCGCATTCTCGTCGAGATCCCAAATCTGGATATTCAACTTCGCCTCCCGCGCGTTGACAAGAATTCTCCCCGTCGCGTCCAGACGGCCGCACGCTTGTCCATCCGCGAAAAGGGTACCGAGACAGGTCGTCAGTGCGTAATCGCTTTTGCCCCAATGAATCAATGTCTCAAGATCGAGGTGATCACTAAATGCCGGGCCAATCGGTTCGTTGTCACCATCGACAATCACCATGTTGGTGGACTGAATCACGGCACTCCATTTCTGCCTGCCATCAGCGAGCAGATCCCCGTTCACCGCAACCTTGAGCAATCCCGACTTCAACCTCCCGCCATCAAGATGGTTGGTCAGATAACCGTTCATCAGATCGTTCCCGATTCTGGGAATGGACAGCGACAGCGTCCCGGCGAGGTTATCCAACCCAAGATCTCCGGAAGACGAGAACGGCAATACTTCACCCGCCGCCGGGTGAATCGACGCATCGACGATCGACCACTTGAGTTGCTGGTTCACGAGTTGCGCCGACAGCGGGACCTGTAGCGTGGTTTTTCCAAATGCCTTTTCCACAACACTCAGATCGAGGTTGGAACCGTCCAATTTTCCATCAATGATGAGCGAACCATTGGTGTAAACGACGAGACCGTTGTACGAGGCGAGACCGGAACCCAGCATCTCTGGGAATCCGGACACTTCGGAGACCATGTTCGTCAGCGGAAAATTCAACGCCACCTGGACATCGGTCACCAGGTTGGTGAAATTCATCGTCCCGCTTCCGCGCACGCTTGCCGGAGGTCGATTGCTTTGTGAGATTTTAAAATCGAGTGAACGAAGCGACAACAGGTGAAACCGGTCCAACTGCCCCTCCAGCACCAGATCAGCTTCGACGTTTGTAAATACATTGGTGCCTCGCTCGATGCTGGCCTGCCGGAGACTTGTCCTGCCATTTACTACCAGCATCTGACCTTCCTGCTGCGATTGAATGGCGGCATTCAAATTCAAAAGTCCATTGACCGGAAGTTTCCCCGTCAGCGCCTGCCACTCGTCGAGTGATACGTCCGAGAGAGACAGTTCCAACTTGCTTCCTTGCGCACTCCCGAGTGACTCCACCCAAGCGAACGAAAATGGTTCTGTGATACTGGCAGCCGCGCGGGCCTGTCCGTCTTCGTTGACGGCGAGGTTCACACGATCGAACCGCCCACGGCTGTTCTCCAGATCCAGATAAAAATCATACTCCAATCCAAGATCCACCCGCGGAGTCGACCCGGTGGAGTTCCTAACCGTGAGTTGACCCAGTTGAAGGCTTCCTTGCGCACTAATTGGCTTGTTCAGTCCGCGCAAGACAATGTGATTCGTCGATCCCAGAGAGCCGAGATCAAAATCCATGGCGAGAGCAATGGAAACCAGGTCCTGCACCAACGGAGGAAGCTGTTTCACCGTCAGATCAAACTCGCCGACACCGTCGTCAATTTCGTATTCCCCCGCCGCTTCAACACGCCCCACCTCGTGGCCGTCCCGAGAGAAGGCCACGGTCACGTTTTCGATCTTTGATCCCGCGCTGGCAATCGTCATCTTCACCGACGCCCCGCTGGATTCCTTGAACCGCCCCAACACCTTGTCCACCGCCCCATTCAACTCAAGTTCGATCGCGCCCGGAACAAGATCCGCGTCCAACGCCACATTTGATGAAACCTCGAAGGTGGCACTCAATGAATCTTCCACCACTGAGTTCGTCCCCCACTGTTCCATCAACAGGCTTAGTTTCAGAACCCCCTCACTCGTCTGACCGTTTCGCAATTGATCAATGGACAAGTCCAACTTGCCCGCGACGGCTCGCATATCCTTGTTCACCGGATCACGGCGCACGAATTCAAAGTGTCCTTTTGAAATATCGATTCGCCCTAGGTCCAGTTGCAATGCTTTCCCAGGTGATGAGCACGTCGGTTTCGCATCCGCCGGAGCGGCGAATTCTGCGATCCATTTGGACAGGTTGCTGGCACCATCGGCATCCGCCTCAATCGTGATTTTCGGTTCCACGATTTGCAGTTGGTCGAGCGCAATCACGCCGTCCAGCAGTTTAAACAATTTGAACCTGACACTCAGCCCGCCGATCGCGAGCAGCTCCTTCCCCTCCGTGTCGGTCAGTCGCGCGCCTTTCAGTTGCAGCCTAGAAAACGGATTCAGCGCGATCGATTCCGCTGTGAGGTTCCCGTGAATCGAAGTTCCGACGCGGGGAAGAACGACGGCCTTGAGAAACGATTCGCTCGTGACGACAAACCAAGCGACCACCGTGAGCAAAACCAGTCCAGTCAGAGCCCCAAGAAGAATCCGAACCCATCGGCGGGGCTGTTTGTTTGTCGGGCGGGCGCTCATGTTATTCAGACGTCGGAACCGGACGGGTCGTTCAGGGAAGGCCCGGTTTTCGCCCGGGGCCGGTCAGCCTTGTACCGATTGCTCCAATCCCTTCACGTAGTCGGCGATGCCGGTGACCGGTGTGAACTTCGGCACCCAGCCCAGTTCATTCTTCGCCTTCGACATGTCGGCCTCGGTGTGTGGTTGGTAGAACGCGTAAGGGTTGTCAATGTACTCGGGTTCCAGCTTGGTTCCAAGGTTCTTGTTCAACTCCGCAATCACTTCGTTGAACGAAACGGCCACGCCGGAACCGCAGTTGAAAATGGCACTTTGAGTCGCCGTCAACGCATGGATCGTCATCCCGACCACGTCCTTCACGTAAACGAAATCGCGCTTGTGCTCTCCGCCACGGAACACGCGCGGACGTTTGCCGTCCTTCATCTGAAGGTAGAGCTGGTAGATCATGCTCGCAGCCTTGTTCTTGTGCGGTTCGTTCGGGCCGTAGACGTTGAAGTAGCGCAGCCCAACAATTTTCCAGGACGGATTGCGGGTTGAATAATCGCGGGCCAGATTGTCCAGCTGCACCTTGCTGAACGCATAAATATTCGCCGGAGCCGGTGGTTGAACTTCCACATTGATTCCAGCCGCAATTCCGTAGGTCGCCGCCGACGACGCGTAAACAACGGGCGTCTGCTGCGGCGCGGCAAATTCGAGCACGTTGCGGAATCCCTCGATGTTGTCGTGCGATTGGAGAAACTGGTCGTGCTCCGTGGTGTCAGTGATGGACGCCTCGTGAAAAATCGCGTCGAACACCAGGTCCTTGAACCGCGCCTGCCAGTCGAGCCGCGAGACGTCTGTCGTGACAAAGTCGCCCTTGAAACCACCAAGGTTCTTAAAACTGCCGGACCGAAAATCATCCACGATAACGATCCTCGCATCCGGATAATTCTCCTGCAACGTCAACACCAGATTCGACCCGATAAACCCGGCCCCGCCGGTCACCAAAATGTTTCGCATGGCCCGGAGTCTGTGAAACCACCGGAAAATTGCCAATGAGAAAGAAGCTGGTTCGGAAACTGACAAACTGACTCCCGCTCAAGAGCGCCCTTTCGTTGTCGGCAGGCGCCCCATGTAGTCGATCACGGCAAACTTTCGAAATAGGCCTCAAATCCACGACGCACCTGTGGCGACGCGGTTTTCAACGCGTCACGCCACGCCTGCGAGTCGAGGTCCGCTCCCGCCTCGTGATGCAGGCCGGCCGACTGGCATGAGATCGTCTCGTCGAATGAGGCCAGAGCGGCTACGACTGCGTTCGGGTCTGCGCCAACCCTCGTTTGCAGATTTTTTGCGAAGCCCCGGGCGGCGGTGAATTCTCCATCGCCGTCCGCATCCACCCACACAGGATTGGTCGATCCGATCACCCGACCAACCCATCGCCGGGAACTGGGCTGATACGGCCGCGGAATGGCCCAGTATGGTTCAACGACTCCCGGACCCGTGGCGATCGCGACGAGATGGACGTCATTTTTCGGCCGTGTGATCTGCCACGTTATCGTCGCTTTCAACCCGGGCATTCCCTCGTTGCCGACAAGTGTCGAACTCCGAATCGGAATCCCATTCGCGTAGAGCGTCACATTGGTCGCCGAAACCCAAGCAGGCCCGAGAACTTGCGCGCGCACGTCGAACGTCTCCGAAAGCCCGGTGGCCAGATCTCCGACATGGAACTGATCGGCGACTGCAATATCCACCAGCAGACCCATGCTCACCAGCGCGCGGCCTGCGAGGAGTTTGTCGCAGGCGTCGGCCACGTCGATTTGTCCAGGATCACGATCATCGGTCCGGATGTACGTCCTCCCCTGTCCGATGATGTAGCGGCTGACATCGTGCCCGTCGCTCGAGCCGACTCCGGTGATCCGGTAGCCGTGATTCAGCATCGCAAACCAACCGTTATAGACAGTCATGAAATCCGACTGCTGGGCGGAGGAGTTGAGCAGTTCAATCGCATTGAATGTGAATTCAGGCCCGCGCAGATTTTCGCCCGTCACGTTGTTGAAGTTGGTGGAGGCGAACGGCTGAAATTTACTGTGAACGTTCATCGGATGGTTGAGCACGACAACCCTCGCGCCGGTCGTTTCGCGGACGTGCTCAATCAGTGCGGGCCAGCTCGGAATGCGAAAATCCGGGACGCGCGATTCATGCGCCACGGGGAACGCATTGAAGTGAGCGGTGGCGGTCGTAACTTCGTTTCCGGTGATAGGGGTAAAATAAGGAGTGAGCGCCAGCCGCTCGGAGGGTTCGACAAAATCAGCGTGGACATTGTGATCGGTGGCGACGGGCAACTCCACGTTCTCGCCGGCGAGTGTGAGCATGCGTTCTTCAATCGTCGCGTCGCCGTGCCCGCTGTGCGTCAACGTATGAACGTGCGTGTCGCTGCTTACCCAACCTGGCGTCGGAACTTCACGCTGAATTGAAAGTTGCAGCGATTTTGATTCACCCGGTTTCAGCGCGATCCTTTGTGTGGCAATTCCATACTCAAACCCGCGGCCCGCGTAGATCGTGTAATTTCCTGCGGGCAGACCGACGGAGGCTCCGTTTGGACCGACGTAAGCAACGCCCGGACGAACGGCAACCGGTCGGCTTTCCTCGTCATTTCCGGCAGTCATCGCCGCCAAACTGCCCCGCTCGTCGACGATGGTAACGCGCGCTGGCAATGGCAACCTGCTGTCGGCATCGATAACTTGAATATCGACGAGTGCTTGGCGAAGTGTCGACCCCAGCGGGGCGTTCACCAGAACGATCCGGCCGATACGGATATCGTCGATGGACTCCGGTGGCAGAATTGACAACACGTTTTCCCCTTCCTTCAACAGTCCGGCGGGAACCGCGAAGGACGAAACCAGATCCGCCTCCATGGAAAACAGCCGACCGAGTTGTTTTCCGTTCAACTCCACCTTCCAATCATGCCGCACGTCGTCCTGTTGAATAAAGAGTGTCGACTCGCTCCCGTTCTCAGTGGCTTCAAAAGGGACATCCAGCCGCAACGCGTCGGGTGGCGAAACGGCAAACTCCTCCCACTCCGCCTGTCCTTCCCGTCCAAGATGCCACGGACGTTCGTTGATGGTGATCAGGTCCTGAGCGGGAGCCACCATTCCCTGGACGAACAGGCAACCAAGAAGCACAAATTTCTGCAACGGTCGCGCTGTCATGAAATGAAGGTGGCCGTGTAGATTGCCGCAGCTCATTGATTCAAAAACGCGCCGCGTGGCAACACATCCGCAAGATAGCCGCGCCATACCGGCCAGCTGTGGTTGCCTTCGGTGAGGAACCATTCGTGCTCGATGTGTTTGTCCTTCAGCAGCTCGATAAACGTCTTGTTTCGTTCCAAGAGAAAATCGTCCTTCCCGCAGGCGATCCACAACAGCTTCAACCGCTCGTTCGTCGTGTCGATATTCTCCAGCGCCCTGCCGATGGCTTCCTCGTTGGGCACCGACGAACTGAATCCACCCACCCACGCAAACGTATCCGCGTGATTCAGTCCGATGGTGAGAGACTGACCGCCGCCCATCGACAGGCCGATGAGCGCACGATGATCCGCATCCGCTTTCACCCGGTAGTTCAATTCCACAAACGGGATCACGTCCTCCAGCAGATCGCGTTCGAAGTATTGCGTGTTCTCCCGACCCCTCGGCACCTGTGCGTGACCGTCCATCATCACGATCAACATGGGCACCGCCTTCCCCTCGGCGACGAGGTTGTCGGCGATCCAATGCGCCTTGCCGTGAACGGTCCACGTGTCCTGATTGTCGCCGCTGCCGTGCTGGAGGTAAAAGACCGGATAGGATTCCGCCGTCTTCTGATCATACCCCGGCGGCGTATAGACAGACAGGTAACGAAGCCGATCCACTGATTTCGAATAATAAGCATGACTGCGCACGATACCGTGCGAGACCTCGCGGTAATCGAAGAGCGCCGGCGGATTCGCGGGCAGATGTAGAATGCTGGTCCGTGGCGAATGCATCGGTTTGATCCAGGAGTTGGCCGGGTCGATCATGGACAGACCGTCCACCTGAAAACTGTATTCCCAGACGCCGGGCTCCACCGGACCGACCGTGACACTCCAGACACCGTTCTCCCCTTTTACCATCGCGGCGAAACCGTCCTTCCATTGCCCGTTCACTTTTACTTCACCGGCATTGGGCGCGCCGATCTGAAAGGTGACGGTTCGATCTTCGTGAACCTGTGGGGATTCGACCGGAGCCTGCCGCTGGGCAGACGCGGAGAACGTGCCGAGGACGCACACGAGTGTAAGGATATGAGTGATGGCTTTCATGAGAGAAGGAACTTGTCTACGCCCACCCGCCCGACAATCAATCCAAAACCACGGCATTGCCGGATGCCGGGCGCACGTTCCGAAGCCGTACCGACTCTCGTCCATTCCCGCAGGTATGGCGAAAGGGGCACCTCTTGAGCCGCGGTGGCAAGCAAAGCGCGACACCGCTTACGCACGCGCGGGGCGGTTTCAAACTTCTAGCCGCCCAGTCCTCTCAAAAGCGCCGTGGCCGTTGTGCTCTGCCAGCACAGTCCACAACACGCTCAGCCATCCTTTTTGGCTCGTCCGGTTGATGAAAGACCGGAACTCTCGAAGTCCCCCGAAAGAACGGGATGCAACAGCACATCACAAAAAAAACCCGGCACGGATCCCGTGACCGCGCCGGAGGCAGATGAGCGTGTGACCAGTTGATGCTGCGCTCGTCCTACAGGCTAATTCTTCAACTCATGGTCGGCCGGCTTAATTCCGGTTTTGTGGCCGTCGAAGCTGAACTTGGATGGATGATATTCGCCGATGTAGTCAACGTTCGCTTTACCGTCGATCTTGTCGGCGAGTCCGGTAAACCAGTAGGTGGCGTTCACGATCAACCGTCGCAAATCCGCACTCTCCAGATCGGTCGCGGCCCCGATTGTCGAGGTCAACGCCACGCCCGGTTTTCCGCCCGGCACCTGATAGTCCTTCAGCCAGATGATCGGCATGATCGACTTGTCGTAGTTCGGCAGAGACGTGGGTTCCATGCCCGAGAGCGTCAGACCGTAAACCAGAACCGTCGCTTCGTTCGGAAGATGGGTGATTCCATAGACATCGCTGTCACCCCAGATGTCCTTCACGCCGCGCAGGATCGGATGCTGGATGTGGACGCCATCGATCAGACCCCGGGTACTTTCGACTTTGTGATGCCCGTGATGGTTGATCCAGGTCTCGCCGAGCAACTGCTGACCGAACCCGCCCGGCCAATCCTTGCTGTCAAAACTGTAGATCGCGTAGGGGCTCTGCTTGTTCCGTGTGTAGTTGAACGCGTGAGTCGTGGTGCGAAGTCCGATCAAAGGTTTGCCCTTCGTCAGGTAGTCAACGAAATGTTTCATGTCCTTGTCCGGCAATTCGCGGAAACGCAACGCCGCGATCACGAGGTCCGCCGAATCGATGGACTCCATCCCGGGAATATTGGTCTGTTCCTTCGGGTTGATCTCGCCGGAATTCTTGTCGATCGGGAAAATGACGGTGCATTTGAAACCGTGCCGCTGTGAGAGAATTTTTGCCAACATCGGCAGCGCCTCCTCCGAGCGATACTCCTCATCACCGCTGATGAATACGATGTGCTTCCCCTTGCCGGGGCCCTCCCCGCCTTCATAAATAACCCAATCTGCGGCCAGTATTGTGCCGGAGGAAATGAGCAGAACAGCGACGGTTGAAAATAGTGCGTGAATCAATTTCATATCGTTTTTGTGATGACGGGGTTTTGACGTGATCAATCCTACCGGGCATTCATTCAGAAAACAACCCCCATGAATCAAACTGGCCCTCAGCATTCAATTGACACCGACGTGGCCAGCACAAACCATCCTTCGATGGCAAACATCATCTATCCACGCAGCCCGCGCGAAACCATGTGCGGCTGGATGCAGCTTCCGCGTTACATCGACAAGATCCGGCTCCACTTCGCCAGCAGACTGGCGGAGGATTACCAGCCCAACTTCGGCAAGGGATTCGACGGCCGCTGGCTCGACGCCGCTGAGGTGAATCATGAACAATTCATCGAAATCGTCCGCAACACGATCACCGATGGCGAGGTCGCGGACTGGGTTCATGCGAACGTCAGGAAGCCCGACTTCGCCAAGGCTGGTCTGCGAGAATTCATGCTTGATTACCCCAATGCGGACGACACGGAATTACAGGAGAAGCTCGCGCTGAGAAAGAAGCAGTCCGGTCTGGAGAACCGCGATGACATCAAGGGATTCGTCGACTACATCGACGCGGATGAGGGACGGATCTAGAGACGGTCAGCAACATCCATCGGGGAGAACGCCGAAGAAAGACGGCCGCCGCAGACAGGTGTTTCATTTGCTTTGGCCGGTGGCGATGGCTTCGGAAAGCATTCCCAGTGCTTCGGCCCGCACCACGCGGCCGATCAGGCGGCGTTCGTTCATGTTGTTCACCACCGGCATGTTGCGGATCTCCGCTTCGAGCAGTTTCGGTAGCACTGAAATCACGGTCTGGTTCGGTGTCAACATCGTGGTAACTGGACGCATGATGTCGCCGGCGATGACGGCGTTGAAGGTGTCGCCCATCTGTAGATATTCCTTTAAATCCTGCAGGGCCACCATGCCGACCAGCCGTCCGCCGGAGTTGACGACAGGCAGGAAATTGTTGGCCGAGCGCAGGAACCGGCCGGCGATCTCGGAGAACAACGTGTTCTCGGCGAGCGCGGGAACGGGCTCTTGCATGAGGTCCGCGACCGTCGTCCTGGTCGCGGCACCGACCGCCTCGCTTTCGCGGTCCACGAGCGTGGATTTTTCGGCGACCGGTTCGGTGTAGACCGAATAAGCGTTCAGCTGACGGCTGATCATAGCGGCAACGGCGCACGCGAGCATCAACGGAGGGATCAACGAAAAATTTAACGACAGCTCGAACACCATGATCATCGCCAGCAGCACCGAATGAGTCGTGGCCGCCAGCATCGCGCCCATGCCCACCAGCGCGAACACGCCGGTGGGAAGCTCCACCCCGAAGCCGAGTGCGTGAAGACATCCGCCCAGCGTGCCGCCCAACGCAGCTCCGAGAAACAGCGTGGGAGTCATCACGCCGCCAACCGTTCCAGCGCCCACCGTCGCAACGGTGGCGAACAGTTTTGCCAGCGTCAATCCGAGGATGAACGTCAGGGGAAAGTTGCCGGCAAGCATTTCGTTCGCCGGCCCGAACCCGTTGCCCCAAACTTCCGGATACCAGATTGCCAGAACGCCGACCATCAGTCCGGCCAGCCCCAGCCGAAACGGAAACGGCACCGGCAGTTTGCTGAAAAGCCATTCGCTGCCTTTGAGCATTTTTAGAAAGACGGCGCCCAAGACGCCGCACGCCAGGCCGAGCACGAGAAACCACGGCAGCTGTGACAGCCGGTTGAAGTCAAACACCGACACGGTGCTCCACGGAACAATCACCAGAAAACTCCGGCACACGACCGTGGCCACCACGGACGAAAAGATCACCGGCCCGAACAGGTTCATGGAGAAATTCCCCAGAACAATTTGAGCCGCAAACACGGCCCCCGCCAGCGGCGCGTTGTACGCTGCTGAAATTCCAGCCGAGGCTCCGCACGCCACCAGCAGCCGCAGCCGATACGGTTGCCACTTCTTAAACTGCCCCCATTTGCTCGCGATCGTCGCCGACAACTGGGTCACCAAACCCTCGCGGCCGATCGACGCGCCGCTGATGATGCTGACTAGGGAGGAAAACCCCTTGATCAATGCGTCGCGCATGCGCAATCGCCCGTCGCCCGCGACGACGACTTCCAGCAGGTTGCTGCTCCCTTGCCTGCCCGCGATGCGCAGGCCGATGAAAAGAATCAGGCCGGCCACGACGCCGCCGACCGTCGGAATGACTACCCGCTGCCAGTTTTCTAGACCGTTCGCGATTTCGCTCAAGTCCCCCTGCTTGTGAAGCACCAGTCGCTTGGACGCCTCCTGCAGAAGGTTGTAGAGAACGTTGATCCCGCCACCGACGATCCCCACCGCACCCGCCAGCACCAGATTGAAGGCCTCCTCGTTTGGCCTCAATTTTTCCCGGAGCGCAAGGGCACCGCGTCGATGGCGACGGATAAACGCCGCCACAGCTTTGCGAATGCTCAAAAAATGTCGGCCACGTAAAAAAGGCACTTCGCCAGTCTGACAAAGTCGTCCGACGGTGACGAGCCGTGATTTGGGGCGGAGAGCGATTGAAAGTGCGGGGGGCCGAAGGACACGGCGATTGGAGTTCAGCCTTCAGTCGGTGCGCCGTCGCGTCCGGACAAACTGAAGCTTGAATGCCAACTAAATTTAGGCCTCCTCAAGTCGACTGATACTTAGTCAGGCACATGGACACACTTCGCCAATTTGTCAGCTACCCGATTCATCAAAGCAATCCGCCTATTCGAACCCGCCGCAGCCGAGCGGGCCACGGTCCGCACGGCGGTGTCCGAACAACAGGTGAAAATGGCGTTGAATAAGTGTTTTCAAACCGATGCAATCCGACTAGCGTATGTCATCGCCAGTCCGGCACGAGCCATTCACACTTTAATGATGATCCTTTGAAGTGGAACTGTCGTCGCGCACGTCCAAACGCGAAGTGTAAAGTTAACCGACACATCCGAACCGGCCAATTCGATGCCAGACCAACAACTTGAAGAACAGGTCCAGAAATACTGTGAGCGTTTTATGGCTTCGTGCCCCGTGGCGATGTGCCTCGCCCAGATTTCCGACGGACGAGTAATCAAGTTAAACGAGCGGTTCCTGATCCTTGCAGATTGCCAGACGAGCCCCGCCCCCGACCCGGCCTCGATGACGCTGGAAATATGGTCAGACTCACTGGACCGCGAGAAGCTGAAAACGCGGCTTAAAGTAATCCACACTTTGCGCGACGTGAGGGTTTCCTTTCGCATCAATCCCGCCCGCGAACCGGTCGTGGCGAACGCGGGCCTGAGCTTCATCACCTTTGCCGGCACCGACTGCATGCTGATTTTCCTGGAAGAGTTGTCCCAGTCAAGAAAGGTGGAACGCGCGCTGGAAGCGGCCCGTGATGCCGCGTTGGAATCGGCGCGCTTGAAATCTGAATTTCTGGCCAACATCAGCCACGAGATCCGCACACCGCTCAACGGCGTGATCGGCATGACCTGCCTTCTGCGCGACACCAAACTGGGCTCCCTGCAGCGCAATTTCACCGAGACCATCCGGATCAGCGCCGACAACCTGCTCAATCTGATCAACGAAATCCTGGATTTCTCCAAGCTCGAAGCCGGCAAACTGGTTGTGGAAAATGCGCCGTTTGATCTCGTATCCACCGTCGAGGACACCCTCGATCTGCTGGCCGAACGGGCACATTCGAAAGGACTGGAGCTGGCCTACCTCGTCTCACCCGACGTGCCCACGCAACTGGTCGGTGACGCGGGACGATGCCGGCAGATTCTGACAAACCTGATTAGCAACGCGATCAAGTTCACCGCCGAAGGTGAAGTCGCGCTGACCGTCTCGTTGACTGAGAACGCCGATGCGTCGCAGGAAATCTATTTTGAAATCAGGGACACCGGCATCGGCATTCCGGAAGCAGCACTGCCGGATTTGTTTGAATCATTTCATCAGGTCGACAGCTCCACTTCCCGGAAGTACGGCGGCACCGGACTTGGCCTGGCGATCAGCCGTCAGCTAGTCGACGTAATGGGCGGTTCAATCGGAGTCGAGTCCACCCCCGGCCGGGGATCCAGCTTCTGGTTTTCGATCCCTCAGAAACTGCAGGTGGACATCGCCGGACCGCTTCCGGTGCCGGACCGGCTGACGAAATCTCGCGTCCTGCTGATCGAAGAAAATCAAACCAACGCGACCAACATCCTCACGATTCTTCAGCATCACGGAATCGAGGCCGGGCATGCGGCCACGGGGCCGGATGCACTCGCCATTTTGCGCGAAGGCGCGCGGGAAAACCGTCCGTTTGAAATCGCGATTCTCGACATGGACACGCCCGGCATGGACGGATTGACTCTCGCCCGTGCCATCAAGGCCGAGCAGTCGATTTCCGGAACCAGAATTCTGATCCTCACCACGGTCACGCACCAAGTCGAAACGAACCTGCTAAACGCCTCGAACATCGGCGCCTGCCTGACCAAGCCGCTGAAGCAGTCCAAGCTGCCCGACTATCTGCTGGCGGCCTTGAGCGAAAGCGCGGGACAACGACCAGCCAACATTCCCCTTCCCGACATCACCGACACGTTTTCGCCGTTTCTCCTGCCGCACGGCGGCGTCCCACCGAGGATTATCATTGCCGAGGACAACAGTATCAACCAGAAGGTCGCCAAGGGTCTGCTCGCCAGGATGGGGTTTGCCTCGGAGATTGTTTCCGACGGCCGGGCGCTGTTGCGCGCGCTGGAACTGACGCCGCGCGACATTGTGTTCATGGACTGCCAGCTCCCGATTCTGGACGGGTTGCAGGCGACGCGCGAACTGCGATCACGCGAACAGTCATCCAAGTCGGACCACCGGACCTACGTGATCGCCATGACGGCCGACGCGATTCCCGGCGCGCGGGAAAAATGCATCACTGCGGGGATGAACGACTACCTGAGCAAACCGATCCGACCTGAGGAACTTCAGGCAGTGCTGCGCCGGGCGATAGAAATGGTCAACCTTTCCGCCAAGAATGGCAGTCAGCGACATCCTTACGGATTCATCGATCCGTCTGTCATGGAAACTCTCCGACTGTTGAAGACGCCGGGGCAGCCCGATCCCCTGCCCTTGTTGATTGATGAATACGTGGGTGCAGCACAGCACCGTCTGGAAGAACTTCAAGCCGCGTTGATCGACCGGAACATCAGCGTCATTGAAACCGCCGCGCACAGCCTGCGCGGGAGCTCGGCTGGGATCGGTGCCGTGCGGCTGGCCTCGCTGAGCGCGGAAATGGAGGACGGTGTTCGCAATGGTTCGTTCAACCAGTCCGCCGCCGTGCTCTCACAGATGGACGAGGAATTCCTGCTGGTGAAAACCGCTCTGGAATTTGAAAAGGAGCGGTAGGCCGGTTCAGCCACCGTTTCTGCGGGCGAGCGTTTCCTGCTGCCGAATCCGCTGATCCAGAAAGGCGCCCAACTGCGGCAGCATTTCCCTGAGCCGCCGGTACAGTCGGGCCGCCTGATCGTATTTCTGCTGGGACTCCGCGAGAGCCGCCGCATCCATGCCGGCGCGCTGAACCCAGTAGGGATCTGCCTTCTCCTGCTTTTCCTCGTTCACGTTCATCTGCAGGAAAACGTTCAGATAGCGTTCCATCGCCTGGTCGAGAAGCGCCTCGCGATTCGGCGCGTCGTCCAGCGCGAACTTCTCCAGAGCTTTCCCCCATTTCACCTCCGCCTGGCTTCGCTCATGAATGCTCGCCAGTGGATGCTCCAGACACTTCCGGTAGGCGATGGTGGCTTCGGAATAAAGTTTCAGCTGGAAATTGCAGTCCCCGATCCGTCCCCACGCTGCGGGGACATCCACGCTGTTTGCGTAAACCGAAACCAACCGGTCAAACGCCCCCCGGGCATCGACGAATTTTGCGGAATTCTCGGACGGCTCGGACATCAGCACGTCCCCATATGCGTAGAGCGCACCCGCATAAATATCCTCCGGACAGGTGGCAATGTTCAACAGATTGGTGAGATACCGCTTCGCCTCCGAATAGGCCTGACGACCTAGCGCCGCCCGCCCGGCCAGAACCCGGGCCTGAAACGTCGTGCGCGACGCGGGCCAGTTAGTGCCCGTGAACAGTCTCTGATAGTACAACTCGGCCGCCGGGTAATCCTTCGCAGAATAGAACTGGTCCCCCAGCCACTGCAGCGCGCCCGGTGTCAGATCATGGGCGGGATAGGCGGCGACGAAATTGGTGAACCCGGCGAAGGCGTTCGTCATCCCCCCGGATTTGGACAGGGCCCAGGCCTCGCCAAACATCGCCGTGGGTTTTGAAGCGTGGTTGGTGTGGTTCGTGATCCATGAACCATAGACTTCTGCGGCAGCGGTCCAGTTCGCTTCAAGCTCATACGTCCGGGCGATCGCCAGCTGCACCTCAGGTTCGAGACTGGATCCCGTGAACCGGTTGCTAAACCCCTCGAACACCTTGCGCGCGCCCGCCGGGTTGCGGATGTCGTTGAGGGCCTGCCCGACCAGCAGCAGGCTGCGATCCGCATAAAAACTACCGGGGAACTGCCCCATCAACGCCTGCATTGCCGGGATGGCCGCATCCAGATTGCTGGCCGCGATGCCGGATTGAATGATCTGATAGTAAACCTGATCGAGCAGTTCCCCCTTGATGGTCTTGTTCTCTCCGTACTCCGTCACCAGCCGGTTGTAGTAAAGCAACGCATCTTCAAACCGCTGAAGTTTAAACTGCGCGTCACCCTGTTTGAAAATGGCGACGGCGTGATCGAGACCGGGCGGCAGCCGCAGGGTCGCGTTGCTGAAGGACGCGGCGGCCGCCTCCCAGCGTTGAAACTGCCAGTCGCACCACGCCCGGTTCATCCAGGCCTTGCCCAGGTACGGACTGTTGGTGAACCCGGTGATGACGTTGTTGAAATTCGCCTGCGCGGCGGAAAGGAAATTTGAGGCCGCCGGTGAATACGTGGTGCCGGGTTCACGCTGATCGTACGGCAGCGCGTACATTTGCTTCAGCTGCAGCTCACCCAGAGTTAGCTGAACGAGATCGCGGGCGGGTTCGTCCAGCTGACCGGAACTCAGCAACTCAAGCTGGGCGATTGCGTCCGCCGCGCTGCCCGCCTCACGGGAAAGTTCCACCGTTTTCACCAGCGCCTGGCGTCGCCACGATTCGCCGACATCCGGATTCAGATTTGGTTTGTAGGCTTCAATCGCCGCCGTTTTCTGGTCGAGCTGTTCCAAAATTCCGGCACGAAGAGAATGGGATTCCGCGAGAGCCTCGGGCCGACTCACCTGCTCCGCCGCCGCCAGCACTGCGGGCATGAGATCGAGCGCTGGCTGCACGCGATCCGTCGCCTGAAGAATTCGCGCTGTCAGATTCAACCGCTGCCAGTCCGGCTCAGACGGTAACGCGGTTTCCGGAAGTTTCCCCAGCGTCTGTTCCGCTGCCGCAAACTCCTTCAGGGAATACTGCGAATCCGCCAGCAACAACACGCCCAGGAGCGAGGGCAGCGCCGCCCGTTCCTTTTGTCGCGCCCGCTCAAACGCCCCCTCCGGCGAGGACAACAGGGCCACCGTCTTCTGGTAATCCTGTTTCCGGTAAAACGCGTAAGCCTGTTTGAAGGCAGCGGAAAGGACTAATTTTGAGTCCGGATATTTGGCGATCAACTCTCCGTAGGCGCTTTCCGCCAGATCCAGTTTACCGTCGGCATTGAGGATTTCCGCCATCCAGAACTGATACTCGTCGGCCACGTTCCCGGCAGTTGATACGTTGTCCTGCAACAGCGCCAGCGCCGGACCGTAATCCTTCAGATGAAATCGCGACTGTGCGAGAAACAACCGGACTTCCGGAAGCAACGGCGACTCAGGATAAGCCGTCAGAAACTCGGAGAATTTCTTGTCCGCGTAATCATAAAGACCGTCCTCCAACGCGACGCGTGCCGCCTCGAAACCGCGCCGTTCTGGAACCGGATTTTCTGCCGCCCGCCCGTCGCCCACCATCACCGCAAACAACACCGCGATCAACAGGCACGTCCTCGCCGCTGCAATTGTGGCGGTTCGCATCAGGCTGTCGTTGTTCAAAGCTTGGTTCAAGTCGGTTTGTGGTGCAGATACTTTTTCAGGTATCGGCCGGTGTGGCTTTCGGCACATTTTGCCACGGTTTCAGGTGTCCCGGCGACGACCAGTTGGCCGCCCGCCGCGCCGCCTTCCGGACCCAGATCGATCACCCAGTCGGCGGTTTTGATGACATCAAGATTGTGTTCGATGACCAGCAGAGTGTTGCGCATGTTGCGAAGTTTGAACAGCACTTCCAGCAGCTTCGCGACATCGTGAAAATGCAGACCAGTCGTCGGTTCATCAAGAATGTATAGCGTCCGCCCGCTGGACTTCTTGCTTAACTCCGCACCCAGCTTCAACCTCTGCGCCTCGCCGCCGCTCAAGGTTGTCGCGGACTGGCCGAGACGCAGATAACCGAGGCCGACTTCCGCCAGCATCAGACAACGATCAAAGATCTGCGGCACCGCCCGGAAGAAATTCACCGCCTCCTCCACGGTCAGGTCCAGGATGTCCGCGATGTTCAGCCCTTTGTAGGCGATTTCCAAAGTCGCGCGATTATACCGGCGTCCGGCACACGCTTCGCACGTCACGTAGACCGGCGGCAGAAAGTGCATCTCAATCTTGATCAAGCCGTCACCCTGACACGCTTCACAGCGACCGCCCTTCATGTTGAAACTAAAGCGCCCGGCGGTAAATCCGCGCACGCGGGCGGCGGGCAGTTTGGAAAACAGATCGCGGATGTGATTGAACATGCCGGTGAACGTCGCGGGATTGCTGCGCGGTGTGCGCCCGATCGGACTTTGATCGATCACGACCGCCTTCTCGATCGTTTCAATTCCGCGAATCTCCCGGCATTTTCCAGGACGGTCCTTTGATCCGTACCATTGCCGGAACAGCGCGCGCCGCAGAATATCATCGACGAGCGTGCTCTTGCCCGAGCCGCTCACGCCGGTCACGCACGTCATCGTCCCGATGGGAATCCGGACGTCGATGTTCTTCAGGTTGTTCTCCTCGGCACCGAGGATCTCGATCCAACCCCGGTCTGGCGACGGCATTTCCCGCTTCTTCGGAACTAGCACTGAAAGCTCGCCGGACAAGTATTGCGCCGTCAACGAGCGCGTGCATTTCAGGACCTCGTCCAGCGTACCGGCGGCAATGACTTCGCCTCCGTGGATGCCCGCACCAGGACCGATGTCCAAGATATAATCCGCGCGCCGGATCGTGTCCTCGTCATGCTCGACGACGATCACTGAATTGCCCGCGTCGCGGAGCCGGTCCAGCGTTTCCAGCAACCGGTCATTGTCACGCTGATGCAATCCGATCGACGGTTCATCCAGAATATAGAGCACGCCAGCCAGCCCCGAGCCGATCTGTGTCGCGAGCCGGATGCGCTGCGCTTCGCCACCGCTTAGCGAACCGCTTTCGCGATCCAGCGTGAGGTAGCCGAGACCGACGTTGATGAGGAAACCGAGCCTCGAACGAATCTCGCGGAGCACGTCGCCCGCGATCTTGAGCTGAACGCCGCTCAACGCGAGAGATTCAAAAAACCGGTCCGCCGCCGAAACGGACAGCCCGCAAATGTCCATGATCGAAAGGCCCGGCACCTTTTGATTCTGTCGTCGCGCCTGCCATTCCGCAGCGAGGTTTTTCCCACCGAGAGTGACGCCCAGAATTTCCGGGCGCAACCGGCGGCCATCGCACGCGTCACAAAACGACGGCGACATGAACGCCTTCAACCGGTTCCGCGTGAATTCGCTTTCACTTTCCTGCCACAGCCGGGCGAGATTGGGGATGACACCCTCGAACGGACGGCTCACGGAGCTCGCTTTCCCGGCGCGAACAAAACCGAACGTGATCTCCTCCTCGCCTGTGCCGTAGATGAGTTTCCGGCGAAAGTCTTCGGGCAGTTTTTTAAACGGCACATCGAGACTCTGTCCGTAGTGCGCAGCCACCCCTTTGAGCATCCCCTTGTAATAGGTGACCATCCGTTTGCCGCCGCGTCGCCAAGCCAGCACCGCGCCCTTCTCCAGAGTTATCTCCTGATCCGGAACCACCAGCGATTCGTCGAAATCCATCCTCTGGCCGAGCCCGTGGCATACCTTGCACGCGCCGGACGGCGAGTTGAACGAAAAATGCCGGATGGTCGGCAGTTCGAAGCTGTCGCCGGTTGCCGGACTGACGAGCCGGTTGGAAAATTTCAGTTCCTCCCATGGATCTGTGGATGCGCCGCCCGGAAGTTGACGCAGAACAATCAGACTGCCCTCGCCCCAACGCAACGCCGTCTCCACCGAATCACTCAGCCGCACGCGAATCTTTTCATCGATGACCAGGCGGTCCACCACAGCCTCGATCGAATGCGCGGTTTTCGCGTTGAGCTTGATGCGTTCGTTGCCGCCAAGTTCGAGAATCTCGCCGTCGACCCGCGCCCTTACGAAGCCTTCGCGGGCCAGTTTTTCCAGCACGTCGCGGAACTCGCCTTTTGACCGCTTCACGACCGGGGCGAGAATCATGCAACGTGTTTTCTCCGGCTGCTCCATCACTGCATCGACAATCTGCGTGGTGGTCTGGCGGAAGATCGGTTCACCGGAGACCGGACAGTGCGGCTGCCCGATGTTGGCGAACAACAGTCTCAGGTAATCGTAAATCTCGGTGGTCGTCGCAATGATCGAACGGGGATTTGAGCCTGAACCGCGCTGTTCAATTGCGATCGCAGGAGAAAGTCCTTCGATGTAATCAACGTCAGGTTTTTGAAGTTGATCGAGAAACTGGCGGGCGTAGGCGGAGAGAGATTCAACGTATTTGCGCTGGCCCTCCGCGTAGATCGTATCGAACGCCAGCGATGACTTTCCCGAGCCGCTCAAGCCGGTGATGACCACCAGCTTCTCACGCGGAATGCTCAGCGTGAGATTCTTGAGGTTGTGCTCACGCGCACCACCGATGCGGATAAAATCCCTGCCCATAATGCAACTTTCGTGTGGTCAGCAAACGGGCAGGTTAGGAACTACCGGCGGCGATGCAAAGCGCAAAGCCGCCGGTCGTGAAAGAAGCGTCCTTCAAGGCACCTGTTGGATACGGTAGTAACGCATCGGCGGAGCCGGTGGTGAGGGAGCGATCGCCGTGGGATCCGAGTAGAGCATCTCCGGACCGGCCGCGTTAAGAGTGGCCCCGACCGTCCAGGCAATGGGTGCCGTGAGATCGGCGGTGTACTGCACCTCGTAGTTCTCGCCATCGAGGGTGGTGAACCAGAACTGGAGCAGGTTCACCGGTATGACCGCGAGATTGAAGATTCGTGGAGGCTCGCCGCCCGGCAGGATCCCACCTGCGGTCGGCACCACCGCGCGGACCGTGAAGTTGGCGGGTGAATAACCATTGTTAGGCACACCGATATACCAGTCACCGTTCAGGTCCGGCAGCAGCGCGTTCGTCCTCAGGACGATCTGCTCGGGATTGAGCGTGCCGCGCGCACTGATCCGGTAAAAACTGACAATTGAGGGCAACAGGTCGCGTCGCAGCAGGAGGTCCACGTCTTCATCGACGCCGTAGACTTCGAACAATGCCGCCCGTTCGCTGTTCGTGATGCTGAACTTGAAGAAGTTCGTCAATGAAACGCCGGCGGGTTGGGTGCTGCCAAGACCGACTCCATTGGTCAACGTGGTGATGGTTCCGACAGTGGGCAACAGGGTCGCCGGGTCGTAGGCATAAATCTCGGTGATGCGCATCTGATACGCCACCGCGTTGGTCTCCCGGTTCCACGCGGCCGCATACCAGCGCCCGCCTGCCAGCGCTGGAGTGCTGTTCGTTCCGACCAGCACCAGTTTGTTGCGTGATGACGTGTCCAACGGAGCCAATCCGTCCGAGAAATCAAAGTGATCGACGGCGGGCAGGGTCGGCCCCTGCGTCACGAGAAGATCGACATCGCCGTCCGCGTTAATGATCTGAAACGCCACTTCAATCGCGTTGGAGGAAACGTCTATCTGGAAGTAGTCCAGTTCTTCGCCTGGCAGAATCGCCTTGTTGACGCTGACCCCGTTGGTTGTCCGCGTGATTCCATCGATCAAGTCAAATTCAACCCCGATGCTGATGTCGATCGGAGCGCCGGAAACATTATTGACGCCGAGATAGTACCGTTGCCCCGGCAGAAGCTCCGGTGTTCCGGTGATCGTCTCGGGTCCGCCGTTGTTGATGACTGCCAATCCGTTCGTTCCCAGAGTTGCCTGTCCACTCAACGAACCCGGCAGGAACTCAACGTCACCGGCAAACGCGCCGCCGTCCGGAAGGCCGGACTGGTTCCACCAGAGGTCGACAGGCCCGGATGAACCGAACAGGACGTTGGTGGCGAAGGAGGCCGACCGCGGAACCTCCACGCAGTAGTACTGCCAGGAGTTTGCCGGAATCGAGTTGGTCACCGGCACCGCATGTTTCAACGCGATGCAACCGGCGTTCGTATTTGCAAAGACGAGATCGAGCGTCCAGCTGATCAATCTGGCATCCAACGACTGTCCCACACGGTTGTCCCACACGGTGAGCTCCCAGCTTCCGCCGGCGTTCTGACCAACATAGGGCTTGAGCAGATCTTCCGTCAGGAAATGGTTGAAAGTCACCGTCTCCGTGATCAACACCTGATCAATCAACATCGCGTGGGCTGAGCCCTCGAACATCAGATCGGCGGAGGTGGAATCAGCGGTGAACGAGTAGGTCACCTCATTCCAGATCAGTGATCCGACGAACACGTTGGTGTTCACACCACCGATCGAGAACGCCGCGACCGGCTCGGGGTGAGGCCCCCCCAGCGGACCCGATTTGCCGTTGGAATCAGCACGGAACACCGCCCCGATCTCGCTCTCGCTCAGCGCGCGGTCGTAGACCGTCAGCTCGTCCACCAAACCGTTGAGCGGCTCAAAGGTCGCACTTAAGTGGGCGCCGATCGAAGTCGAAGGGAAGTTCGCCGGATTGAGCTCGCCAGCCGAGCGGAATGAGATGTTCGTCCGCGCGACTGAAACACCGTCCAGATAGATAACCATGTCGCCGCTCACGTCGTCCAGGGTGGCACCGACGTGAACCCAGACATTGGTCGGGATCACGCCGCTGACGAGTTCTACGACGTTGGTCGTGTCATCCGCCACGTGGAACACCATCGACTTGTCGTTCCGGACGCTTAGGAAGTAGGGAAAGTTTCCAGCCATGTCGCCACGAGCGATGACCGGGGCCTGACTCAACGGATAGTTGTTGGTCAGGTTGATCCAACCCTCAATCGAAAACGACTGCGCAAATGTCAGTGACTGCGGATCGCCGAACCTCACCGGAACGGAGCCAGGGCCGGTGAATCTGAAGGCGCTTTGAACCTTGCCCGGCGCATAACGCGGAGGCGTGAACAGACCGTTGTTCACCTCCATGACATCCAGCGCGGACTGATCGCCTGGCCACCAGGAACGGATCGAGTTGTCACGATAGGCGAATGAGATATTGTACTCGTTGCCGATCACGGTCGGGAAATTGGTGAGCAGCAGCTGACCGTCGGCCAGCGCGAGGAAGTTGTCGTTGGTCAGCGCGAGCGGCGGATCATAAATCACCGCCGAACTGTTGGTCACCACGGTCCATCCTTGATCCACCGATGTGATCGCGGGATAGTCCGTTGCTCCGCCGACGGCATTTTCGAAATCGGTCTGCAGCACCGGCACGAACAGCGAGTTGGTCGCGTACGGCGGCGTGCCGAACTTGATCGGGGCGAGGGCGAGGTTCGTATTCTCGGTGAACCGGGTGTAGACGATCGGCGCGTCGAACAGGACTTCCGCCAGCACCAGCTGGTCAATATCCACACCCTCGCCGAGGCCGAGAATTTCAACCGGCGTCTCCGGTCCGCTCGCAGTAAACCGGACGCGTCCGGTCTGCCACGCACCGGTCGCGACATGGCTGGCAACCACACTGTTGTCCACGGTCACCTGAACGCTGCCACCGCCGCCGCAGCCGGAGAAATTGGCACCGTCCAACCCCAGCGAACCGGCGTTGTAGATGGCCTGAATCTCGCATTGCGAAAGTGCGAAACCATAAATCCCGACTTCATCAAGGCCGCCCTCGTACCGGGCGGGGGCGTTTGCCCCGTTCGGACGATACGCCAGGTAAAGATCGGTCGAGGTATCAGGCACGAACGTTCCGAGATTGGTCTGCGCGATGATGCTTCCATCCAGATACAACTGCGCTTCACCGGAGAGCTTGTCGTAGGTCACCGCGACATGTTGATACTGGTTGGTGACGATCAGATCGATGGCGGACGAGATCTGGTGTGCGATTCCGCTGATATCGACCAGGTTGGCGTAGAGCGAACCGGGACCACCATCGGCATACGGAACACCGATCCAGAAATTCGCACCGACGCCGAACTGCGGTCCGGTATTGGAGTCGTCGTTCCATTCCACCAGCGGCTGCTGGGCCGAAACGTCGGTCGGATTGATCCAGGCATTGATCGTCAACCCTGCGGTGGTGACAGAGCTCAAATCCGGGCTGGCCGACACCATCACGTAGTCATTAATCCCGTCGGCGTCCAGCGCCTGTCCGACTTCTCCGGGGGCGAACGCAGGATTGCCTGACAGCACGCCGTCGTTATTCCCGGACGAATCATCCGCATTATCTTCGAGCTGATACCACGCGGTCGGCGTGGCGGCATCCAACTGCGGGAAACGGTAGGCGTAGAAGAGATCGTATTGACTCGTCGGCGTCGTCGGAGCGGTCGGCAGTGAATTGGAGATCGATCCGCCTCCCGAAAGCGAGACGAGCCGCACGCCGGTGTAAGCGCGGGCGGGCGCGAACCTGATGGCCGCATCGTCGGTGAGCACCGTCCAGGGACCGAACGTCTGGGTGTTGGTGTAGGTGCCGCGCCGATACGCCTCGAAGCTTTCGCTGTAACGTTCCCGCAGGGTCTCGGTTCCCGGCCCGCCTTCACCGTAGCCCAGAGTGTTGGTCCGTCCGCGATTCTCGGACAGAAGAACTCTGGTCCCCTCGGGGCTGGTCAGATAGATGGAAAGATCCGCAGCGCGATGATGTTCGACCCGGAATCCGACCTCGATGTCGGCGATCTGCTGGAAATTGGTGACGATGAGCACCGAGTTCGTCAGCGCGTCATCCACCAGCTGGACCTGATCGTTGGGCTTGAATTTCTTCGCGCCAGTGTCGTTCAAATCGTAGTCCACCTGCACGTAGCCCTTCGCGTCAATGGTCGCACCCGACGTGGGCGGGTTGCAGAACAGGATGTGATAGAGCCCGGGCGACAACGGAGGAACATCCCGCGCGCCGATGCTCACGGTGCCCGACGGAGGACTGAAGAGCGCCGTCTTGTCGTATTCGCTCGGCGTCGGAATCGCATCCCGCCGGATGAACACGTCCAATTCAGATGTCAAATTGGACACAGTCACGCTCAAGTTCGTCGCACCCGGATACACGTTTGTGGAAACGAGGTAACACTCGCCCGGAGCAAGGTTGATCGCGAACTCGCTCAAGTCCGGCTGGCGCTCGACCCACAGGGTGATGTTGTCCACCCTGCCCGTGTAATTCGGCGAGTTGTCGGTCATGAAATAATTCCACGGCCCCTGCCCTTCCTTGCCGGTGAAATTTTGAAGACTGCCGGGTCCGTCAGAGGGTACGCGCGGATAGGGGTTACCCGTCGCACCCTGTTCATTGCTGTCGTCGAAAATGAAACCCCGCGACGCATCCAGAGGCAGACCGTCGTCGGGCCAGCGGTGGTTCACCAGCACCACGAACTCCTGATCATGGCTCAGGTCACCCAGTAGATCTCCGGGGGATTGATGGGTGAACGTGTTCGTGACGATCACGCGGCGGACGTTGATCTGCTCCGGAGGGCCGGGAAAAATCAAAGGAATACCACCGGGCAGCTCGGGGGTGCCGTCAGGGATGGAAGGATCCGCTGGAAAGATCGGCCGCAGGATACAACCTCTCTCGTCACATTCCGCAAACGGCTCGTCAGTGGCCGCCGCAATCAAACCGTATTCAACGGCCTGTTGATCTTCGGATTTCACGCCGATGTAGTAGATGATTCCCGCGCTGGAGTTGGTCAGCTGGATCGATTCCGTGCCACCCCGTCGGAGGCTTTTTTGAGCATTGCCGATGGCCACCGCCGAGAGGTTGGTCAGCGCCGGATCGGTGGAAAGATAGAGGTCCAGATCCCCCTGCTTCATGTTTCGGGATCTGCCCAGGTTGGGGGGCAGGAAGGTGGCCACCGCGAAATTGGTGGCGGACGCGTTGGTCAGGGCCACCGTGTTCGTATAAACGTAGAAATTCCACTGGCTCGCCGCACCGTTGGGCGTGGTCAGATAGGTCGGGTTGGCGGAGACCCGTTCACCGAACAAAGGGAGGCCGTTGCCCAGCGTGGTGAGAGTCACCGGAACGACCGGCGCCTGGGTCGCCGGGACCGGCGGCGTGTTGGGAATGTCCGTGATGGTCATGGCGCCATCCAGCGTCTCGTTGCCCAGTGAAATGACCAGGGCATAGTCCTGAACGATATTGTCCAGCTGCGCCGTGACCGCGTTGATATTCACACGGGTCGCGCGGACGGTGACCGAATAGTTGGTTCCCAGCGGTGCGTTGATGAAGACATTCTCCACATTGTTGACGCTGTCCGCCGCGTCCACCGTCCCGGAAGAAGTGAAGTCCGATCCGGCGTTGATGTTGTTGCCGAAATACACGTCGCCGGTGTCGAGATTGGTCACGATCAGATCCAGATTATTGACCAGCTTGATGGCCGCCAGGGGGTTGCCCGGCGGATCGGTCCAGACCAGCGTCGCCCGAAGCGGGAAAAACAGCGCGTCCTTGGTGAGGGTCACAAACCGGGTCTGCTCTTGGCCGGTCGCCAGCGCGAGGTCTGGATCCTGGTCAAAGAACTGGATCGGCCACCCGGTCGGGTCGAGCGGGTTTTCATCGAGCAGTTCCGGGATCGATTTTTCAAGGTTTGGCCGGCCCCAACCCTGGATGTTGATCACATCGCGGACGGCGAAACTGTAGAGGTTGTTGACGGACCGGGAACCGTTGATCAGCAGTGCCTTCATCAGTGCCGGGCTGTTCGTCAGGCTCATCCGGTCGATGAAGAACTCATGCATCAACGCGAGCATGCCGGACACCGATGGCGCCGCCATGCTGGTCCCGGACGCAAAACGGTAATAGTTCAGCTGATCGTTCATCGACTTCAACACGACGAAGTACTGGCTGGGATCCTCGTCGAGATAATAGACCACGATGACATCATACCAGACCAGCTGCGACAGCGGGTTCACCACGCCATAAGTCCACAACCCCGTGCTGACATCGAAGGTGACGTCGCCGGCGCCCCGATCCAGAGGAATGCTGTTCACCGGACCGGCGCTGATTTGCATGGACGGGAATGGAACCGGCGAACGGTCGTTCGGCTGTAGAACGATGCGCACGCTTGAAACGTTGCTCGGCACATAGATCGTCGAAAAATTGGTAGAGTTCGCGTCGACGGTTTTTCCGGTGTCCTGGCTCACAAGCGTATTTCCAAACCCCTGCGGATCGACCCAGTCGACGGAGCGCGTGGAGATCACGAACGATCCCGGCGCCACCACGTCCGGCTTGAAGCGCCCGAACTCACCCTCGATGCCGATGCCCACGTTGCCGCGGCTCGAAAATTGCGCCACCTGGTTGGAACTGTCAGTCGCGAAGAGGAACGGTGTATTTGTGACGATCTGGTTCGTGCCGTTGACGATATTCGTAAGCACGACCTGGTTGGTGATGAACCTGAACTGCTCCAACGCACCCACGGTGATGACATTTTTGGCCGTGCCCGGAGCCACGACAGTCTCCGGTTCACCGCCGGCACCGTCGCTTGATCCCTGGCCATCGTTGCCGGCGGCGAACACATAGGTGATCGACTGCATGCCCGGTTCCGTGTTCAACCCGTCGCGGACGGCGGCGTCATAGCTGGCGGACGCAAAGTTGTAGTCGCTGACAAAAGTATAGCCCCAGCTGTTGTTGGAGATGAGGGCGTTCGTGCGAACGGCGTTCTCCTGAAGATAGGTGTCCGAGACAATCGGACCGGTAAGCAGATCGATCGGCTGCGCAAAAATCAACGCTGCCGGAGCCATGCCGCGGAAGTCCGCGTCCTGTATTGAACCAAACGTGTTGTTCGTCAGTACGGGCGAATTCTCACCGGAACTCGCGATGGTGCCCGCCACATGGGTGCCGTGACCAACCACGTCCACCAAGGCCGAAGCATCTTTGGCCGACACCCGACCGGCGAGGTCCGGATTCGTCGCGTCCACCCCGGTGTCGTTGACGCCCACCAGAATCCCGGCGCCGGTCAGCCCGAGGTAGTTCGTGGTCGTCGCCAGCGTGTTGCTGGAGATATTGAGCGCGACCCGCGTCAGGTCGTTCGCAAGCTGACGCGGATAATACGGATCAACCGCGAGCACGGATTCCATCACCGCCAGTTTGGTGACGTCAGTTGAACCCGGTTTGATGATGAACTGATCGCCGAACGGAGTGCTTTCCTCGCCCATGAAGACCGCGCCCGAATCGGCCAGATCGTTTCTCGCCGTTCCGCTCCGCCCCGGAAACGCAGTCACGCGCAACCACTCTGACGGCATCGGCTGGCCATCCAACACGGTTGCCAGCAGGGATTCAGGCAGTTTGTAATACGGGGCGAACGGGAGAATGGTCAGTTCCTCCGGACCGCCTGTGGAGGGAAGTGCGTCGACCGTTTCCTTCGACATCCCGTTCACCAGCAACGTGTCGTTAGGGATATAGGAAACGATATGGCCGTTCATCGATTCGATGCGCGCCTTCAGCCCCGGGGTGATGCCGCTCTTCGAATGCACCAGATACGCTCCCGGGTAAGGGGAACCGGCGAGTGCTCCGGGGACTTCGTAGTCCATCAACCGGTTGACGTCGATGAACGCGTTCCGCAGCAGGATCGCGTCGTCGTTGTTGACCAGTTCCCCGATGGGAAGATCAGTGTTCCGCAATCGATTGGGAAAGCGCTTTTTCTCCTCACCGAGCTTGCGGGAGCGTTCCGCCTGCAGCCGGTCTGCTTCAACGGCGGCCGCCACTTGTGCGGCTTCAGAACCTCCCGACGTGGTATCGACGTCAGTCGAACCGGTCGGGGTCTCTGTTTTTTGATCCTGAGCCGTCGATCCCGAAACGCCGCCGTTTGTATCGGCGCCGGACAGTAATCCCGGATAACCAATCACCGACGTTGCAGTCGCCACGCTTCCCGTGGACTGCGCGCGGTCGGTGCGTTGTTGTTCCAGACGGCCGGCGTCCCGCAGCATCCATCCGACGACCGCGACAAGCAGCACCAGCAACGCGCCGCCCGTCAGTATCCATTTTCGAAATTCGTGTTTTAACGACATAAATTTATTGCGGTGGCAGTACTTTGGATTCCACGACCACAGCGTTCAAAAACAAGCTGGTCGTGCTGTTCACGTCCCCTTCAAAGCGAACTACGGAACGCGTCACAAACTCACCGGTCACCTGGTAGTTGGTCACCACCTGGAAAAAGTCGGGATCGAGGTTCAGGGAGTTCTTCGCCGGCGCGAGGGACTGGCCGTAAGCGTAGATCACCACCCGGGGCTCACCGAGCCGGAGCAACGACATGATCTGCTGGGGGATCCGTTCCATGGCCACGTCGCTGATCCCGGCGTTCGGAGCCTTGTTCTGCCGATCACCGGGATCCTGCCAGTTCACGGCACTCAGATACGGTGAGGCGAGCGAGAACTCAGGAACAGAAAGGATGCCGCCCTTGCTGGTGAAGAATCCCCCGTTGTCATTGTTCCGCGTGCGGTTGATGCCATCGACGATCCGGAAGAATTGTGCCGACGCGGGTTCAATCTCGACCGGGACGGACGATGAAAGGCTCCAATCATAGGGATCCGGCGGCAACAGCGTCGTGTTGTTGGTCAACGTGACCACGCCCGACAGCACGGCGGACCACGCCGCCTCGCCGGACTGGTTGACCGACAACTGACCGCGGGTCGCCGACGGCGTTGGAGCGGTAGTGAACACGTCCAGGAATCGCCAGTCACTGCTCGGAATGGTACGTGGATTACCCCGCTCGGACGCCCAGATCCGCGGTGTCACCGTGACAATGTTGTTCGTGTTCCCGCTGCCCACCACCGGCGGCATGGTCATCGACTTCAGGTAAATCGTCTGCCACGCCGAGCCGCGATGCACGCGGCCCATCCAGCCGAGGCTCGGAAACTTGTTGGTGGGGAAAGACCAGTCCTCGGAGCTGTTGATCAGCGGATCAATGAAGAGCGGGTTGTAGGTGCTCAGGCTGCCTGCAGCATCCTTCATGTCATTTCCTCTCCACGGTGAATAGAGCTGATTGGTCACGCCCAACGCCTCCACGGTAACGAGAGGAATCGGAATTTTCGGAACCAGAGTCACCGGACGGGCCTTGTCCGGATTCTTCTTCCAGTCGTAAATGTCCTGATACGTGAAATGCACCAGCGGGTCATTCACCTGATACCGGCGATCCAGATAAAGCTTTCGCACGGCGGTGAAGGGGGCCTGCATCACCGGCCCGCCGGCGGTCAACTGACCCGCCGGATATTTCTCCGGGGGAAGACCGAGAAAGACGCGGAACCGGTCGATCGATTTGTCCTTGTCCTCAACCAACGGACTGTAGTCGTTCCACAATGATCGCCCGACCTTGATCAATCCTGCGGAAACCAGCATCTGCAATTCGATCCCGGTGGTGACGTCGTTCACATCCGTCGATCCTCCCACGCGATCCGCCATCCACATCCGACCGACAGTGCTCGCGTCCCCGGACAGCTCGTCCTGATTGACCAGACTTTCAGCCATGTCGATATGCCGCGTCATGTCGGCGATGTTCACGAAATCCACGATCCTCCCTCCGTCCGTGAGCACGAACCGGACACGGTTGGTCGTGTAAATCTGCCAGTCTGGAATCGGAAACCCACCTTCGACTTTGGGACGATTGCTCCCGCCTTCGATGGGAAATCCCACGGTCGGCCGGAAGAACGGGAAGGTCGAGGCCTGCCACATGGAATTGGTCAGCATGATCGTGTTCGTGCTGATCGGGATCTGGAACGCGCCGGCACCCCACGTCGACGCCGGGATACTGTAATTGGTCGCGTATGTCTGCTCGGGGTTGAGCAGGGTCGCGCCGTTGCGGGGCCAGAGCACGATGTTGGTGCGGTTCTGAATGGTCGACGAGGAGTCGATCTCCACGGCGAGCTGCAGATCCCGGGGAAACGCGGTGGCATAAGAATTCCACGCTTCGAGTCCCAACATGTTGGTCACGCTTAAAATGTAGATCTGGTTCGTAGCGTTCGGTGGCGAATTCGCAGTGGGCTTCTGCACGATCAAGTTCCGCTGGGCGTTCACCACCGTCCGGATCAGCAGCTCGTTGAAATTCGGATACCCCTTCTTGACACCGATCACGAGCGGGACGCCGAGCGGCAGCCGCTGATTGGTGACGGGCTCCAGCGGGACGAGATCGACCGCGCCGGGCTGATGGAGATCGATGTAATTGTTGCGCGCGATGAACGCCGCACTATCCACGATCCCGGGCTGCAGTTCGTAGCCGGTGATGTACACGTAGCTCACGCCATTCGTGACCAACCGCCGGATCATCGGCCGAAACACACTCGGGTATTCCGGTCCCTTCAGCTGCACATTTGGCCTGTGAGTGGTTGTCGCATCGTATAGATTCGCGGCCACCTGGAGACAACGATGCACGGCCGAATCATAATTGTTCGTCGGCCAGATCATGATGTTGGTCAGCGTGATGGTCCGGCCATCCGAACCCACAAAACCCTGGGACCGCAGCAACCGGTCGGCGGCGGTGGTGAAAAACGCGAGCGGCTCCCACTGAACGACATCCGAGGCGGCCCGGCGCGGCACGCCGAGAGAGCGCAGATCACGGTTGTCGTAGTTGAGATTCATCTTCTCCTGAGGAAGGTACACATCACTTCTTGGATCGGCGTCATCGCCCGAGCCGGGGACGAAGCTCGCGGGTTCCTCCCCCGATTGCGTGCCCAGTTCGGACAACAGGCGGTAGTAGGTGCCGCTGTTATAGGAGCCCACTGCCCGCGTTGCGGAATCCAGACGCAGAAGGAAGTCAACCCCGACCTTGCGCGGATCAAACAGATCATCCTGGGAGAAGTATTCCTGCGGCGTCGGCGAACCGGACCACGGGACAGCAACCGTCGGGTCCCGCGGATCCTCGATGGCCGGAAGAACCTCACCGGCCAAGAGTGGACCGTCGGAGTAACCATCGATCCGGTCGGTCTGGAAACGATCACCGGCATTTGCCCCGTAAAGTTCCCCGTAACTGCGCAAGTTCAAGAAGTCTGCAGCCGGGGATCGCACGGCCGGATTCGAACGATAGCGATAGAACAACAACTCATACGCATCTTTAAATGCAAATCCGGAGTTGGTAATCGAAAGGTCGCCCAAATTATAGGTGTAATCGACCTCTGCACTTCCGAACTGATTTGGCCCGGGCCAGTAGTTGTTGTTCAGTCCGACTAGGAATCCGGCGAGGTTCATCTCCCAGGTGCCCACACCCATGTTCCGCAGGAATCCGTCCCCGGTCAGGCTGGCAGGCTTTGCATGGTTGTGCATGCCGTTCAGATCCAGAGTCAACCCGTCCGGAACCACGACGTAGGCGTAACGACCGACGAAACGATTTGAGCTGGAATGATTCTGATCCGGCTTCTCCAGCACGCCGATCCATTCCGGATCGCCGATGAAATAATTACTGATCATGCCCTGACGGTCGGCGGTGTCCCGCACGCCGTCGCTGCCGATGATCGTCTGATAACCGGTCGCATCGAACCGGCCGTTCCGGTTCAGATCCAGGTAGAAACGGAAATCACGGGAGAACGGATTCGCGATGTCGT
>JBDNGP010000199.1:0-34985 GCA_041689265.1 Verrucomicrobiota bacterium
GAACGGCTGGACTGTGAGGTTCCGTGGCCCGCAAAACTCGCGTTGGAAATCCGGCTTGCAAACCGCGTTCCTCGCCACTGTCCCAAACACGTTCCTCGCCGAACGCACCACGCCGTGGGCGCTCAAGTCTGTAAGATGGCGCTGACCCCGTGCCTAGGCTCCATGCCAATTGAAAGGGTGGCTTAACGCTTGCCGGATGCGCACTTCGCCCGAATGCCAGGACGGATTGATCGAGGTGTCCGATATCCGGCGGTTACCACGCACACACGCGTAATGACGATATTTGCCAGAATGATTGATGAGCACAGGTTGTAGATATGAGAAATTCTGACTGCGACATCTACGAGATGAATTGAGGGTGAACCGTTGGTGTCCGATGCCCGCATTTGTTCGAAGCGAATACCGGTGGCACCGGCGGCGGCAACATGAACAACAACGGATCGGCGGCGAAGTTCGCTTCCAGTTTTTTGCCACGAAAAGACACCAGGGCAAAATGCAGAGAACTTCAGTGGCAAGTTTATTTTGCGTTTTTTGTTCCCTTTCGTGGCAGTGCTCACCGCAGGAACACCGCTTTCATCTCGTCGGTTGCCGGTTTCAAGTTGATCAACAAATTGTTCCAATCTGGCGTCAATGTCGGAGTGTTAACTTCACCGGGATCTGCCCCTTCCAATGCACCAAGTTCGACGAGGCGCCGGATGGTCACCGGCTGGGTTAGCCATTCGATGAAACGTTTTCCATTCTCCGGATTGGGCGAGTTCGCGACAAGTGCGACCGTGTTCGGAACCAACAACGCATCTGACGCAATTGGGAGCGCTGCAATCGGATAACCCTCCCGCCGCCCGGCGGCGATGTCGTCAAAGTCCGTCATTCCAACAGCCACCTCGCCGCGAGCGACCTGGCGGACGACCACCGAGTTGCCATCGACGATCATCGGCCGGTTCGCCTGTAACGCCTTGCACCACTCGCGCCATTGCTCGTCGCCCCAGTGCTCGCGCAACGCCATGAAATGCGTCGCCGTCATGCCAAACAGAGGGTAGGCCAGCGCAAATTTTCCGCGCCAAACTTGATTGGTGAGATCTGCGAAATTTAACGGCGCTTCTCCAATTTGAACCAGGTTGGTATTGATCACCAGCCGGCGGCTTCGGTAGCCGAACGACGTCCAGCCGTCGGGTTCAGCAAACACGCCCCGGGCCGCCAGTTGCCGGGTGCGGAACTCCTCGTTGTTCCAAAAAACATCGCAGTGCGGATTGTTTTTTTCCGCGAACAAACGATTGGCGATCCCGACGGTTTTCACCGCCTCGCTGTCGTAGACCGCACGCACTTTGATCCCGGTGGCGGCGGTGAATTCGCGAAACAACGGTTCCGCATACACCTGATCCTGCGAGGTGTAGACTGTGACGGATGGCGCGGACTCCAGTTTCCGGGTCACCGGAATCAACAGTCCGCCGATCACGAGAACGATCACGGCGGCCGCGGCGATCCAAGTCACGGGCGACTGAAGTTTTTGCGCCCACCTGTCATCCTGATGCAGTTTTTCACGCCACGGTTTCACCGGCCAGATTCTCTACAGGCGCGTTGTCACCGCAAGGTTTGATGCGTGAATTGGTCGAAAATAGGCGCGGCAAAATTCATTCGCGACAATCTTGCTGGATTGGATTAGAAGATCCCCGATGTCACGCAAGAAAAAGCCTTCCCATCAGAAGCAGCCCGCGAAAAACACGGCTGCGGCACCGGCGGAATCCGCAGGCGGTTCCGGCAGCCAGACCATTCCACCGGGCGGCGGACCGAAGCTGGCGCTGCTGCGAATCGCTCAGCTGCTGTTCACGTTCGCGCTCATCATTTCAGCCTATCTCGCCTACACGTCGCTAAGCGCCGGGCAACTCGCCGGGTGCGGCGCGGGCTCGGATTGCAGTGACGTTCTCACGAGCCGCTGGGCCTACTGGTTCAAACTGCCGGTCAGCGTTCCGGCCGTCGGTTTCTATCTGCTGATTCTCACCGCCTCGTTCATCGCCAGTCCGCGACAGTCCGTGGCCAATCAACGCCGGGGATGGACGGTGTTGATCACCGGGGCGTTCGCCGTGCTGGGTGCGGCGCTGTGGTTCATCGGTTTACAGGGGGCGATCATCGGCAGCTGGTGCAAGTATTGCATGACGGCGCACGCGCTCGGCGCAACCGGTGCCGTGCTCCTGCTGATGGCCGCGCCGTTCGTCATTCGTCACGGCGGTGAAAAACCCTCGCTCTTCGGAGTCAGTCAACGCGCGTGGCCCGCCGTCATGGGAATGCTTGCGCTGGTGCCACTGGTTCTGGGCCAGTATCTCAGCACTCCGCCGTCCATGACCGTCGTCAAAACTGATGGGCCCACCACACAGGTTGCGGCGCCAAACATTGCCTCTGGAGCGCCCGAACCGGAATCCGCCGAACCCACAGAGCCTGCGGAGGCCACCGCGTCCGCCGAGCCGATTGAGTCCGTGAAGCCGGTGGAGAAATCCCGCATGTTCAGCCTGTTCGACAACAAGTATCAGTTCGATTTGTACAGCGTCCCGCTGCTCGGAAATCCGGAGGCGCCGCACGTGATTGTGAGCCTGTTCGACTACACCTGTTCGCACTGCCGGAGCACACACGAGCGGTTGCTGAGCGTTCAGAATCTCTATTCCAATGAGCTGGCGATCATCCTGATGCCGATGCCTCTGGATTCCTCATGCAATCCGTTGGTGAAACAGACGCCGCACGATCACGTGAACGCCTGTCAGTACGCCCGGATCGGACTCGGAGTGTTCAAGGCGAAGGAGGAGGTTTTCCAAGACTATGAGAACTGGTTTTTCGAAACGCCGCGACCTCGACCGCTTGCCGAGGTCCATCAAAAGGCCGCTCAATTGAGTGGCCGGGCGGACTTTGACTCCGTCTTGAAAGAGCCCGGAATCGAGGCGTGGATCCAGCTCGGCGTCCAAGTCTTTGACGCGAACTACAAGCAGACCAAGCAGGGAATTCTGCCGATGATCATGGTTGGCCAGGCAGTCATGGCTGGCGAGGTGAGGAGCGACGAAGAACTCATCAATGTCCTCGTCAACAACCTGGGGATGGAACGGCGGACCGGCGGCGCGAACACCGCCGCACCGGCTGCTCATTGATCAGTGATGAAACCATCCGCGGTCCACGAGCAGTGACTGCCCGGTAATCGCCCTGCTCGCGTCGCTGGCGAGGAACAGCACCGTCTCGGCGACCTCCTCCGGCCCGATCAGTTTGGGAATGCACTGGCTGGTTTTGATCCGGCGTTTCACGGCGTTGGTCACGAACATCTTCAGCTGCCGCTCGGTCATGATCCAACCCGGGCAAACGGTGTTCACCCGAATCCCGCGCGGCCCGAGTTCGCGGGCGAGCGACCGGGTCAGACCGATCGCGCCGGCCTTGGTGCTGACGTAGGCGCTCATCCCCTTTGGTCCCTCAAAAAACGTGATACTCGAAAAATTGATGAGCGCCCCGGTCTGCTCCTTCAAATGCGGCGCCGCCTCCCGCGCCGTCAAAAACATGGATCTCAGATTGCGCGCGAACAGGTCGTCCCACTCCGCGGCGGTGCATTGATCAAGCGCGATGCGCGGATCACTTGCGGCGTTGTTTACCAGCACGTCGATGCGGCCATGGCGTTTCGCGATGGAGCTGATCCAACGTTTCACCTGGGCTTCCTTCCGCAGATCGACCTTGGAAAAGTGGCAACTCCGTCCCAGCTGTTCGACCAGATTCTTTCCGGCTTCGGCATCAATGTCGCAGAAGCAAACGGTCGCGCCCTGCGCATGAAACGCGCGGACGGTGGACTCCCCGATTCCGTTTGCGCCGCCCGTAAGCACGACAACTCGTTCTTCAAGTTCAGGATAAATGGCCATAAATAACTTTCAGTATTTGCGCCAGAGTGACGGCATGAAAAGGACCAGCAACGCCGAGAATTCAAGACGCCCAAAGATCATCAGCAGACTGAGGAACAACTGGGTACCGGAAGACAGTCCGGAATAATTATGGGTGGCCCCCACCTGCCCGAGGCCCGGACCGACGTTGAACAGAGTCGCCATCACTGAGGAGAGACTGCTGTCGATGTCAAACCCTGGTTCCAGCAGGCCCACCACAATGGTGCCAAGCGCGATTGTGGTCCCCGCCAGCGCAACGAAGAAGATCGTTTGATGACGCAGATTGTCGTCGATCTGAGTGCCGTTCAGGCTGATCCGAAAAACCATGTTGGGGCGAAAGGCATGCACGATTTCCTGACGAAGGGATTTGCAGAATACGATCAACCGACTGATTTTGATGCCGCCGGCAGTTGATCCCGCGCAACCACCGATCACCATCAGCAGCAGCAGCAACAACTTTGAAAACGGCGGCCACAGATCGAAATCCGCGGTGACAAACCCGGTCGTGGTGACAATCGAAATCACCTGGAAGAACGACTGCCTCAGCGAGTGAAGGATTGAACCGTCGAGTTGCAGGACAATCAGGTTGGCGGCAATGGCAACGCCGCAGATGCCGATGACCCAGAGATACCACTGGGTTTCCTCCTCAGTCTCCCAACGGGCCCAGCGCCCGCGCAACAACCAGGCGTAGAGCATGAAACTGATCCCTCCCAACGTCATGAACAACATCAGCCACAATTCAATGCCGGGACTGTGAAACGCAGCGATGCTTTCATTCCGGGTGCTGAACCCGCCCGTGGACAACGTCGCAAACGAATGGCACAGCGCTTCAAAGAAATCCATCTTCAGGAACACCAGACCGAGGCAACAAATCACCGTCAACCCGAAGTAAATCAGCCACAAACGCTTGGCCACATCCTGAATCCGGGCCTGCAGCCCTTCGCCGGACTTGGCCGAGGATTCATGCCGGAACAGCGCCTTGCTTTCAACACCCAGGTACGAGAGCAACGCCACGAACAACACCAGAATGCCCAGTCCGCCGAGCCACTGGGTAAACGAACGCCACAGTAGAATGCTTCGAGGAATCAAATCCAGATCGGTGATCACGGACGCACCAGTAGTCGTAAACCCGGACGTGGATTCAAAGATGGCCTCGGCAAACCCGAGCCCCGGCGAAATCAACATATATGGAAGCGCACCAAACAGGCTGCTCACCAGCCAGCCCAGTCCAACAATGGCTATCGCTTCCTTGCGCAAGACGTCACGGCCCGACTTGAAGCCATAAATAAAGAGCAGCGCACCGACTCCCATGGTCAGTGCAATCGAGATCGAGAACGCCTCGAAGGTGTCCATCCCCTCGCGACGCTCGCCGTACATCCAAGCATAGCCCAGGCACAAGGACATCGTGACCCCCAGCAAGATCAGCAGGAGCCCGAGAATCTTGGCAAGCAGCCGGAAGTTCATGGGTCAGGTCAACAGTTTGATAAACTTCCGCCGGGATTCGCGGGTCGTAACGGCATACACGGTGTCGCCCACACGCAGCACATCATTCGCACCAGGAACGACCGCCTGCTGCTCATGCAACAACGCGACCAACCCAGTCTCTGCCGGCCATTCGATTTCGGAAATCTTATGGTCTTTGACACCGCAGCCAGGAGGAATGGTCAACTCAAGAACGTCGGCACCATCCGACAGTTGAATCACCTGATGGTAATCGTCGGACGTGATGAAACGCATCAGATCCTTGCTGACGGCCACCCGCGGACTCACCGCCGCATGGATGCCCAATCGTTCTTCGTTGGCGGAAATCACATCGGCGTAGTCGGCCCGATGCGTCAACGCCATGCAATGCTTGGTCCCCAGGTTGCGCGCCTGCAGACAGGTCATCACGTTGTCTTCGTCCGCCCGACTGGCGCCCACAAAAAAGTCCGCGTCGCCCACCTGCTCTTCTTTCAACTGCTTGAGCGAGGTCGCATCGCCGTTGATGATGTGGGTGCTCTGCAGCAGTTCAGTCAACTCCTCACAACGTTCTCGGTTCTTCTCCATGATCCGCACCTTGAAATGTTTCTTCCCCTCCAGCATCTGCGCCAGCGTCGCGCCGTATTCTCCGCCACCAAAGATGACCACCTTGACTTCCGCGCTCGGCTTGAAGTCAGGATCAAAGCTGGGCAGGACGTCTGACAAATTGTCGGGCTTGCCGAACAGGGTGACCAGATCACCCGCCATCAACTGATCGTCCCCCGTCGGAACCAGGCTCTTGGACTGGCGCTGTATCAGGGCGACCCGGACCTGGGAGGGTATTTTTAAGTTCTTGAGGGACTTCCCCAGCAGCGGACTTTGGTCGGAGACACAACACTGGATCAATTCGATCCGGCCGCGCGCAAATTCCTCGACGAGCAATCGATGCGGGTTGCGAATGTGTTTTGCCATTTCAACCGCCGTCAACCGCTCGACGCTGAAAAGGTAGTCGATGTTGAAGTGCGCACGGTAGTCGAACATCCATTCCTCCCGCTGCACCGAGCTGTCGATCCGCGCAATGGTTTTCCGGGCGCCCATTGCCTTGGCCAGCGACGCGGAAACCAGGTTGGTGTTGCGATCGCTGGTGAGCCCAAAAAACAGGTCGCAATCCGCCACATTCGCCTGGGCCAGCGAGGTCACGGTGGTGCCGTCCTCGCACAAGACATGGGAATTCAGTTGTTCATCCAATTCACGGGCAATTGATTCATTGGACTCGATGATGGAGATGTTGTGGTCGCGGTTGGAAAGATTCTCAGCCAGATGACGACCCACCTCACCCGCGCCAGTAATAACGATATTCACGTTGGTTCTTTAAAAACGACGGCGGAGCATGGAGTGTCGATTCCCCATTGAAAACAACATTTTTCCAGTGGGCCAATCCGCGAAAATCCGGCTGATTTGCGACGGTTACGGTATCCACATCAGCGCGTTCGGGGCTGTTCTATCAGTGAAACCGAGACCAGCTCGTGATCATTTCGCACCAGCACATGACCGTTTGCAAATGCCGGATGCGACCACACGACGCGGCGGGTGCGGGCATCGTTGTTGTCCGGTTCGATGAGGTGCAGGCGGCCCAGTTCTTCGTAACCGGCGGAGGTCATGTTCGCGAGAATCAGATCGCCTCGTTCGTTGAACAGAAAGTAATGGTCTTCGTGCGGAATGATGAACGCGTTGCCCCAGCGTTCCTGCTTCGGTCCCGCCACCACTTCGAGTTCCTCCCAAAGCCGGTCGCCGGTATTCAGGTTGATCCCACGCAGTTGTCCGTAACTTCCGACGCCGTAGATCGTCTCCCCGGCGATGACCGGCGTGCTGATGATGCTGTGCAAAATGTCCGTGTCCTTCTCGCTGATCTTCTTGCTTTGCCAGAGCACTTCAGGCTTGCCGCTGCTCAAATCCAATAACAACGAACCGTTGTAAAACGTGGTGAAGAAAAGTTTGTCACCGGACTGACGCGGCGTGGGTGCGGTCAGTCCGAAACGAACGTCCCAATCATGGCTCCACAGCACGTTTCCATTTTTTGGATCCAATCCCGCGATGCCCTGCGGGTGCCAAATGATTAGCTGTCGACGTCCGTTGAGTTCGTAGATCATCGGCGCGCTGTACCCCGGCTCTTTCGCGGTCAACGCACGCCAGACCTCTTCGCCGGTCATTTTGTCGAACGCAACGACCGTGCTGCCGTCTCCGCCAACGATACTGATCACATTGTCGCCATCGATCAACGGAGCCGACGCCCAACCCCACGTTGATGTTTTCACACCGTAGTCTTTCTTGAAATCCTTCTGCCACTTCACCGAACCGTCTTTCACGTCCAGACAGAGAAAATTTCCCTCCGTCCCAAGAGTGTAAACGCGATCATCGTCGACCGTCGGAGTCGCGCGCGGCCCGGCGGCGTAGCTCACCGTGTAAGGGCAGTCATATTCGTGAACCCAGAGGGTCGTGCCGGTCGCTTCGTCCAGACAGACGACCCGTTCAGAACCGCGAATGGTGCCCTGAGAAAACGGGTCTTCCGGATTCGCCGCTTCCTTGGCGAGCTGCCGGTCCATCACGAAGACGCGACCGTCAGCCACCGCCGGCCCGGCGTATCCGCCACCAATGTTCACGCGCCAGCGATAGTCCGGTTGCTCCGGCAGTTTTTTGACAATCCCTGTTTCGCGCCACACGCCGTCCCGTTTTGGGCCGAGCCATTGTGGCCAGTCTTCAGCATGCCCGGAAAAACTGGTGATCAACAACGCGGCCAAAACAACTCTGCGTGAGGCAATTAAAATCGTCATGGCCGGACGATACCCGCGCAACGACCTCCCTGTCAGTCAGAACATGATTTTCATCCACACACGCAATCTCACTCTCGGAGACTGTTCGAAAAAGGAGTGCGTCTGTGTCGTCCTCGACACAGACGCACTCCGGGGTTCTTGGACAGATTTTAAGGCGCAACAATGATCCCTCACGATACGCAGCTCGCGCACCCTGAATCCGGAGGCTGCCTCACGCAAAGTCGCAAAGGACGCAAAGGCTGTGATTCAATTCCATTCTCCAATTCGCGCCCATTCGCGAAATTCCGGGCGCAGAATCCGGCGCACTTTCGGACAAACGGGGATGAATAGGGAAAACACGAAAGCAGAAAACTGATCACTGTTACACTGACCACTCCCCCCTTCTCCGTGCCCTCAGTGCCTCCGTGGTAAAACGGTTAATGGCCCCGGTCCGACCAAAATCCGGGCTGGAATCTCCGGCGGTTCACTTTCACACTCCGCCGATGATCAATTTGGCGCTTCGGATTTTTCAATTGGGTTTGCTTGCCGGTCTCTTCTTTGCGAGTTCGGCGTTGCGCGCGGCGGAGCTCGTCGAGCTGGAGGTGGATGCCCGTGAATTGCCGCGCAAATTGTTGCACTCCAAGATGACCTTTCCTGTGAGCGCAGGGGAGACGAGTTTCTGGTATCCAAAATGGATTCCCGGAATCCACGCGCCGCGCGGGCCGGTGGAGAACATCGCCGGACTCCGCTTCGAATCGCCCGACGGCGACACGGTCAAATGGAAGCGCGACGAGATCGAGCGGTATCAATTTCATGTCGTGGTGCCGGACGGTGCGCGCGAGCTGGTCGCGGAGCTGGATTATATTTCCAACCAGCCCAATTCCAATTCCGGGGGCGTCGACAGTTACGGCAATGCGTTCATCGGTTCGATCAACTTGAACACGTGCGTCCTCTATCCCGACGGCGGGTCGCAAAACGATATCAAATACCGGTTGAAGCTGCGCCTGCCAACGGGTTGGAAACAGGCGTCCGCGCTTGAAGTCGTTGGCAGCGCGGACGGCTGGATCGAATTCAAACCGGTCACGCTGGAAGTGCTCGTCGACAGCCCGGTCATCTGTGGAGAATTTCTGCGCACCGTCGCGTTCACTCCCGACAGTTTTCCGAAGATCAATTATCACTTGAATTCGGAGTCCGCCGCCGCGCTCCAGCTTGATGACAGGAAGTTGAAGCTGTTTGAAACCATGGCGACGCAGGCGGCGCGACTATTCAAGACCGCGCCGTTCGAGGAATATCATTTTCTGGTGAACGCCAGCGATGAACTGCCGGGCATGGGACTGGAGCACTCGGCCTCCAGCCTGAACGGCGTGCCGGAACAGACGTTCAAAGATGACAAGAAATGGCAGATCTACATTGACGTGTTGCCGCACGAGATGGCTCACGCGTGGTGCGGAAAATGGCGGCGCCCAGCCGGGATGGTCACCGCAAACTTCCATGATCCGAAGCAGACGGGCGGGCTCTGGGTCTACGAAGGGCTCGATCAATATCTGGGACATCTGTTGTTTGTGCGCAGCGGATTCATCACGCCGGAACAGAGCTCCGAGGTGCTCGCGCGCACGATCAGCCGGTTGCAGAATCAGAAGGGCCGCCAGTGGCGTCCGCTCAAAGATACGGCGGTGGATTCGTGGCATCTCCGGGGTGGCAGCGAGAGCTGGAACAACCTGCGGCGCGGCCAGGATTATTACAACGAAGGCATGCTCATCTGGATGGAGGCGGACGCGATCATCCGGCGCGCTACCGACGGCCAGAAAAGTCTCGATGATTTCGTGGCGACGTTTTTCAAGCACACCGAAGGCGACGGGCTGGTAAAGCCGTATGACCGGCCCGAGATCATTTCCGAGTTGAACGAACTGGTCGAATTTGACTGGACCGGGTTCTTCGACGAACGCGTTTCCAGCACGCAGAACGAACTGCCGCTCACCGGCGTCTCGGGTATCGGCTCGAATATGCGGCGGAACCCAGCAATTGGGTTAAGCTGATAGAGACGCAGTTCAAATACGCGGACGCCTCGGATTCGATCGGGATCGGGGTCAAGGACACGGGCGTGGTCATGGGGCTTGTTCCCGGTTCACCGGCGGACAAAGCGGGGCTCGCGCCCGGCCAGCAGATCGTCGGCGTGAACGGACGCAAGTTCAGCCCCGACCGGTTCAAGGAAGGCATTGCCGACACGACGACGAAACGCTCCCTCGAACTGCTGACGCTGAAAGGCGATCTCTATCAAACGGTCACGATCAACTACGCCGACGGTGCGCGTTACCTGAAGCTCGTCCGGAACCCGGGGGAACCCGACATCCTGACCGCAATTTTTACAGCGAAATAGGATGGGAACTTTTTAACCGCAGATGGACACAGATGAACGCAGATAAATTCCGAGCTGGAGAGAATTGGACTTCAAAGCAGCGACTCAGCGGAACGCGCGCAATGTCAACGGATCAGGAATCGGACCGACCGCCTTTCGCAAAACAAAAGAACAACGCCTGATCGGGTGTAATGGATCTCCATCTGCGTTTATCCGCGTTCATCTGCGGTTGGCGTCCCGTCCTCCAGTTTCCCAAAACCAAACGCTTTAAGAAAATCTTCGCGCGGTGCCCGCACGAACACGTCCTTTTTGGAAAACGGGTTCTTGAACGCCAATTTCACAGCGCGCAATCCCATCGGGAATTCCCGTGAATCGGACGTCAGTTTTGGATCGCCGTAAAGTGGGTCCCCGACGATCTTCAACTTGGCATCGAGCAGATGAATCCGGATCTGGTGCGTGCGCCCGGTCACTGGTCGGCACTCGATCAACGAACGCCCACCACGGGATTCCAACAGCTTGAACGACGTCTCGGCGTCCTTGCCCTCCTTCAGATCGACGTGCATGCGACCGTACTGTTTCGGCACCGGTCCGATCGGTTTCTGGCAGGTCCATTCAGATTCCTTCGGTTTGCCGTTCACGACGGCGATATAGACTTTTTCCATCTTGCGCTGACCGAACAGATCACTGATGCCGTTCACCGCGCCCCGGCTTTTGGCGAACAACAGGATGCCGGTCGTCTCCGCGTCCAGCCGGTGAACATGCTGAAGAAATTTCAGGTTGCGCGACTTCGCCCAGAAATAGTTTGCGGCGATGCTGGAATCGATCGCCGCCTGGAGATTGCGGTTGGTCCGCTGCCAGGTGTAGGGGATCAACATCCAGCCCGTCGGCTTGTCGATCGCCAGAACCGACCGGTCCTCGAACAGGATCGGGATCGGGTCCAAGCCCGGGAACTGCATATGCATGGGTTTTGCCACGTGCGAAGTATGAAGGTCGCCGTTGCCGTTGGCGAGAGGGTTCAACATCCGGATTGGGTTGAACGCTCCAAAGCCGGCGTCCTGATCTCAATCGCAATCTTAGTCTCAATCCCAATCTCAGAAGACCGGATTAAGATTATGATTAAGAGGAGGATTAAGATTGTGAGCCGACACATCAGGAGATCCAAGTTGCCACCCGGTTGCGTTCTTGTTCTTTGGTCCGAGTGATCTTGACCTGGTCGGTTTGCGGGCGGATTCTCCGGCCACAACTCCGTCATCCAAGTGAAACGCCATTCCACGTTCCGTCTCAGTTTCAGAGCCACGCTGTTCACGCTGATGCTGGTCGTCTTGCTGACAGCAGTGGTTCTCATCGGCGCGGCGGGTTACGTCTACGCGCGGTTTGCGGTCGAAAACCTCGGCAACCAGGTGCTGGTGCAGACGGCGGAACGCGTCGGCCAGCACGTGGAACACGCCCTTGATGTCGCGGAAGCCGAGGCATCCACGGTGCGGAACCTGATCGTGCGCGGATGGATTGACCCACAGGATCATGAGCACGCGACCGACTATTTTCTCGCGGCCCTGAGGGCGAGGCCCAGCCTGTCCTACCTCACCTTCGGAATGCCGGACGGCCGGTACTATCACGCCTTCCGCGACCGCGACGGCGGTTTGAGCGGACTGTGGTTGATTCCCGAAGACAATGGTGACCGGCGTCTCATTGAGTTCGTCGTTGATCGCGACGGCCGGAGGGAGACGATCCATGACATCGCGAAGTCGGTCCGGACACCGCCTTTCGAACGCCCCTACTACCTCGCGGCCCGCGACGCGGGAAAGGCGCTCTGGACCGAGTCGTACGTCTTTCTGGGATCCGGTGAATCGCTTGATATGCCGGGGGTCAGCCGTTCCGTGCCAGTTTACCGGCAGGGCGGAGGTGAACTTCTCGGCGTGTTAACAGCTGATTTCGATCTGAACGCGATGAGCCGCTTTCTGACCAACGTGAACGTGGGGCCGGGCGGACTCTGTTTCCTGATCGAAGTCACGTCGGACGGAACACCGCGGGTGATCGCCCACCCGGCGGCGGTGCATCCGGACGCGGAGGCGCGACTGGATCTGACCGAGCCCGCCCCCAACGGCAACGGCCGCGTGACGGTCTCTGCTGAGAAAATTGCCGATCCGCGCGTTCAGCGGTTCCTCTCGTCGCTCGGCGACAGGCTGGCCACGATTCCGCCGTCGTTCAGCGAGGTGGTCATTGATGTGGACGGGGAGGAGTACGTTGGCGGCTACCGTCATCTCGACCGGAACGGCGGACCCGAGTGGATCATCTGCATGTTGATTCCGGAAGCGGACCTGTTCGGCGACGTCCGCCGAATGGCGAAGCTCATGGCGTTGATGGGACTGGGTGGCGTCGTGATCGCCGGGGCGCTGTCGTTGCTGCTTTCCCTCCGCGTGGCCGGAAGCCTCGGGAACATCGCCCGCGAGACCCGCGAGATCGGCCGGTTCGAACTCACTCAAAAAGAGCCGGTACTGAGTCGCATCGAAGAGATCAGCACCCTGGCATCGGCAGTTGAGGAAATGAAAACCAGCCTGCGTTCGTTCCAAAAATATGTGCCGTCGGAGTTGGTCAGAGAATTATTGGCATCCGGCCAGGAAGCAAAACTCGGCGGAACGCGAAAGGAGCTCACGGTTTACTTCTCCGACATCGTTGGGTTCACTACGATCTCGGAAAAACTTCCCCCCGACGATTTGGTAAGACTGCTTTCCAGCTATCTCGAAGAGATGACCGGTGAAGTGCTCAAGAACGGTGGTACCGTCGACAAATACATTGGCGACGCCATCATGGCTTTTTGGGGCGCGCCGCGACCGCGCGAATTGCACGCGCTCGATGCCTGCCGCACCGCCCTGGCAAATCAGACCCGGCTCGCGGAACTGCGACTCGATTGGGAACGCGTGGGATTGCCCGCACTGGAGGCGCGTATCGGCCTCCACACCGGCACCGCTACGGTGGGCAACTTTGGCAGTCCGAACCGTCTCGATTACACCGCCATTGGAGACACCGTCAACGTCGCCAGCCGTCTCGAAGGGCTCAACCGGATTTACGGCACCAGCATTCTGATCAGCGAATCGACCCAAGAAGCTGTTCGAGAACAGATGGTCACGCGTCCCCTCGACAAGGTCGCCGTCAAAGGGCGCAAAGCCGGAATGATGGTCTACGATCTGGTTGGCGAAATCGGGAACGTCACGGACGCAAAGAAGGAATGGTCGAAAAAATATGCTGAAGCGCTGGATTTGTATTTCTCAGGAAACTGGTCCGTAGCGCTCGAAGGATTTGAGGCCGTTCAAACCGCAAAGCCCGACGACGAAGCCGCGCGGCTGATGATTGAACGGTGTCGCGTGTATCTCGAAAACCCGCCTGACAAAGATTGGGACGGTGTTTTTCATGCCCCGAAATGACTGCGCCTGAACAGTAATCAGTGGTCAGTGGAAACGGACGCATTCGCTAACCGCTCAGCGTTTCTTTCCAATTTATGTTAATTCGCGTAAAATGTCTTCTCCCCTCCCTGACTTTGTTCTGCTCGCGCAACTGAACTTGACGGGATGGCTGGGTTGACGATGCTTTCAGTATGATCCAGTGGGTTCCCTATGGTCCGCACGCGTTGCTTCTGCGGTTTGCCAGTTGCGTGGGCGATGACGCATTTAGGATTGGCCGCGCGATCATTGCGGAGCTTGAAAAACATCCGCCGCACGGATTGATCGAATACGTGCCTGGATTCACCACCGTCCTCTTGAAGTTCGATCCTTTCCACACCGGAAACATCTCGCTGACCGGTCAGCATGTCGCTGCGCAACTCGCCGATCTTTCGCCAAAGAATTTCAAGGAACGGTCCGCGAAAGAAATCCCCGTTTGCTACGATGGCGAAGATCTCGAATCGCTCGCGGAGAAACATTTGTTGACACCCAAAGAAGTCGTTCAGATTCACAGCGAGCCAGTTTACAAAGTCTATCTGCTCGGATTTTCGCCGGGCTTTCCCTACCTCGGCGAACTGGATTCGCGCCTGCACACACCGCGCCGGGCATCGCCCCGAACGCGGGTTCCGGCCGGGGCGGTCGCAATCGGCGGTGAGCACACGGGAATCTATTCCGTCGCGAGCCCCGGTGGCTGGCAGATCATCGGCCACACGAAAGTCGCTATATTCGCTCACGAACTGCTCGCGACAGATGCCGATCCGAAAAATCTCTTTTTTCTCGAACCGGGCGATCGCGTCAAATTTGTGCCGGTCAAAATGTAAGTCATGGGAGCCGATGTCATCAAAGTCGTCCGCTGCGGAATGGGTGCCTCTATCCAGGATTTCGGGCGGCCCGGTTTCGCGCGCTTCGGTGTGCCCGCGAGCGGCGTGATGGATCAACACGCGCCGGGCTGGGCGAACAAACTTCTGGGCAATCCCACAGACGCGCCGGTGATCGAGCTGCTAATGCAGGGCGCGCATTTCGAAGTGCTCCGGACGTGCTGGATGGTCATCGCGGGCGCGGATTTGCAATGCAATTTTCCGCGCTGGCGGATCATCCGTGCGCATCGCGGCGAGAACGTCGTTTTCGCTCTGTCGCAATCCGGGCTCTGGGCCTACCTCGCGGTTGAGGGCGGGTTCGACGTTCCGAAATTCTTCGGCAGCGCGAGCACATATCCTCGCGGCCGGATCGGCAACGCGCTGGCGGCGGGAGATCTTTTGAAATGCGGAAACGCCGGGCATCTGAAGCTGCCCGAACACGTCGCGGGCCGGCTGGCGGCGATTGATGAACAACGTCACTACAACCACCCGCCGCCGATTCGCGTCTGGCCCGGTCCGCAGTGGGACCTGTTCAGCACGAAGGATCGCACCGCGCTCTTTCAGCAACCGTGGTCCGTCACGTCGCAGAGTGATCGCGTGGGCTACCGCTTGCACGGAACGCAGTTGTCGGCTGCCCAAAACCAGATCATCAGCGAGCCGGTCCTGGTCGGTTCCATTCAAGTCCCGCAGAACGGCCAGCCGATCGTGACGATGCGCGACGGACCGACCGTCGGCGGTTATCCGAAAATAGGACTGGTTCACACGGACGATCTTTCCTGGCTGGCGCAGTGCCGACCGGGCGTGACGTTTCAGTTCCAATCGGCCCATGAAAATTGATCTCAATTGCGACCTTGGCGAAGGCGAACCGCTGGGACACACCCGCGAACTCATGCGCTGGATCACGTCCGCCAACGTCGCGTGCGGCGGCCATGCGGGCAACGCGGTTTCAATGCGTGACTGCGTGCGGCTGACGCAGGAGTTCGATGTCAACCTCGGCGCGCACCCCGGACCTTGGAGCCGGGCGGACAAGGGGCGAGGTGCGTTCACCATCACGCAGGACAGCCTTGTGTCACTGCTGGTCGAACCGGTGGCGGCGTTGCAGGACATCGCGGTCGCGGAGGGCGCCGCTATCCGCCACATCAAGCTTCATGGCGCGCTGTATCACGCAGTCGAGCAGAACGATGAACTCGCGGACGCTTACGTCAAACTGGTTCATCGGCACTGGCCGGATGTACACATCATCGCGTTGTCTGGAGGTCAAGTGGTGGGCGCGGCAAACAAGAACAATGTGCCCGTCTGGCGGGAGGTATTTGCTGACCGGGCCTATCAGAACAACGGTCAACTCGTTCCCCGCAATCAACCGAACGCCGTGCTGACGGACACGGGAACGATTGTGGACCGCATCAAGGCGTTCACGTCGAACCGTCATTTAAGGAGCCTCGATGGCGAGGTCATCGACCTCGCCTGTGACACCGTTTGTGTTCACTCAGATTCACCGAACGCGGCGGAACTTGTCCGCGAGCTCGCTCGAATTCTGAAAGACACGACTGCGTGAACGAGCGACAGAATTCAATTCGTTTTATCCCTTCGGATTCTAAAACAGCTCTGCGGGAGCGTCGCCCTGCCCTTCGCTACCATTCGCGCACTTCGCGTCAACTGCCCGGTTTGCGTTATTCGGTCTTTTTGAACTGCCTGTCTGCAAAGTTCAGATACTGCTCCCAATCAAAATCGGTCACGTCATGTTTTCCGGTGCGGATGTGGTAACCAACGGTGTCACCAACCGGCGTGTCAATCGCTGGCTGTTCTTCCACCCCCACGCCGCCTTCACCGAATAGTTCGTAGACCGGCCCCGCGTATTTCGCCGACAGAAACTCCCCCTTCGGATCGGCCCACTGATCGTCCACCGCGCTCGCGACATAAACCGGTCGCGGTGCGATGAGCGCAATCAGTTCATGTTGATCGAATGGCAGCGCGGGTTCGTTGTCATTGTATTGTTTGAAGTTCTTGTTGAACCAGTGCGGGAAGCTGGTGTTGATGCGTTTCACCGTTTCGCCGAACGCGCGTTTGCTCAAGGCCGCACCACCGCAGCCGGAGTCATTGGAGATGACGATCGCGAAGCGCACGTCCGAAGCGCCGCCCCACAGCGAGGTCTTGCCTAGGCGCGAATGGCCCATCAGCGCGACCTGTTTCGAATTCACGTCGTCGTCTGTCTCGAAGTAATCCATCACGCGACTCAAACCCCAACTCCACGCGGAGATTGCGCTCCATTCTTCAAGCTCCAGCGGTTTGCCGTCCTTGTCGGTTTTCAGCTTCGATCGAATGCCTTCCTTCCAGCCATCCTTGTGATCCGGTTCGACGTCGCCGTAGTAGATCGTCGCCAGCCCGTAGCCGCGATCAAGAATCGCATCCACCGCCCAACGACTCGAACTGGTGCCGCGCCCCGCATCCGTTGCCCGATTATCCGTGACGCCGTTGTCCTGATCGTTTGGCACCCAGGAGGTGGCGAGGTCAATTCCCGGATCGGCGTTCACGGTATGGTTGCCCCTGAAGTTGTATCCGACGAACATCGGCACCGGACCTTTCGCATCGACGGGTAGATACATGAGCACATGAATCTCGTGTCCCCCGCCCTCGCCCAGCGGATGAATCGTCACCTGCTTTCGGACGGCCTTCCCACCCAAGGCGCCCCGCTCCGTCGACGTCACCTCGAACACCATTTCCGCCGACCTGCCGGGCTGGCGACCAAACATCTGGTCTTCGATCAGCGCATAAATCTCCGGTCGACGAACCGCCAGCCATTGATTGGTGGTGGTCACCTTTGAACCATTGTTCGCGGTCAACGGATCGGGCAGCGTAAACTGCGGCACGTTCGATTCGTCATAGTTGTAACCGGCGGGTTGGGCATCGACATCGTTCATGGCGAAAATTAGCGAGAGGCTGAGAATCGTAAATCTGGCGGGAGCGTTCATCGGCTCAAAATATCCGAAACGAAGGCTGGTTCACAATCCCTAAAAACACGAATACCGCGAAACGGGCGGATCCTGCCACTGCCCCCACTTCTGGTTTGCCAAGTCGTGGCCGGACGATGGCCGTCACTCAAACCGACTTGGCGTCAGGATGCGTCCACGGCTTGCGATACGGGCGGGTCAATCGTTTGGTTGCCTCGGCGTCGCCCGGGATCTCACCCTTGGCAGGATCAAATTTTAGATCACGACCGAGTTCCTGCGAGACGTTGGCGAGAATACAGGACGCACTCGAAATATAACCCTGCTCGATGTCTGCGACCGGCTTGCCACGGGATTCAATGTTCGTCAGCAGATCCATCATGTGCCAGCGCACGGCGGAAGCGACCTGGCGTTCGAGATCCTTCTCGGTTTCGTCCTCAGGGAATTTCTCGTATTCAAACAAAGGCGTGCCCGCCAGGGTCGGCTGGCTCTTGCCCGCCGGGAAGAATTCATACTTATTCACGCTCGCTTTGAGCGTGCCCTTGTCGCCGTAGAAAATTGCTGACCACGGGTACTCCCTGTCCGGCGCGTCACCCCACGAACGATGCGTCCAGACGACGTCCAGTTCATCAAACGAGAACGTCGCCGACTGCGTGTCCGTAATGTTGGCGCGGGCCGCCTTGTCCACGAAGATCCCGCCGAGTGAACTGACGCGCGTCGGCCAGCCGAGATCGAGCATCCAGCGGGTCATGTCCAGCATGTGAACGCACATGTCACCAACAATGCCGTTGCAGTACTGCATGTAGGCCCGCCAGCCGCGCGGATGAATGATCTTGTTAAACGGCTGCATCGGCGCGGGTCCGGTCCACATTTCAAAATCCAGATTTTCCGGGGCCGGAATGTTCGGAGCCGTCTCGATCGTATCGCTGTTGCGCATGTGGTAGTAACAACAGATTTCCACATGCGAAATCTTCCCGAGCAGCCCTTCCTTGATCACGCGATCCCGGGCCTCGATCAGATGCGGCGTGCTGCGCCGCTGCGTGCCGATTTGTACCACCCGTTTGTATTTGCGAGCCGCAGCCAACATCGCCTGGCCTTCGGTGATGTCCACGCTGATTGGTTTCTGACAGTAAATGTCCGCGCCTGACTTGCATGCCTCGATCATGTTCAACGCATGCCAGTGATCCGGCGTGCCGATGAGCACGATATCCAGGTCCTTCTCCTTCAGGAGCTCCCGATAATCACTGTAGGTGCGCGGCTTCTTCTTCGAACGTTGGCGGGACGCGACAACGTCCGCCGCATCCGACAGCATCCTGCTGTCAACGTCACACAGGGAAACCACTTCAACCGGCTCAACCTGGATCAATCGCAGCAGATCGATCTTGCCGTACCAACCGGTGCCGATCAGTCCAACGCGCCGAACCTTTTCAGCGGCAAACGTGGTGGGGACATAGGATGCCGCAGCGGCGGCGGCGATTACGGTGGAGGTGTTTTTGAGAAATTTGCGGCGGTTCATGGGCATCTTTTATCCCGCCGCGATCCCAAAGACAAGAATTCAGAATGGTCGGCCTGATGACAGGCTAAAATCGAGAGTCAACCCAAATGTCCGGGACGGCAACAATCGAGGCCCGGAGGCTATTTGTTTAATAACACACACCGTTCGGGCCAACCGCTTCGTCGACTTTGCCACGCCCGCCCAACCGCACCACATCCTTCATCTCCGGCAGGCGCCGCACGGCGGTTCCGGATTGACGCATCGTCCAAATCACTCTCGAAACTTGGGGCGACAACGGCAATTCCTCGACCGTGCTGCGGCTGACGGATTCCATCACCGGTCACATTAACGACAGCCTGTTGCAAAGCCTCGACGAAGGCTGGCGTCAACTCTACGGAGCAGGTGGCCTCAAGTCGTTTGTCGAATCAAAGCGTTGACAGTCTGATGGTGTTCAGTGCGGTCGACTCCCGACACCGCCCGATCAACTGAACCTCTTTATCGTTTGCGGTGACTTTCAGATTCTTTGGTGAAATGACACGGACCGCCGCGCAAAAATGTTCGGCGACGCCATCGAGGCAGCCGATTCTCACTTGTAATTATGGGTCGTCGCCCGCGCGCAGCCATCCAGTTGAAATTGAACAGAAGCCCGCCAAGAGGCGCGAATGGGGCGGAGTTTTTCCAACCAAATGCCAGCCGTCGAGTAGAACCGGATGGTGACTCGTTGCGGTTTCCGGATCGGTGATCGGTTTCCCCGGTCTTCTTTGCCTCCTCTGCCAGCTTCTGTCCTGCTGGCTCACATCGTGTTCTGGTTCAGTGCCTGACATACATTTGACACAGCCTCTATTCGCGTGGATTCGTGTCCATTATTGGTTTCCCGCTTTACGGTGTTGGCTTAGTCTTCGCTCATGCGTTTTTTGCTGAATGGATTTATGGCCGCAGTGTGCCTGATGTCATCGGTCGCGAGCACTGCGGCTGCGGCGTCACATCGCAGCGATTCGTGGAAACTGAACCGGGGTCGGCTGGAGGTCGCGGAGAACCATCGGTATCTCCAGCACGAGAATGGCGATCCGTTTCTGTGGATCGGCGACACCGCGTGGGAGTTGTTTCACCGGTCCACTCGCGATGAAGCCGAGGAATATCTGGAAAACCGCCGGTCCAAGGGGTTCACCGTCATTCAATCCGTTCTGATCGCCGAGATGGACGGGGTCAGCATCCCGAATTCCTACGGGCACCGTCCGTTTCACGGCACTGACGTCACTCGTCCCATGGTCCTCACCGGACGGAGAAACGACTACTGGGATCACGTGGATTTCATCATCGAGGAGGCTGAAGATCGCGGCCTTACGATGGCCATTGTTCCGACTTGGGGGGAATGGGTCACGCCGCGCTTTGTCGAGAACCCCTATTTTGAATCTGCCTCCGAGGCCTATCGCTACGGCAACTTCCTCGGCAAACGCTATCGCAGGAACGAAAACCTCGTGTGGATTCTCGGTGGCGACCGGCAGCCGACCGAGAAGGTGAACGGGTTCACCGTGTGGCGCGCGATGGCCGAGGGCATCGCGGACGGCGTCAACAACATGTTTCTCCATGACAACCGGGCGGATTACTCCAAAACCATGATGACCTACCACTCGATGCAGAGTTCCGCGAAATGGTGGTCCGAGGACCCGTGGATTGATTTTTACATGTGGGGCACTTACCACGGATCGGCCGACTGGACGCGCAGCTTTCGTGTCGCCACCGAGGACTGGAACCGCGCGAATCCGAAACCGACCCTGAATGGTGAACCTTGCTACGAGGAAATGCCGCGCGATTACACGGGCGACAACGGTTTCTTCGGGGCGACCGAAGTCCGCAACGCCGCCTACTGGTCGCTACTCAGCGGCAGTTTCGGGTTCACCTACGGTGCCCATCCGATCTGGCAGATGTGGTCCGGCAAGGCCCCGCCGTCCACCGTAAAGCTTCCGGATCTGGCACCGACACGCATGACCTGGCAGGCGGCTCTGGATTTGCCCGGCGCGCAACAGATGTATTACGTCCGCAAGCTGATGCTCTCGCGGCCGTTTGAACAACTCCGGCCGGATCGCTCGCTTCTTGTGGACCCTCCCAGCTTGATGGATCCCGACCCAGAAAACCAAATTATTGCGGCCCGTGGTAACCGGTTCGCACTGTTTTATTCACCGCACGGCAAGGCCATTTATTTCAACTGCGACCGCATTTTGACGAACGGCATCAAGGCGTGGTGGTATGATCCGCGCGAGGGCTTCTTCATCGAGATCGGCGAGTTCCCGTTCAAGGCACAGATGCTCTTCGATCCTCCGGGCGAGGATGCGGACAACGACTGGATCCTCCTCATCGACGACGCAAACGCCGGGTTTAAAAATCCGAAGTGAGTTCGGGAGACCGTTTCAGTAGTGCCGCATCGGGTCCCTCTCCTTGGGTTCAAGCGTGACCGAGATCTTGGTCGTCGCGGCTGGACTGAGCGATACTGTTGCCGCACGTCGTTCCCCGGAAAGGAAACCGGTCTTCACCTTGGGCAAAACATAGTTGGAGTGGCCAACTGCAAACTGGGTTGTGCGAATGGGAACATTTGAAAGAACTGCGAGCCCTGACTTGTCCGTCACGACCGGATCAGGTTTTGCGGCAGGCTGGTTGGTCGTCCAGGAATAGTGTCCTGAGTGGCCTCCGACTGCCTTTGGTCTGAGCGCGTAGGGGGTAATGACAGCGCCGCTGATCGGGTTGCCCGCACCGTCGATCACCGTGATTTCGGAAACGGGATTGGGTGGTTTCGAAATGACGACAAAAACGATGAGCCCGGCGCCCAAAACCCCCAGCGCCGCCAGGAGCAGCCTGGCCGTCGAGAAAGCGGCCCTCAGTGAACGTCTTTTTCCCTTCATGATCGGAGGGTTTTGGTGACCGACGATGGGAATGCAACCACAAAGCTGGCCGGTGAAAAAAAGTCGGCTCCAGTTTTTGACAACCTGAACCATCCGGTTCGCCTCAGCGCCAAGGATCAGTTCGGCGGAGCATCCCCGAGGTCGACCTTCCTCAGTTCAAACTGATCAACAGCGAAAAAATCCGCGTCCGAAACGGAAGCCTGCCCTGTCGGCACTGGTTCCGCGCTAGTCGCGATGTAGAGCGTGAAAGGGCCGGGCACCGTCACTGGAAAACCATTCTCAGCAAAGTCCCGGTTCTTCGGTTCTTGGGCATCCGATTCATCCGATGTCCGATCCCTGAACCCCGCGCTCCACACGTAGTTTGTGGATTCGATCTTGAGTTCGTAGTCCTCGGCGTTTCCACGCGCAGGCTCCCGGTTCCAAAACACTAGGACGCGATCGATGGCTGGGGCGCCGGTGGACCTCATCAGGCCCCGCAGGCGATAGCGCCCGGGCATGGTAAAGTGAATCCGATACGCGAGATACCGGTGGCCGCCTGACGAGGCCAGAACATCCCGTCCGTTCATCCGCATCACATTTCGGCCATCGTCCTTCGTCGCCTGCCATGCTCCGGTCAGGCGGGTGAAACCCGTCGCATCGAACCGAACGATACCGTTCGTCTCGGTGAACTCCCGGCCGGTGTTGACGACGATCTGGCTCAGCGGACTGTTGGCGGGCAGCGGGCGCTGATCCATCGGGCCGTACCGGGTCGCACCGAGTTTGCCCTCCTTCTTGATCGCACGATAGACGAGGTAGTTCCCGAAAATGGAGCCGACTAGGAACACGCCGATGACCGGCAGGAGAATTTCCTTTTTGACCCAAGGCGGAAGCTTTTGTGGTGGCGGTGTAGGTTCGTCCATTTTTCAGTTTAACGCAAAGCCCGACTATGAGAGGAAGCGTACGCTCCAGCAAACTTCATTCATGAAATCCAACCGAACCACCTGCCGGCGACGTCAGAAAAATTACTCCACCGTTTCGATTGTCAGTTCCCCAAAACGGATCGGCTGACCGGAGTAAGGGGCCGCCCAGGCGGAGGCCTTGCCGGGGTTCGGTTTTTCGGAATTGATGTGGGTGAGCTGCCATCCGGCAGGTTCGGTTTCACCCGACTTCCAGACCTTTCCTTTGACTGCCCACAGACCTGCGTCGGATTCGATCTGAAGTTTCATTTCTGTCCATTCACCGGACGGCCAGTCAAAACTCATCGTGGCAACGGGTTCCTCCCCCTTGACCAGTTCCACCGAGCGCTTCGCCGGGGAATTCCGCAACCGGTAACCGCTGACCCCGCACACCCCGATCGAGAAAGTGGGATAGCGCCGGCCGTTCTTCGCGCTCTGCACACGCGCGCTCACGGTGAACCCTTTCAGTTCCTGTTCGCCGGTTTTGAACTTGGTTTCGTCATCGGTGAAAATGACGTTGGGACCGAAGAGAAAACCAAACGTCTCCAGCGGCGAACCGGGCAGTTCAAAAACCTTTTTGCCTTCAAATTCCCGCACCGCAAAATCGCCGTCGAACACCAGCATGTCGTCGGGAACTTCACCAATCTCGATGTCCTTGAAATCCGTGTGATAGAGCGGCTCCGCTGCGATCGCCGATCCAATGGTTATTCCCAGGGCGGCAACTCCACAAACAATTCGATTCAACTTCATAGTCATAAATTTCTTCATAAGAGACCGCGTCGCAGGCGGTCGGCTCAAATTGCTACTCATTTCGCAACGCTGCGAGCAGCTTCCCGCGCAGGGCAACTTTGGTCGCGATCCACGTCCACAGCAGGCCGTTGACTAGAACGCCGCCGAGCGTCAGCGGCAGCGAACGCCACGGGATTTCCCCACCGGGAGAAAGGATCGCGGGAAGGATCGCGATCAATGCCGTGATTAATCCGAGACCGAGTCCCAGCGCGAGCAACAGGCCGTGCTCAACAAGGACCATGCGCTGCAATTCGCGACGTCGAAAACCGATGGCGAGCAGCAGGCCCAGTTCGCCGCGTCGTTCCAGCACGTTGCGCAAAACCACGACGCCAAGGCCCGCACTTCCGAGCAGCAGGCCAAGTCCGCCGAGAACTTGGAACGTGCTTAGATAGGTATTTTGCACTGCGTTGAAGGCGTTCATGCGATCGATAGCCGGCGTCAGTTCAATTCCGATGTCCGACATGTTCCGCGACAGCGCCGCCGAAACGTCGGACGTTTTCTCAGACGGCGCGTCGATGTAAAACATTCGATATCCGCTCTCCCCCGGGAACCGTTTGATGAACTCGGCTTCATCAATCAGCAGGTTGCCCTGAAGGATGGAATTCTTCACCGCACCGATGATTCGCAGTTTGAAAACGCTTCCGGCCTCGTCCGTCATTTCGATACTGTCGCCGATCTTCTTCTGAAGCGCCCACATCAAAGAATTGAAATCCCCGATGCACGCGATCTCGTCATCGGCCAGCGGCGTTGAACCGGTTGGATGAAACTCACCGCGCGCCAACGAAAGCCACGGGCTCGCTTCATTTACGCCTTCCGCAATTCCGGCAAACGTAAACGCATCACGTTCGGCAAGGAGCTGCGGTTTCACTCCGACAACGCGTGGTGTCTGCGCCTTGTTCAAGTTCAGGCAGCTCGCCTCATCGCCGTCGCGTACACGAAACGGCACGAACGAGACGTCCTGAAGATTCTTTGGGTTGAAGCCGTAAAAGTCGCGGCCCTTTTCGGTATTCAAATCGTGCATCACGGGGAGCGCCGTTTCACCGATCAGCGCGAACCCGCCGGTGCCCGAACTGCGCTTGTGTGCATCAACCGTTGCGTCCAGACGAAACGCGGCGATTGCGACCACGAGAAACGTTCCTGCTGCCAGAAGTGCTGCGGTGGCAACGCTGCGCTTGCTGCGGCGGGTCGCGTTGCGGATCGCAAGTTGAGCCGTGTTGGACATGGACGAACTGCTCGCCACGGACGCCTTGTTGTTCAAACGGGCGAACCAGATGCGAATCAAAAGCAGGCCGCTGATCAGGATCAACGCGCCGACGCCGAAGAAATCTCCGGCAGCATCGGCGAGTCCTTTCTTGAACGCGCCACCGGTCATCGCCAGCGCCATCAGCAGCAGCGCAATGACGATCAACGCGACCCATTTGCCGGCGGTTTTGTCGAAGCGTTGACCCGCAGCGTCCGCTCCCTCGGTCAGGAGCTCGCGGGCGGACTGAGCTGCCTGTTTGCGCACCGTGAACCAGATCGTGATAGCGCTCACCAGCGCCGCTCCAAAGATCCCGGAGACCACCGTGATGCCCGACGCGTGAAAACTGAGCGCGGCGGATCCGACCGCTTTGCTCCAGATCGATGTGAGGCCGTGAACCATCAGGCTGGCGTATCCCAGTCCGCCAATCGCGCCGATCACGCCGCCGATCAATCCGATCGAGACACCCTCTTTCAGAAGCAGTTTTCGAACTTCTTTGGGTTGAAATCCGAGCGCGAGCAGGGTGCCGATTTCGGCGGACCGTTGTTCGAGTCCGAATTGAAAGAGCAACGCCATGAGCAACAACGCCGACGCGATCAGAAACATGCTGAACCCGATAAACATCCCGCCAAAGTAGTTTCCCGTGCCCGACGAACTCGCAATCAACGCCTGTTCGCGCACGGGTTCAAATTGTAGCCCGACACTGTCCGGGTCCAGATCAGCGAGAATCGTCGCCGCGAGTTGATTTGTCTGAACATTCGCCGCAGGCCAGCGCAGCGCGGTGTAGCTCCCAAACCGGTTCGACCAGATCTCTTCGCCTTTCGCGAGGGTGATGAACGCCTTGGGTGTGCCCTTGAAATTTTCCCAATACTTTTCGTCCTTGGGTCGGATGCGACTTGTTTCCAGTTCGAAACCCGCCTGCCAATCACGCGTCGTTTCCGCGTCAGAAACGCCCGGAAAGTCGGGCATCAAATCACGATCCGCAGCGGCACCGGTCATGGGAACGATGCTGTGAACACGGAAAGTGTTGGTGCGTTCGAGCAGCTCGCGACCGGCATCGAGCAGGTAATAACGGATGAAAACATCGTCGCCGACTTTCGCGTTCAAGTCGTCAGCCAGCCAGTCGTTGATGACGATCTCGTCGTCCGCCATGCCCGTCGGAACAACCGGTCCGCCCATCGCGGTGATCATCGAATACGGTGTGGAGTTGGTGCCGTGCGAAAGCTCGTTCGCGAAGTAGGTGAGCAGGCGGCCGGAGCCGGGAGCGGCAGTTTCGGCGGCGATGATTTTCACCGGATCGAGGAAGACGCTGGCGGAGCGCAGTTCGATTTCCTGACCTTGATTCGCCGGGCGAAGCTCGAGTTCGGCGTCGGCGAGCTGCCAGGCTTGTTCGAGAAATATTTTTGCCGTTTCGGTGTCGATGTCGCCGGACGCGAGGAGCAGGTTCGACTTGTCGCTCAGATCGATCTTGCCCTGGAGAAACTGTAGATTGAGAAACGCGTTGTAGGGAGCGATTTGATTCGCGCGCAGACTGAACCGGCCGAATTCTGCGTCACTGACAATCGCGTGAACCTCCACTCGCATGGCGACGGCGAGATCGTCCTGCGGCGTGATAGCCGAATCACGGGAGAGCAGCGACGGTTTCAGCACACGAAGCAAAACGGTGTCGCCGACGCCGACTTTGAGCTGGATCGCCAACGGTTGATTCAAGACCACTTTGTCCCCGGGAATTGAACCGAACGTCGGAGGCTGATCGGCGAACTTCCAAAACGACGGGTCGACGCCAAGCACTTGAACGTGATTGGCGCGGGCGGACGAATCAACGGAATTGGCGGTGCCTTGAACTTGAATGGCCGCCGCGAACTGAATTCCTGAATCTGCGCTGACTTGAGACTGCATTTCGCCTTTGAGCTCGGTTCGGAAAAAACGGTCGCCGGACGCCATCGCGAGCTGAGTTTTGCCCAATCGGCTTAGTGCCATTTCCTTCAGACTGATCCGCACGGAATCGCCAACAACGAGCGCACCAATCAGCGCCGCGCTGCCAATGGCGGCACCGAGCAGCACGCCGAAGTGTGACCGGGCGTGGAACGTGAGGCTGCGGCGGATGAGCGTGAACAGATTCATTTCTTTTTGACCACAGATGGACACAGATGAACACAGATATTGGTGGGGCGAGTCTCTCCGAGCGAGCCTTCGGCGAAACACCTCACGCTCAAGCGTTCTGACTGATGGAAATCTATCTTCACGCCCGAAGGCTCGTTCGGAGAACTCGCCCCACCTGTTTGAAATTCGTGTGACTTCGTGTCCATTGGTGGTTTCTAACGGGTGGCGGCCTGAAGTTCGTGCAGCTTGCCATCGCGCAGTTCGAGCACTCGACCGATCTTGTCTGCCAGTTCGCGGGCGTGGGTGACGACGATCATGGCGACGTTTTCCTCGCGGTTCAGTTCGAGCAGGAGATTGATGAGCTCTTCCGCGTTATGCCGATCCAGCGCGCCGGTGGGTTCGTCGGCAAGCAACAGATTGGGCTGGTTGATCAACGCACGCACGACGGCGACCCGCTGACGCTCACCACCCGAAAGCTGGCCGGGTCGATGGTTCAATCGACTGCCAAGCCCGACGCGATCCAGCAACCGTTTTGCGCGATCTTCGACGCCGGATTGTTTGCCGGACGCAGCGGCCAACGTCGGCACGAGGACGTTTTCCCAGACCGAGCATTGCGGCAGGAGATAGTGAAATTGAAAGATGAATCCAAGCTGACGATTCCGGACTTCAGCCAACTGCCGGTCGCCGAGCTGATCGAGGTTTTTTCCCGCCAGTTCAACGGTGCCGCTGTCCGCGCGATCCAGCGTACCGATGATGTTGAGTAGCGTGCTTTTGCCACAGCCGGACGGGCCGATGATGGCGACGGCATCCGTTGGCTCCAGCTGAAGTTCGACGTGGTCGAGCACGCTGAGTGAGCCGGATGATCCGGCGATCTCGTAGTTCTTCACGACACCGTTCAGTTTTAGCAGGGGAGGGGACATAAGTTTCGCGGATCAATATTGAGGAACTGTCGCGGTACGACAAGCGCGGCGGATATTTTATTCCTAGACGCGGCGGGGACTATTTCTTCTCAAGCCTTTTTCTTCTTCAGCTTGAAACCAAATGCCGAGAGCAGGCCGACCGCGAACCCGAGGAGCGCGGTGATCAGCAGCAGGATGAAACGCGGCATGGTGACGGTGAAGAACAGGATGCGGGTTTCCATCGGAGCCGTGTTCTGCACGATGATGATGATTCCCAGCACGGCGATGACGGCGGCGGCGATCAGTTTGGTTTTATTCATAACGGATACGGACAGAATAGCAAGCATGCCGGGACAACACCAACGGATTGTCACGTCCACTGGCGGGCCGATTTGCGGGCGGGGTAGCGCTGGCTCTCCGAGCCGGCTGGTGGGCGTGTTGAAGTATTCCGAGCGCAACACAGGACCGGCGCATCCGGATTCGCCGATGGCCCGCCCGGAAGAACCGCCCCGGCGACCCCCTCATCGACATCAAACGGTTCCTCGCGTTTGGAGTCCCCACCGTGTGCAGCAAGACGCCGAACTTGCGCGCGTGCGCTCTTCGATCCCGTCACTTCGTTCCGCCTGCCGATCGGGTGATCGGCGCTCCGGAAGGCACCCGGCCCGTGCCGTCACCGTGCCTCCTATTCAAGTGCCTCCTATTCAAGTGCCTCCTATTCAAGTTGCTCCACGCCGAACCGGCCCTTACATTGCGCCCGTGATTAATGTGAACGAAATGACGGGCGTCGGCGTGGAAGCAAACTCGGTGCGCAAGCCGGTGCCTTCCGTCCGGTTGGACAGCCTGTCCCGCGAGATTGTTGCGCTGAAGAAGAAGCACAACGCCGTCATTCTCGCGCATAATTATCAGGTGCCGGAAATCCAGGACGTCGCCGATTACGTGGGTGATTCGCTCGGCCTGTCCCAACAGGCCGCGAAGACCGATGCCGAAGTAATCGTGTTTTGCGGCGTTCATTTCATGGCGGAGACGGCGAAGATTTTGAACCCGCACAAGACCGTGATTCTGCCCGACAAAGATGCCGGCTGTTCGTTGGAGGAAAGCTGTCCCGCAAATAGGCTCAAGGAATTGCAGGACACCAACCCGAATTTTTACACGATCGCCTACATCAATTGTTCCGCCGAAGTGAAGGCGTTGAGCGACGTGATCTGCACCAGCGGCAACGCCAAAAAAATTGTTGAAGCCGCGCCCGCCGACAAAGATCTGCTCTTCGTGCCCGACGAAAATCTCGGGGCCTGGGTCATTGAACAAACGGGCCGGCCGATGACGCTGTGGAAGGGCAATTGTTACGTACACATCGAGTGGACCCACGAGGCAATCACGCGCATCCGCGAGACCCATCCTGACGCGCCACTGGTTGCGCATCCTGAATGCACGAAAGCCGTGCAGATGCTGGCCGATGAAGTTTGTTCGACGGAGAAAATGATCAGCTACTGTCGTAACACGTCCGCGAAATCCATCATCATCGCGACCGAAGCCGGGATGTTGCACCGGTTGAAAAAAGAGTGCCCGGACAAGACTTTCATTCCCGCGCCCACGGACAAGTGCGCGTGCAACGAGTGTAAATTCATGAAGATGAACACTCTCGAAAAACTGCACGACTGCATGACCAGTCTCTCACCCACGCTCGAACTGCCGGACGACATCATCAAGCGCGCCCGGCTTCCCATCGAACGCATGCTCGAAATCTCTGCGAGGTAATGGTGGTGCGCTGCGGCGGTGCGGACGGGACACCGCTGATTACCGTTGCTGAGGGTCAACGATCAGGGTTTTTGAAAACTCCAGGCGATGAGGCGGGTGCGTTTTTGCCCGTGACTCATGTTGATGACTTCGGTTCGTTTGGCGTTCACCTGCGCGAGAAGCTTTTTCAGCGGCGGCAGATTCTCGCTTTTTGAGATCAGGCACGTGAACCAATGCACTTGCGCCGCGAACTCCACGCTCTCCCGGATCATCCCGGTGACAAACTGCAGTTCGCCGCCCGGACACCACAACTCCGTGTTTTGGCCTCCAAAGTTTGATTGAGCGGAAATGTTTGTGAAATTCTTTCCGCCAAGGTTCTTCACCTTTCGCCGGGTGCCGGCGTGCGCTTCTTCAATCGAGGAATGGAACGGCGGATTACACATCGTCAGATCGAAGTGATCGGCTTTGTGGATGACGCCCCTGAAAATCGAGGACGGATCTTTCTGTTGAACGATCTTCACCAACTTCGTGAGGCCGGGGTTTGCCGCGACAATGGCGCGCGCCGTTTTGATCGCGATGGGATCAATGTCTGTCCCGACGAAACTCCATCCGTAACTCCGGCTGCCGATGATCGGGTAGATGCAGTTCGCGCCGGTGCCGATATCCAGTACGTTCACTTTCTTGCCGGTCGGAACGTCTCCGTCTTCTCCGGTCGCCAACAGATCGGCGAGATGGTGAATGGCATCCGCGCGTCCGGGAATCGGCGGGCAGAGATAGCCGGGAGGAATCTGCCAGTGCAGCACCTGATAATGGTGTGCGAGCAACGCCCGGTTCAGACAAACCACGGCCTGGCGGTCGGCGAAATCGATGGTGTGATCACCCGCCGGATTGGGCCGAAGATGGCGTTCCAGTTCGGGGCACGACTGGCGGAGCGCCGCGAAATCGTATCGCCCCGCGTGCGGATTTCGTGGATGGAAGGTTTCGGGTTCCACAGTGTTCTTCTTGTTCGGGCTGGCCATGATCACTGCGTCAGCTGGGCATGCTTTTCCGGGGCGGCCGCTTCGCGCAGTTTGTGTTTCCCGCTCTTGCGACGGCCCCCGATGCCGTCGGTGCCGGGCATTGACCGGTCGCGCGAATCAGCGGATCCGACAGATTAAGAAAAGAAAAAGACATGGCTGCTTATAACGACAATCCTAGTGACCGACAACCGCTCACCCGCGCAAACTCTCTGTCACCCGCTACAACAACAGTTTAGCAATCTGCTTCAGACGGCTCTCAAACTCGCGCAGTTTTTTTGTTGCTTTGAACTACGGTCGAAACGTATGGCTTGCTGCGGCGACTGATGTCGCCTCCGAAACGAGCTGGATTAGCTTGTTACACATCTAAACAAGAAATTTACCGATGGCTTCCACACCAAGCAAAGACCACAAGCGCCGGGAGCGTGAGCAGAAGAAATACGAAAAGCGCATAGCTCGAGACGCCGCAAAAGCCGAGAAGCTCGGGACCCAGCAGGCCGCCACCAAAGAGGCTCTCAAGACGAGTGAATCGGAGGCTCAGGCCAAGCTGGAGGCGGAATTTGAAGCCGAACTCGCAGCGGAGGCCAAGAGGGCAGGTTAAGGACGCCCGCTCCGCTGTAGCTTTGTGATCAGGGCTCCGTGGGAACGTCGCCGGGCCGTCCCTTTCTGAATCGGAGCGCCCACCCCCCCACGTTTTCAAACGCCCCCTGACCGGCTCCAGATTGACACCCGTTCCTCCACGCCTATCATTCGGCGTGATGTTCTGGATCTTCTTATTTTTCGGTATTGTCCCGGGTTGGGTCGCATCGATTCAACTGCGCAGGGCGTATGAAAAACATCTCGGAGTGCGAACCGAGTCCGGCGTTACGGGGTTTGAGGCCGCGCGCAGGATTCTCGACTCGAACGGACTCGCCGAAATTCCCGTCATCGAAACACCCGGTCACCTCACGGATCACTACGATCTGCTGAAAAACCAGCTTTGCCTTTCATCAGAAAACTACCAGGGCAAATCGATCGCCGCAGTCAGCATCGCCGCACACGAAGCCGCACACGCTCTTCAGGATCGCGAAGGCTGCCGGATGTTCAGATATCGCGCGCGCCTGATTCCGTTGGTCGGTGTCGCCACGCCACTTTCGATCACGCTCATTCTCATCGGGCTGTTCGTGAATTCTTCCGCCGGGCACGCCGTTCTGCCGATCGGCATCAGTCTGTTCGCCGTCGCAACCCTGTTCCGGCTGGCCACACTGCACGTTGAATTCGACGCCGACAGACGCGCGAAGGAACAGCTGCTCCAACTCGGTCTTGTTGCCGAAACCGACGTGCTTGGAATCTCAAAAGTGCTCAACGCCGCGGCGATGACTTATGTCGCCGGGCTGGTCAGTTTCAGCGGACTGCCCTCCGCCATTGGATTTCTGATTGAACAAAGCCGCCTTCCAGCCGACCATTCTCACATCATTAAAACACCATGAAAACGACACTTACCTTGTCCGCACTGATGCTCAGCCTGATTGCCGTCCGGGCCGCAGAGCTGGAGATTCCTCACGTTGCCGTCTACGGAACGGCGGTCATCGAAGCAGTCCCGGACGAAATGCACTGGATGCTCTCCGTGTCAACGCAAGGGGCTGAAGTCGCGGCGGTCGCCAAAACGCATGACGAGAAGGTCGCGGGCGTGATCGCGTTCCTGAAAGATCGGAGCATCGACAAGGACAAGATCCAAACGTCGCAAATTACGCTCGCGGAGAACTGGGTTTACCGGGACGGGAACCGGAACAAGGACGGTTACATCGCGTCGACCACCGTGGTCTTTGAGTCCGGCAAGCTGGAACAGTATCGCGATCTTTGGATCGGCTTGGCGAACCTTGCTGACGTGAGCGTGAACTCCGTCGGGTTCGACACCTCCAAGCGAATCGAGCACCAGAACAAGGCGCGCCTGATGGCGGTCCGCGCGGCGAAGGACAAGGCAATTGCGCTGGCTGAAGCGCTGGGTTCCCGCGTCGACGCACCCCTGGCGATCGAGGAGGACATGCCGATGAACGATGTGTACCAGAGCCGGGGAGCCAAGATGGGCGCATTCGCGGGAATTCAGGACGCTGCCCGCAACCCCGGCGACTCTTCGATCTCTGCCGGAACCATTTCGATCGAAGCGCGCGTGAAGCTTATTTTTCGAATCACGCCGGAATGACGCGCCATGTCGCGAGGTTCCGAGATGCCTCGGGCCCTGCGTGAGAAAGAGCGGCGGTGAACGCGCCGCAGTCCAGATGCTTCGCGAGGTTTTGGGTGGTCGCTTCCTCGAGGTAGCGTCTGGAATGCGCGTGTCTTCAGCACCGCTTTTCCTCGGAACCAGGATGTGCGCGAGGTCCGAAACGTGTCGGGAATTCCCACGCTCCACGCGCTCTTGGTGCTAATCCTAATCCTAATCCCGGCACCAAGGTCGCAAATCACCGGGCGTTCTTGCGTCCCAGCCCAAACTGGTCACCCACTTCCACGACGTGACCGTCCTTGAACTGGACCTCGAAAAACTTGGAACTGCCCACCGGATTGCCGTGTTCATCCCGGAATGTCGCCACCTGTTTCTTGGTGTGCGCATCAAACACATCGGGCGTGTGCGTCCAGGCGAAGCGGCCATCCAGGCTGAACGTCACCCAACCGTGGCCACCGATGGAAAGGTTCACCTGGCCTTTCGGCGAGGGCGGCATTTGCGTCGCGTCAAAAATGAAAAGCTTCTTCCCATCCTGATCGCTGATCCACAGTTCGGTTTCGTCGGGCGTCAACGCGGCACCGTGGGTGCGATGCGCAATCGGTTCGTCTCCGGCGAGCACGCGGTGTGGAACGGCTCCGGTCTGGAGATCAACGACGTCGAAGCCGACATGCTTACCAAGGCAGACGTAGGCGTATTGGTTCCGGCTGTCGAACGTGAACGGGAACACACCAGTTTCGCCGACGTCCTTGATCTGGCGAATCACCTTGTCCGACGACGTGTCAAAAATGGTCAGCATCGTCTCCGTGCCGAGCAGGGCCCACTTGCCGTCGAGTGTCACGATGCTGTTGTGGGCGCCGGGACCAACGTTGATCCGTTCGAGCAACTCTCCGTTCTCGGCATCGACCACCAGGAAACCGCTGTCAGCTCCCTTGTACCACCAACCGGTCGGAACGTAGATTTTCTTTCCGTCGAGTGTGATGCAGGCCCGGTCGCAACCGCGTTCGTAGGTTTTCTCCCAAAGGATTTTCTCGGTCTCAAGATCGAAGCAGCCCATGCGCTGGTTGGTCGTGGTGTAAATGGCGGCGTGCCGTTTCTGGCTGCCGAGGAATCCGCGAAGTCCCTCCTGGAAAATCGGAATCTCGATCCGTCGCACGAACCGATGGCCGTGATCGATGTCAAAGACCATGATGCCATTGCCGGATTTGCCCTCCGCCTGAGCGCCGTCGGGCGTGCTCATGTAGAGGAAACGACCGTCCGACGGAGCGGCGGCGGAAGTCGTGAACGCCACAGCGAGAACGAGGAGGGTAAAGAAGCGGTGCATGACCCATGGATATCCGCGCCCGGTTCCGTTCTGTCAACGAAACACAAACGGCAGCCGGGGTTGGGTTTGAACATTTGGAGCGACATCGATGTCCTCGCCCCGCCACTAAGAGACTGTCTGAAAGCTCCGGAGCGCGGCTGTGTCGTCCTCGACCAGCCGCAGCAGGCAACTGATTTCTTCGGCTTTCCGATGAGCGGGGCAGGCTCTACGGAACGATGCAGTTGCAATGGGGAGCGCCGGCGGCCCGCCGGCAGTCGTCGCCGGCCCGGCGACGACTTCATCCCGGGTCCTTTCCTGCGCACCCGAGGGTTGTCTAAAGTTGCAGGGCGTCAGCGCTCGGCGGGCCGCCGAGCGCAGCCGGCCAGCGGCCGACGCTCCCCTTTCAACTGCTCACTGTTTACTTCTCCTCCCATCCCGGCGATCCGTCTACTTGCCGACAGCCAGTTCTCCCAACGAAAGCGCCGAGGACTGTTCATCCGAAGCCGTGTCCGGGATCACCACCTTGCTGGTCAGCAATGTTTTCGGTTCAATGGTTTCGCTGTGACCCGGAACATGATCCAGTGATTTGCCGGGATACAGCTTCAACTCCAGGACGTA
>JBDNGP010000200.1:0-25934 GCA_041689265.1 Verrucomicrobiota bacterium
GCAACAGCCAGGCGGCAAGCTCGGGCAGGATGACCGTCGTTTCATTCATCACAGAAAACCCCGATGTCGGGAACCGTGCGGGTAAGTTAACGTTCCACCGGCGGATATCAATTCGGAAATGTCCGCCTGAGCTTTTGGGGCCCCGAAACACCGGGATTTTTGGTGGTTCCGACGCCGGTCCGTTTTTTCTTCCGCTCAAATCGGAAACGAATACCCTCCCGCAGATGCCGCGAGACTACGTCGTCGAACCCTTCCATGCGCCCGTCAATCTGAAGATTGACTACGCGGCGGAGCTCAATCCGCAGCAGCATGCGGCCGTGACCGCGAATCCCGGTCCGGCTTTGGTGATCGCCGGGGCCGGTTCCGGCAAGACCCGCACGCTGACGTATCGGGTGGCGTATCTTCTGGAGCAGGGCATTCCGCCGGACCGGATTCTTCTCCTCACGTTCACCAACAAGGCGGCGAAGGAAATGATGACCCGTGTCGCGGATTTGTTGGGCCGTGAAATGCGCGAACTCTGGGGCGGAACATTTCACTCGATCGGGGCGCGCGTGCTTCGGCGAAATGCGGACCGGCTGAACTACCGTCCGGACTTCACCATCCTCGACCGCGAGGATTCGGTCGATCTAGTCAAAACCTGCGTGGAGGCGGCCGGGATCGATACCAAGCTGTCGCGTTTTCCGAAGGGTGACGTGATTCAGAACGTGATTTCAATGGCGGTCAACCAACGTCTGAGCATTGCTGAAACGTTGGCACAGGGGCATCCTCAGTTTGCGCCCATCGCGGACCTGATCGAGAAAGTGGAGCGCCTGTTTCAAGAGCGGAAACGCGCCTCCAATGTGATGGACTTTGACGATCTGCTGGTACTCTGGCTGAAGCTGTTGGAAGAAGACGAACAGGTCCGGCAGCATTATCAGAGAAAGTTCCAGTTCGTGCTGGTCGACGAATATCAGGATACCAACCGCATCCAAAGCGACATCATTGAACTGGTCTCGGCGGGCAGCGGAAACGTGATGGTCGTGGGCGATGATTCGCAGAGCATCTACTCGTGGCGCGGTGCTGATTTCAGGAACATTCTTGATTTTCCCAAGCGGCACCCGAACACCAGCGTGTTCAAGATCGAGACGAATTACCGGAGCACGCCGGAGATTCTGGACGTGGCCAACGCAGTCATCGCGGAGAACGTCGAGCAGTTCACCAAAGTGCTGGAACCGGCCCGCGATTCGGGGGGCAAGCCGGTGATGGTCGCCTGCGACAACGCGCACCAGCAGGCCGCGTTTATTGCGCAGCGAATGCTGGAATTGCGAGACGAAGGCACGCCGTTGGAAAACATGATGGTGCTGTACCGGGCGCACTTCCACGCGCTCGAACTCCAGCTCGAACTCACGCGGCGGAACATTCTGTTTTCGATCACGAGCGGCATCCGCTTCTTTGAACAGGCCCACATCAAGGACGTGTCCGCCTACCTGAAATGGGTCAACAATCCGGATGATGAACTGAGTTTCAAACGACTGGTCCTGATGCTGCCGGGCGTCGGCGGAAAAACGGCGGAGAAACTGTGGGAGTTGTTAAAAAAACAGGGCGCCGTGGAATCACGCGGCCCGGACGAATCGGCGAACGCGGCGAAGCTGATGGCCATTTCAAAATCGGCGCCGAAGAAGGCGGAAATCGCGTGGGCGCAGTTCGCGGCGACGATTTCGCAGTTGGAAGATGAGGCGATCCGGTCGAGCCCGACGAAGATGATCGAGCTGGTCGTGGACGCGGGCTACGACGACTACCTCGAACAGGCCCACACAAACTGGCGTCAGCGGCTGGACGACGTGGAACAGTTGGCGAACTTCGCAATGCAGTTCGCGGACACGACCGAGTTTTTGACGCAGCTTTCGCTCCTCACAAACATTGAAGCGGAGGCGGACAAATCATCCCGCCAAAACGACGACGATGAACGGGTGAAGCTCTCGACGATTCATCAGGCGAAGGGCCTGGAGTTTCAGGTCGTGTTCGTCATCATGCTGTGCGACGGCCTGTTTCCGTCCGAGCGATCCATGGGAAATGACGCGGGCGTGGAGGAGGAGCGGCGGCTGTTTTATGTGGCGGTGACCCGGGCCAAGCAGGAACTTTATCTCTGCTGGCCGTTCATGCGCACGATGGCCAGCTACGGTGGCGACGCGATGCAGAGGCGTTCGCGGTTTCTCGACGAAATTCCCGGTGATCTGGTCGAGGAGTGGAACTTGCGGGGTTACTGAACGGGGCTCGCCATTCAACTCACGAATTCCAGTTCCTGTCGGTGCGGGATGATGCCTGCATCGAACGCGCGGCCGAGGAATCTCTGGATGCTTTCGCGTCCCTTGTCACCGTAATCGAGCGTCCAGTGGTTGACGTACATCCCCACGAATTTGTCGGCCAGCTCGACGCCCATATCCCGGGCGTATTTAAGTGCGTAGTCGACCGCCTCCTTGCGATGGTCCAGGCTGTATTGGATGCTCGCCTCCAAGACATCGGAAATGGTCTTGCGGATGGCGGGCGCGAATCGTTTGTGAATCACGTTCCCGCCGAGGGGCAGGGGCAGGCCGTCGTTCTCCGAGCCCCACCAGACTCCGAAATCTTCGCAGAGAATGAGCCCCTCGTTCTGATAGGTGAGCTGGCCTTCGTGGATGATCAGTCCGACATCCGCCTTTCCGGAGTTGACGGTGGCAAAGATTTCGTCGAACGGCACGACCACGTAGTCAAGCTCGGCGGCCGGTTTGCCGGTCCACAGCTGAAGCGCTAGAAACGCACTGGTCATGGTACCGGGGACGGCGATTTTCTTGTCGGCAATCTCTTCTCGGGTAAATTTCTGCTTCGCAACCAGCATCGGGCCGTAGCCGTCGCCCATGCTCGCACCGCTTGGGAGCAGGGCATACTGGTCGCTGACGTAAGCGTAGGCGTGGATGCTGATCGCGGAGATGTCGAGTTCGCCGCGGGTGGCACGTTCGTTCAAAGTTTGGATGTCCTGCAGCGTGTGTTCGAAGCGAAACCCGTGCGTGGGAATGAGTTCCTTCGCCAGCGCGTAGAACATGAAGGCATCGTCCGGATCGGGCGAATGACCGAGAGTGAGCGGTGTTGTCTGCATGGTTTTCAAAGCGCGGAACGATGACGAAAACCGGGCGTCATTGCAACCGGCGAGTCGAATCTCAATCCTCTGAAATAACCTTGACGAAATCAGTCGGGAGAGGAGACGACGAATATCGTTCCCAAGGAAGTTTTTCGGGAAGCAAGGAACCTGTATGAAAAAACTAAACATTCTTCTCACAGGGTTGGCGCTGAGCGCCTCCATTTCACTTCAAGCACAGCTCACTAACCAGACCAGCCGGGTTGTTGAGGGTGGTTCTTACTTTGAGACGATTGAGATCGTTGAGAGCCATACAAACCGGACGGCTGGGACGGTTGCCAGGACCAACCGGATCACAACGCTCAAGGCCGGCATGTTCCGAAAGGTAAATGACGAGTAGCTCGTCTTTGGTTCCCTGCAGATGACGCGGGGCCGGGCATTCTCCACCGGGCGCGAACAGAAAACGGCCGGGGAAGATTCACATCCGGTGGGAAAGCGCTGGGAACAGGTGGGCGGGAGAAGCCTGCTGATCGAATCCGTCGAGTACGATGCGATCAAGAAAGAGCTCACCGCCATGAATGCCGCGCCGGGTCTTCCGGGTGGCACGAACCTGCGGGTGAGTCCCGAGCGGTTGTTGCCCAATCCTTTGCTGGACACCGCCCTCGAAGGGAGATGCTCGTGTCGGCGAATCCCTACCGCGAAAGTGGCTTCGTTCATCGATTACTACCTGGTGACGTCGGTGCTGACCCTCCATCTTGGTGTCAATGAACACCTACTACATCCCTGGCTACGTGTCAGTGAGCCAGTCCCTGACGATTTACGACGGGGCCGTGGTGAAATTTGCGCCCGGTGCCGGGATCACCGTATCGGGCCAGCTGAACACCCCGGCTTCCGGCGTGGCGGTCTTCACCGCGCGTGACGACGACTCGATCGGCGGGCCCGTGCCGGGTTCGACCGGGCAGATTTCCGGCTACTACGCCAACGCGGCACTGGACCTTTACAATGTGTCGGGCGGGTACGTCCGCAATCTTCAGTTCCGATATTGCCAGATCGCGTTTCGCGACTATTCGAGCCCCGCGTCGCACTATGTGCAAAACTGCCAGTTTCTGGGCTGCTATTATGCCGTCACCGGCTACTACACGGACGTGTATGGCAGCAACCTCACGATGTGCGATGTGGCCCAGGCCTACTACGATTATGGATTTCCCTGCCAATACACGCTGTCCAAGGTCATTCCGGGCTCCACGACGTACATGACCGGCTGCTCGGGCGGCCTCGCCCCGCCTGCAGTTGATCCGCCGGGAAACGTCTATGATGGCGCGCAGATGGTCACCGTGACCGGCCCGGCGCCCGGGGTGAAGATGCGGTACCGGCTGGTCGACGCATTCGATTCTCTCTACGACATCTCGGAGTCCGATGAGATAATTCTGTCCGGCCAGCAGTTGCAGGTGGACGGTGCCAAGGCGTTGATCTTGAAAGCATGGAAGAATGGAATACCCGGATTCAACAGCGTGATGAGTATTGACTCCTATCTCACGAAGATTGAACTGCCACCCGCCACTGCGACCACAGTTCTGGAGGGGACGTATTTTCTGCCAATTGACCTTGGTGACTATCGGTTTGCCTACACCAGCATGAGCGTTCTCATCAATGGTGACAAGTTCGATCCTTCCGAGATTCCGAGCCCGTGGAATATGCCCTATCTTCAGGCCGGGCCAATTGTGCAATTTGACCGATTGGAGAACGGTCCCCACACTGTGCAGGCAAAGGTTTCGTTTCTTCGTAACGATTTGTTGGGGAAAAACGGCGATGGGATCCAACTACTTACTCCCGTGGTCCCGGTCCAGACTAGCAGCGCGATCCGCTATCCGGACTGGAATGATACGATTGGGAATTCCGCATATGTGATCAGGGCTAGGACTAGTCAGGCGAACACCTCTTTTTCGATCACCGTCCGAGACCATTTGGGAACGGGGATAAAGACACTATCGGGCCAAACAGATTCACAAGGAAATTTGAACTCGACTTGGAATTTGACAGATTATCAAGGAAACGTTCGGGGAAATTTGAATGGAGACCCGTCATTCAGTTTTGACATCACCGTGCAATCGACACCGATCGCACTGTTGGGTTGGGGTAAGAAATCGTTTGTTGAATTTCCGTCGTCGGGAAACTGGGTGGTGGCAGCCATGGACGCATTTCTTGGATACGAATCTTCCTACCTCGACCAACAAATCTATCTGGACCAACTGAAGAACGTAGTCGGCGGAGCAGCGACTTATTCAGGTGCCGCCGTGGAGGCCTTCAGTTTGTATTTTACGGATGGCAATGCGATGTACGGTAATCCTCAGCCCTACGGATCTGTAACGGACCTGCAGGGGATACAAAACATACGAAATAACCGATGGACTGCGTTTAAGAGCCTGCTCTCAAATCCAGCTTCAAGAAATCTCTACTATAACGGTCACGGATTTAGAAACAGGATCGGAGGAGACGTTCCGGATACGGAACTCATCGGCGGGCAACTACGTGAAGTCGGGGCAAGAACCAAGACCGAACTGGGCTCACAGGCGTTTCTGGATTCGAATCAGATGGCCGCGTTTCGCAAAAAGTATTTTGGATCGAGATCAGGTTATCGATTTGTCTTCCTTGATGGCTGCGAAACAGGGGTTCCTGAATGGCCCGCCGCCTTCGCTATTTTCGTTGTAGAAGTCACCAATCCTACGATTTACCAGGGTGCGCCTGTCGGGCAACGTCCGCGTCCATCGGCATACGTCGGGTGGCGTGAGCCGATCTCGGTCGGTATGGATGGATTTGGAAACTGGGGATCATTCAAAGCGTTTAGAAGCGAGTTCTTTGCTTATTGGAGCCAATCGGTCAGTGGACCGGGGCAAATAGGGATTCATGGACTCAAAGATTCTTTAAACTATGCAAGACTTCACGGCTGGACCCCGCCGGGGCAAGGAGCGTCACAGTTGTGGATTGCGGACCAATCTAGATTTGACGAGCTACTGTTCATTACAGGCTATAGCCCTATTAAATTCAATGAATACAACCAAAAGCAGGACTGGCAGCCGTAAGCTTTGCCTGATGACGACGATCCTCGAGGTGTGGATCGCGTTTGGAAGCTGCGTGGAACTGAACGGTGCCATTCGTTTTGAAGTGACCCCAGAATACTCCGGTGCGGTGGAGCGCGTATTGTTGCCGGAGTTTTCGGATTTTGTCCGGCACCTTGGGCTGCCAATTGAGTTGCCGTTGGCACGTAAATCCATCGAGAGGTTCGCCTGCAACAATCGGGTCGGAGATGTGGGTGGTGTGCTGTATTTGACCAATGGAAGCTACCTGGCATATGAAGACGGGCACGTAGACCTCTACGAGACAACCAACAGCTATTTCACGCTTCAAAATCCCGACGAGATCCCCAGATTTTACGGTGCGGTAAGACTTTCCCGCAGTGAGGCGATTCGAGTTGCGCGCGACACCATCCAGCGGCTCGGCCATTCGCTGGAGAGCGTCTTTGCCGAACTCGAGCCCGAGGTGCAGGGTCCGACTCGTTCAAATGCGGACCGTGGAAAAATGATTCCGCATTATCTGGTGACTTGGACGAGTCCCGAGGGTGCTAGCCGGAGCGCCAGAATCGAGATTGACGGAGAGAATGGCGAGGTGACCCGGATTTATTTTTCTAACCGCAATCTCAATCGCCCGCCGCCCAAAGTGGGCGTTCCCGAACCAACGTCTTCAACCGATTCGCGGTTGAATGAAAACTTGCCGCCCATCAACCCGGAATACATCCGGAATCTGCGGCCTCTCTCGCTAAATGCGGCAAATAAGTTTCTGAGGAAAACGGGCCTGGGAGCGGGCGATCTCACGACCAATTCGGTCGCGCGGTTCGACCACGTTCTCGAACCGACCGGCGTGGACACGCTGATCACGCTCACCAACGGCTTGACGTTCGTCTACAAGTTTGACCGCATCACCCGTTACAAGGCACCTGGCGCGTTTTCCACCGCCAACCGGCCTTATCTGATCGCTGACTTCAAAGGCCCCTGGAACGTCACTGATGAGGAAGCGGTCAAGCGCGCGCGCTCTTCGGAAAGCTCGAAGAGCCCGTGATTTCCTTGGGAATCGATGGGCCTCCGACCCGCCAACACAAACCGCACACGCCGGGCTTTGAGCCGCCGTTGATTCCACGGTTGACGTTGGGCTGGTATCAGAAGGATGCGAAGCACCGGTTTCTTTCCAATGCTGATATTGAGATCAACATGGAGACAGGCGAGATCACGTATGTTGGCTGGTCCCACCGCAACATGCTCGGAGACGCGCCGTCGATCGATGTGCCGATCCGATTGCCGGGGCGTGGAGATCAGGTACAGCAGGAGGCAAGTGGCCCGGAGTAGATTGAAGGGGGGGCTTCGTCAAACAAGTGTGCCATGAACATCGAACTCGGCGCGGGTTACGGATTTGTCAAGCTGACCCCGGCGCGTGATCAGCCCATCATGGGGCTATTGCCCGGGCGGTCGAGGAACCTTTATCTGCCGCCGCTCGGTCATCCGGACTGAATACAAGCAGTCGGCGAGGTGCGTTTCTTCCGCTCCGGTTTCCGGGGACGCCCGCAGAGCGGCACTCGCCTCGCGAAAAATACCGTAGAAATGTCCGTTCTTCAGCCACCCCCGGTGCAACCAGCGAGCTCAAAAATACGCGGAACCAAACAGGTTGCGGCCAATTTGACGCCATGATAGCTTGCGCCAGCTTTTAAACGACATGGCTGAGAACAATCGAAATCGACCCGATCAGAAGGATCGCCGCAGTGGTGACTATTTGCCGCCGCGTGCGTGGATTCTCTGGATCGTCATTATTGGAACCATCCCGCTACTGTTTTTCTTTAAGGACCGCGTCCAGCAAAACATCCAGCAATGGAATTACATCGAGTTCAAGCAGGCGTTTGAAGCGGGGGCCATTGAGGCGGGCAAGATCACTTTTTATCCGCAATCACCGGACCGCCGCGAAGTCACCGGCAAGTTCCGGAAACGGGCGGATGGCGGGAAAAGTTGGGACAAGGACCCAAAAACAGGTGAGGCCACTCCTTACAAAGGTGCATGGCAGAATGACCCGACGACCGGCAAGGAGGCGCTGTTCGCGTTCCGCACCAAGGAACCGCTGACCGATGAATTTCAAGAGAAGCTTCTGGCCTCCGGTTTTGAAACGGACGAACCCAACACGATGCTGCTCGGGTTCCTCTATTCGCTTTTGCCCTTCGTTTTGATCGTCGGCCTGATCTACTTTTTTCTGATCCGCCAGATCCGTTCCGCCGGCAAGGGCGCGCTCAGCTTTGGCAAGAGCAAGGCCCGCATGTTGTCCAAGGAGAAGAACAAGGTGACGTTCAAGGACGTGGCCGGGGTTGAAGAGGCGAAGGAGGAGGTCTCCGAACTCGTCGAATTTCTCAAGGACCCGAAAAAATTTCAGCGACTTGGAGGACGCATTCCCAAGGGCATTTTGATGATCGGACCTCCTGGCACCGGTAAGACGCTCATCGCCAAGGCGATCGCTGGTGAAGCCGACGCCTCGTTCTTCACCATCAGCGGTTCAGATTTTGTCGAGATGTTTGTCGGCGTCGGCGCGAGCCGCGTTCGCGACATGTTTGAACAGGCGCGAAAGGCGACGCCCTGTCTGATCTTCATCGATGAAATTGATGCGGTGGGCCGGAGCCGCGGAGTCGGAATGGGCGGTGGCAACGACGAACGCGAACAGACTTTGAATGCGTTGCTCGTCGAGATGGATGGTTTCGACACGCAGGAGGGCATCATCATCATCGCGGCCACCAATCGTCCCGATGTTCTTGATCCGGCGTTGCTGCGACCGGGCCGGTTTGACCGTCAGGTCAGCGTGAGTCTGCCCGACGTGAAAGGTCGCGAAGCAATTCTCAAGGTCCACGCCAAGAACATCAAACTGGAACCGGCGGCCAACCTCAGCGTGATCGCCCGTGGCACTCCCGGATTTTCCGGTGCCGAGCTTGCCAATCTCCTGAATGAAGCGGCGTTGCTGGCCGCCCGTACCAACATGAAAGCCGTGGGCATGACCGAGCTCGAGGAGGCCCGTGACAAAGTCCGGTGGGGCCGCGAGCGCCGCAGCATGGCGATGTCCGAAGAGGAGAAGCAGACCACCGCCTGGCACGAGGGCGGGCACGCGCTCGTCAATGTTTTGCTCGATCATACCCATCCGCTGCACAAGGTGACGATCATTCCGCGCGGACAGGCTTATCTCGGTGCCGCAATGTTTCTTCCAGAACGCGATGTCCTGGCTCACAAACGCAAGGAATGCCTCGATCAGATCACGGTGATGGTTGCCGGGCGGATTGCGGAGGAGATCATCACCGATGACATTTCATCCGGTGCTTCAAGCGATATTCAGCAGGCCACGAACATGGCTCGATCCATGATTTGCTCGTGGGGCATGAGTGAGAAGATGGGGATGGTCCAGTACGGCAGCGAAGACGAATATTACATGGGCCGCGACATGGGCCGCCGCAAGGATTACAGCGAGCAGACCGCTCTTGAGATTGACGCGGAGGTGCGGCGTATTATCGATGATTCCTGTCATCGGGCTGAAAAACTGATTTCCGCCAATCGTGACAAGCTTGAGCTGATTGCGAAGGCATTGCTCGAGTATGAAACTCTGGATGGAGGACAGGTTGCGGACATCGTTCGGACCGGTCGATTCGACCCGCCGGCACCGGAATCCCGGCAAGTGGATCCACCGACGGGCGCGCAGGCGGCGACCACGTTGCCGGAAGTCGTGAAGCCGAAACCTCCGGAGCTTCCCGGGCTCGGAACACCGGCCCCGTCTCCGGCCTGAGTTGACGCTCGCTCGTCATTGACCTGACCGAACTCCAAATCGTACCCTGCCGCGAATGATCATCGCACCGTCCCTGCTGGCCTCAAATCAAGGCCGCCTGTCCGCCGAGGTCTTGCGCGCCGAAAAGGCCAAAGCGAAATGGCTTCACCTCGACATCATGGACGGGCATTTCGTGCCCAACCTTTCCTTCAGTCCCGACACCGCGAAGGTTGTCCGGGCGGCTTCAAAGAAACTCTTTCTCGACGTTCATCTGATGTGCTCCCGCCCGGAGATCCTGCTCGAACCGTTCTCCAAGGCCGGTGCGGATCTCATCACGATTCACGCCGAACTCGGCGATCAAGTTCCCAATTTGATTTGGAAAATCCGGTCTCTTGGGAAGAAGATCGGGCTGGCCATCAATCCGCCCACGAGCATGTCAGCGGCGAAACCGCTCCTGAAAGAAATTGATCTGCTGCTGGTGATGACGGTAAACCCGGGGTTTGGAGGCCAGTCGTTCATTACGGAAACCCTCACCAAAATCCAGCAGGCCTACGCGTGGCGGCGGGATCAGAATTTGAGCTACCGGATTGAGGTCGATGGCGGGATCAATTTTCAAACAGCGGTTGATTGTGCGAACGCGGGCGCGGACACGTTTGTAAGCGGGACCGGGCTGTTCAAGCACCGCAATATGAAATGGGCGGTCGAGAAAATGCGGAGCGAAGTCACCGCGGCACGACGGCAGGACTGAATTTTCAACCGAATACCAGATCATCATGGCAGAGATCAAATTTGGAACGGACGGCTGGCGTGCCGTCATAGCGGAGGACTTCACATTTGCCAACGTTGAACGCGTTGCCCAGGCCGCCGCCGACTACTGGCGGATCCATCCGATCGATGGAACGAAGTCCCTGATCGTGGTTGGCTTTGACCGGCGCTTTTTCTCCGGCGAGTTTGCGCAGCGGGTCAGTGAGGTGTTTGCCGGGAACGGTTTCAAAGTTGTGCTGACCGATGCGCCGACGCCGACTCCGGCGGTGTCACAGGCGGTGAAGGATCTGAAAGCCGTCGGCGGTGTGATGATTACGGCGAGCCACAATCCTCCGGCGTTCAACGGGTTCAAAGTGAAGGCGTGGTTCGGCGGTTCGGCCGATCCGGAAATCTGCAAGGCAATTGAGAAACGGCTTGACCGGTCTCCGGTAAAGAAGCTCGCATTCGACGAGGCCCGGAAGACCAAGGCGATCACCCTGAAAGACGTGCGTCCGGCGCATTACCGAGCGATCAGGAAACTCGTTGATTTTCCGCTCATCTCAAAGTCCAAGCTTAAGTTTGCGCACGAGGCGTTGTATGGTGTCGGGGCAGGATGTTTCGATGAACTGCTCGCGGGCACCACCTGCAAGGTCACCACAATCAATGCGGAACATGATCCGAACTTCGGCGGGATCAACCCTGAGCCCATTGAGAAGAACTACGGCAACAGCCAGCGACTGCTGGCGAAACACCCGCACGATCTTTGTCTCGTGACGGATGGCGACGCAGACCGCGTCGGCGGCATGGACGGTCGCGGAAACTACCTTTCGACGCATCAGCTGATCTGTCTGTTGCTGCATCATTACATCCACAATCGCAAGGCGACCGGCCGCGTCATCAAGGCGCTGACGACCACTTCGATGGTCGATCGCATGTGCGAACATTACGGGTTGGAACTCGTTGAGACGGGTGTTGGCTTCAAATACATCTGTGCCGAAATGTTGAAGGGCAATGTTTTGCTGGGCTTCGAGGAGAGCGGCGGCATCGGTTTCCCTGGTCATATACCGGAACGCGACGGAATTCTGGCCGGCATGATGTTGCTGGAGATGCTGGCCACGGAGAAGAAGCCGCTCAACCGGCTGATCGCCGATCTGGTGAAACAATTTGGTCCGCACGAATACGCCCGCATCGACGCCCATTTCCCGCTGGAAAAACGTGAGACGTTGATGCACTTCTGCAAATCCAATCCGCCGACAAAATTGCTGGGTTCGAAACTCACGGACGTCAAATCGTACGACGGCGTGAAATACGTCGCCGAAAATGGAAGCTGGCTGATGCTTCGCGGCTCCGGCACGGAACCGATCCTCCGCATCTACGCCGAGGCACGATCAGCAGCCGAGGCGCAGCGCTTGCTGAGACTGGGAGTGAACATCACCCGGAAGGTATGAGCATCTGAAATGCACCGGCTTGCTGAAACAGCGGTTGATCCGGAGTTTCTGCCATGCGGTTCATCAGTTGTTCCAGTGTCTTCCCTTTCCCCGGCTGAGTGCGCTTTATGGTCGCGGTTCAGCCGGCAAACCGAGCTGCGAATTTCCGATCCAGTTTCAAACTCCATCGACGTTTTTTGGAATTCGGCCCTCTTGATTCAAGATTCCAGCCGATCTCAATTTGATGAGCTGGGGGCCTGCTCGCGCGAGAATCTTGATCTGCCGGATGCGTTCGCGTGTCTCGCAATCCGCGGGTCGGGATTTCATGGGAACCGGAATCGCGTCTGGAAGGCGCTGCCGGGGAACCTTCACCTCAGTTCGTACTGCCGGATGACGTTGAACGCGGCGGACTGCGGCCCACGCTGAGCATGCTGCCCACGGTCGCCGTGACCGACGCTCTCATTTCCCTATTCAGTCATGTCGTTCCTACAGATCGAAGCGCGGAAATTCCGACGCCGTGGATCAAATGGATCAACGACGTCCGCCTGAACCATTCCAAAATTTTGGGCTCGCTAGTTGCGACGCAAGTGGACGGCGAGCAGATCACGTCGTTCGTATTGGGCATCGGATTGAATGTCGGAGCCGCGCCAGCACTGGCCGACGACGGGTGGGCCGGGCAGGGGATCGATGTGGCGCAGCCAACTGTGTTTCGTGAACTTCTGAAAACGCTTGCTGTCCGCATTCGCGAAATGCGTGACCGCGCGGGGAGAGCTACAATTTACCGGGCTTATCAAGAGCGACTCGGAGGAGTTGGCAGCTAGGTCGAAGTGTTTCCGGAGAGTTTTGATGCTGGTTCTGAAACGCCTCTGGTTGCCAGCGGTCGGTTGATTAGCGTGCGTCCGGATTTGTCGATTGAAGTTGAAGGCTGTCCGGAACTCATCCGAAACGGGGGACTTCGCGTGGCTGGGAATTAGCGGTTCGGATTCGGATGGCAAGAAACGGCTGGCATATGTCAGGATTCGATTGTCCGGGCCGGGCGGCTTCAGATTAGCGTCATAGCCGAACAGCTGGACTGTGGAGATGAACGAACCAAACCTATTGTTGATTTGTGCCATCGCGTTCGCGGCGGTGATGGCATTGCTCGGTTTTGAAGCGCTGGTGATCCGGTTGATCGCCCGGCTGTTCCCTGCGCGCAGAGCCGATCACGAGGTGATGGCCGAGGTCATTCAACGGGCCGTGGCTGAACGGTTTCCCGGCGCCAAAGTGGTCGCCGTTGAAGAAGTGAACCAAGAGAGGCGCTGAAGCTGATGCTCCACATTAACACCGAAAAAAAAGTGCGGGTCATGTTCACGCCCTTTCGTGACGGACTGCAAAGTTTTTTTTGGCGGCAAGACGCGGTTGAAGGACATTCTGCCCGCGATGGAGGCCTCCGCTGGGGCGGGGATTCGGCACTTTGAGTTCGGCGGTGGCGCGCGTTTTCAGGCTCCCTATTTTTACGTCGGAGAAAGTCCGTTCGACTGCATGGACAAAATGCGGGAGGCGGTCGGGCCGGACGTCGATTTGCAGATTCTCACGAGATCGGTTTCCGGCGTCACACTCACGACGCAGGGACTTCGCGCTCTCGATTTTCAGGCGAAGCTGATGAAGAAACACGGCACAACATGGGATCGCAATTTCGATTACATGAACGACGTGGACAACCTGGAGAAAACAGGCCGCCCGATCGTCGAAGCTGGGAGGCATCATCAGGTGTGCGTCGCGTTGATGGGGCTGCCATTTGCATCGACGGAAGTACACACTCCGGAATTCTACATCAATGTTATCCGACAGTTGCTGAAACGCGATATCCGGATCGATTCGGTCTGCCTGAAGGACGCTTCCGGGACGACAGATCCTAGGACAGTCTACAAAACGACCCGGGGCATTCGCGCGCTGCTGCCGGCCGAGATACCGTTGTGGATGCATACGCACGACACCGCATCCATGGCGATCGCGTGTTACATGGCCGCGCTGGTGGGCGGCGCGGACGGAATCGATCTCAGCTGTCTGGCCGTTGGCGAGCGGCACGGTCCAGCCGGACGTGAGATCGATGTGGCACGCGTTGAAGGGCCCCGGTTACTCGCTGGACATCGATCATTCCAGAATGCATGAGATCGAGAACCTGCTGGAGGAGGGATTGAGCGAGTATGATTTTGATCCAGTCACGACGACTCCCGACGCGCGCGTGGTCGGATTTCCAATGCCCGGTGGTGCGATTGGTCCCAACGTCCACATGATGAAGGAAGTAGGCATTTTTGAAAAATACAGTGATGTCCTGGCAGACTTCCCCGTGGTGGTGAAGGCGGCAGGTGCCTAGACGAGTGTCACGCCCGGAAGTCAGCAATACTGGTTGCAGGCATTCAACAATGTCCTGCACGGACGTTGGAAAAAGATCGAGGCGGGTTATGGCAAGGCGGTGCTGGGTTATTTTGGGAAACCACCGCTCGCTCCCGACCCGGTGGTAGTCAAGATCACGGCGGAACAACTGAACAAACAACCATTTAGCGGAGACCCGCTCGAAGCGGCGCCCGATTCCGTAGAACAGGCGAAACAGGCGCTCTCCGAACGCAACCTGACACTCACCGACGAAAATATTTTTCTGGTGGCCGCCTCGATTGTTCCGGGCCGCAATATGGAGCTGAACGAAGGCATTCGGCTGCTGCCCAGCAAACCCCGATCAACCTCCCGCTCAAGTCGAAAAGCGGGGACTCCTCCGTTGAGGGTGTGCAGAAAACTTCGGCATTCAGAGAACGCATCACTACCTCTTGCACGATTGAAGAGAATGGCCGTAAGCGAACGTTCAACGTGATTATTGACCCACCGGCGGCGCAGATGTCCAAACCAACTTCGGCAAACGGATAAGCAATGGCCGTTTACTCGCCATTTGATGGCAAAGTTGAGGTGGTTGAAATTCGTGTGAAGCTCGGTGACGCCGTCCGAATTGGGCAGGTGGTCGCCGCCGTGGAGGCCATGAAGGCGAAGCACGATGTGAAGGCCCCGTGCGACGGTCGAGTAGGGAGTGTCGACGCCGTACTGGGTGCGACTGTGTCACGTGGCATGCCGATCATTACCATCAACCCCTGAGCAATGGACATTTGGCACAAACTCATTGAGCAGGCCGGGGTGCTGCAGTTGACCTGGCAGAATCTGGTCATGTTCGCAATTGGTGGGACACTGATCTTCCTGGTGATCAAGAAGGAATTCGAACCGCTGTTGCTCATCCCGATCGGCTTCGGGGCGCTTCTGTCCAATCTGCCGCTGGCACAGCTCGGCTCATCGAGTCTCGCCGGTCACGGGGACCACGTGCCGCTGTTGCAACTGATCTATAACGTCGGCATCAAAACCGAACTGCTGCCGCCCGTCATCTTTCTCGGCATTGGTGCGCTCACGGATTTCCGTCTGCTGCTGGCCCGGCCGATCACGTTCCTTCTCGGAGCGGCGGCACAGATGGGGATCTTTGTCGCCGCGATTGGCGCGAACTATCTGTTTGGCTTCACGCTGCAGGAATCGGGTTCTATCGGGATTATCGGCGGAGCCGACGGGCCGACGACTATTTTTCTGACGGCGCAACTTGCTCCGCACCGTTGCCGTTGCCGCCTACAGTTACAGGGCACTCGTGCGGGTGATTCAGCCGCCGATCATGAAACTGCTGACCACGCAGAAGGAGCGCGAGATCGACATGCCGGTGGCGCGGGAGGTCTCCCGCGCGGCGGTTGTGCTCTTTCCGATCATCCCCACCGTGACCACGGCGTTGCTCATTCCGACGTGCGCACCGTTGGTCGGGATGCTGATGTTCGGAAATCTGCTCCGGGAATCGACGGTCACGGATCGGCTGAGCACGACTGCCGACGGTCCGTTGATCAACATCGTGACGATTTTTTTCGGGCTCGTGGTCGGATCCACAATGGGTGGGGACGAGTTCCTTCAGTGGCGGACGATGTTCATTCTGATCTTGGGCATGGTGGCGTTCAGTGTGAGCACCGCGTCGGGGATCCTGTTCGCAAAAGTTTTGAATCTTGTGCTGCCCACCGACCGGAAGATCAACCCGTGCATCGGTGCCGCCGGAGTTTCAGCGGTGCCCATGTCCGCACGCGTGGTGCAAAAATTCGTGTCCGATCACACGAACGGCCGCGTGAACCCGTTGATGGCCGCGATGGGGCCGAACGTCGCCGGTGTGATCGGTTCCGCCGTGGCGGCGGGGGTGTTTCTGGCACTATTGAAATAATGGCGAAACCCCGTGAGATGCCCTGACAGACCGCTCAACCGATGGCGCTTCAAGCGGTGGTCAGTCCGGCAAACTTCCGGTCGAGCAACGCCTCGATGGCCTGCGCGGGAATGAGCGTTTCGATCTGCTGGTTCACCGTTGGCGACAGGAAAATATTCCCGGTGCCGCCCGGGGAGAAATCGTGGGCCTGCTCCTTCGAAGCGTACAGAACCAGCATCGGGATGTGGAGGGCCGCCGCAAGTTGGACGACGCCGGTGTCGACGGTGAACACCGCCCTCGAACGTTCCGTCGCCGCGATGACATCCATGAGACCCCGGGGACGAAACGCGATCGAGTTCGGCGTGCGCGCCGCAATGGTTTTCACGGCCTCCGAGTGGTCGGGCAGACCGCTTACCAGGATCACTGAATCGGCGAAGACGGGGGCAGAAAGAAACTGGATCCAGTGTTGTTCCGGCCAGATTCGAGATGGGGCGGTAGCCGAAATGTTCACGAAGAAAAAACGGTTCAGTCCCGGATGGTTCGTTGTGAACCAGGCCCGCGATTCGTCGGAACATCCCAGTTGCAGGTGGAAGTCGCCCGGGTTGAGTCCGGCCACGGCGGCGATGTCGCGCATGACGTCGATCTTCTTCTTCAGCTTGCCGTGCGTGTGGGATGTGTCCCGATGAAACGGCCGATAGAATTTTCTGTTGCACCCCACCTTGAGCCCGGCGCGACAGATCGTAGCGATCATCAGACTGGTGTTGCTGTCATGATCCTTGAGATCGATGTAGCAGTCGTGTTTCTGCAACAACGTTGCCTTCAGAAGATGCGTGAAGCCATGAAGCGTGTTTCGGAACACGTAGACCCGGTCGAGGCGCTCGTCGGCTTCAATAATCGAGGCGGTAGCGGCGCCGCAGATGTAACCGACGCGACCGTATGTATTGCGAACCGAATCCAAAATCGAATTGCGTATGAGGGTGTCGCCGATCCGGCCGATGTTGCAAAGCAACACTCGACCCGGTCGGAGGGGAGGGGCTGTGGAAGTCATTGCTTCAATCATTGGATTTGCCGAAGGAGGGCACTGACGTAACGGCGGGCGGGGATTGACATGGCCTTTTCAGGTGCTCCCACCGGGGTTTGAGACGTGAATCCATTTCCCTTCCTTCTTGTCGATATACTGGAAATATTCGTTGGTGAAATTTCCCTGAAGGCAGGCGTGGACGTTTCGGGTCTTGTTGACGTTCTTGCCGGCCAGTGCGCGGATGAAAACACCCGGGCCGGTCGTGTCCCAGACATCGGCCAGGTCCCTCCTCTTAATGTTCTCCATGATCTCATCCATCATAGTTTGCAAATGAGCGGTCCCCGGCTTGCTGGCGATAAAATAATTGGATACGTCGCCGCCTCGTATGGTGATGAACAATTCCTCGTAGCCCGGCTTGATGATCGCGTTGAGGAACCAGACCATGTGGGCGTCAATGTCCATGTAGACGCCGCCATGTTTTTGCAGCACCAGCACACGCCAGAAATCTGCCTGAGCAGCACCAATCTTGATCTTTGAGTAGCACTTGAAAACCTCCTCGGAATATTCTGTCTTGATAAACTCGGCCCGATCTTCCGTGATCATGAACCGATACTCAAATGTCGGAGAGAGCAGCCGGTTGAACAGGTAGTTGACGTAGAGGGGCAGGGTCAGGCGGTCGGTGTAGTTTGTCTGCCAGATCGTTCTCGGAATGGGTGTCTGCTGGCGACTCCTAAAAAGTGGCGCGGCGTGTTTAGGGAGCCGGAACCGTTTCTTTGGAAAAATGAAATGAAACCCATAGCTCAAAAACTTGACTATGTGCGCGACGATTTTGACCACCCCGCCAAATAAAAAAATCAGTGCCTTTCCCATCGAATTCAAAAGGAAACGCTGGACCAGCTGATCAACGAATTAAAGCCAATACTGATGTTTGCCTGCCAAATGTTTTGAGTCAGCCTCTCGTGGGATTGACCGGATCTTGGTCGCCCGCAATCTCATTTCGTTGCTAAACAGGTGGCTCAACAGCCGTTCGCGCCCGCCGTAAAAGACCTTGGAAGCCACTCTTGAGTTTCCTAAATTTAGCTGTTCCAATCGCCTTCGCAGCATTTCTATCATCATGTCCAAGAAAGCACTCGTTACCGGCATCACCGGACAGGACGGCTCGTATCTCGCCGAACTTCTCCTCAAAAAGGGATATGAAGTCCACGGCCTGATCCGGCGCGCCAGCACCTTCAACACGGGCCGGCTCGATCACATTTATGCCGATCCGCACACGCCCAAAAACCAGCTGCATCTCCACTACGGCGACCTGTCCGATGCAAGCGGTCTCGCCCGACTCATCGCCAAGACCGAGCCGGAGGAGGTTTACAATCTCGCGGCCCAAAGCCATGTGCGCGTGAGTTTCGACTGTCCGGAATACACCTCTGACATTGATGCCACCGGCACAGTGCGGCTGCTGGAGGCGATTCGTGAGGTTGGTATTCAACCCAAGTTTTACCAGGCATCGTCTTCTGAGATGTTCGGCAAGGTGCAGGAAGTTCCGCAGACCGAGACCACGCCGTTTTATCCGCGCAGCCCGTACGCCGCCGCCAAAGTTTATTCCTATTGGATTACGGTCAACTACCGGGAGTCTTACGGCATGTATGCGTGCAACGGCATCCTGTTCAATCACGAATCGCCGCGTCGCGGAGAGACATTTGTGACGCGCAAGATTACCCGAGCCGTCGCTCACATCAAGGCCGGGCTCCAGGACAAACTATATCTCGGAAATCTCGATGCGAAACGCGACTGGGGCTACGCGCCGGAATACGTCGAAGCGATGTGGCTGATGATGCAGCAGGACGAACCGGATGACTATGTCGTCGCAACCAACGAGACCCATTCGGTTCGTGAGTTTTTGGAAACCTCATTCGGCCACGTCGAGCTCGACTGGCAGAAGTATGTGGAAATTGATCCGCGCTACAACCGGCCGACGGAGGTCGACCTGTTGATCGGCGACTATTCGAAGGCGAAGGATAAGCTCGGATGGGAACCGACGACCCGGTTTGACGGTCTGGCGCGTTTGATGGTAGATGCCGACGTCGCGCTCTTGAAATCGCACCTCGAGGGAAAATCACGGATGACGACGTGATCGGTGCGGCTGGAACCAAGATAGGGCAGGCCATCCTGCCTGTCTCCGTCGTTCGAGACTGGCTTAGAGTTATATAATCCGGATCGGTTTCATGGTGTCCACTAAGAAGATAGGCGGGACCCGTGGCCTTACTTTGGACGAATATTAGTGCCTTGGTTTACGATGCGCGGAAATCCTCGTAGGCCATTCGTATCCCACCTTCCAGTTCGATCTGTGGTGTCCAGCCGAGCGACTGGATTCGGGAGCTGTCCATCAGCTTGCGCGGCGTGCCGTCGGGCTTGGTGGTGTCCCAGTTGATCTCGCCCTCGAAACCAACGACGCTCTTCACCAGTTCCGCGAGATCGTGGATCGTGAGGTCTGATCCGGAGCCGACGTTGATGAATTGCTCGTCACTGTAGTTCTCCATCAGGAACACGCACGCCCGGGCGAGGTCGTCCGCGTGGAGAAATTCGCGCAGCGGACTGCCTGTTCCCCAACAGGTGACCGACTTGTCTCCACGTGACCTGGCTTCGTGGAATTTTCGGATCAACGCGGGAAGTACGTGCGAACCCTTCAGATCGTAGTTGTCATTTGGACCGTAGAGATTGGTCGGCATGGCACTGATGAAATCGCACCCGTACTGACGGCGGTAGGCCTGGCACAATTTGATCCCGGCGATTTTCGCGATCGCATACCATTCGTTCGTCGGTTCCAGTAGCCCCGTCAACAGGTGTTCTTCCTTCAACGGCTGGGGTGCGAGTTTGGGATAAATGCAGGAGCTGCCGAGGAACAAAAGTTTCTCAACGCCAGCGACGTGCGCCCCGTGGATCAGGTTCGTTTCGATGACGAGATTTTCATGGAGAAATTCCGCTGGTTTTTCGCTGTTGGCCAAAATGCCACCGACTTTGGCAGCCGCGACGAAGACAAACTCCGGGCACTCCGCAGCGTAAAAATTTTGCACCGCGTGCTGGTCGAGCAGATTTAACTCAGCGCGTGTCCGGTAGATCAGGTTTGAAAACCCCAACCGCTCCAGTTCGCGCACGATGGCGCTGCCCACCATGCCCCGGTGACCGGCGATGAATACTTTGGCGTCCTTGTTCCATTCCATAATTCTGGTTGCTACGTCGATTGATTTGAGGCGTTGGCGAACGACCCCAACAACGCGTTGCGAAAGGCGGCGCGCGAACAGAGCGGGGCGTAGGCGTTTACAGCTTTTGTTAATTCGGACAATTCTACGGGGTTCGTGCGGGTCACTTTTTCAATGGCTGAAGCAAGCGCCCCTGCGTCGCCCGAAGGGAAAAGCCAGCCCAGCTTGTGTTCGCGGACGAGCTGCCCCACCAGTTCCTCGTCCGATGCGATCACGGGCCGACCCGCTCCGGCCGCGCGGGCAAGCACACCGCTGCTTCCAAAATGGTTGATGTAGGGCAGGAGCACCACGTCGCTTGCGGCGAACAACAGTTTCTCCTCCTCCGCAGAAACATACCGGTTGATCACCCGCGCCTTGCCTTCGATGGCGAGGCGTTCAAGCGTTTGCGCCAGCGGCGGCCCGGGGTTTTGTCGGCCGGCGCAGAGCAGGTAGGCCGGGCTCTCCGGTTTTTGTTTTGTCATGGCGTCGACAGCCAGTGGCAGACCCTTGCGTCGATATGCGCCACCGTAGAAAAGAAAGACGAACTTGTCCTCGGGTACATCGAGTTGTTGCCGTGCCGACTTCGAATCCGCGTTAAACGAATCCGGATACGGATCCGGCAAGTAGGTGAACGGCACGACGCGGTGTTGGCCCTGCAAAGTCTTCGTCAGAAATGGATCGAGCAGGAGCAACTGGTTGAGCCATCCACCCTTGGTCAACCGGTTGAATCCGGCGGCCTTCCACCAGTTGTTCACAGAAAAGCCCCTGCTCAACGCGAATCTCGGGCGCAGGTAGATGCCGCCCAGAACACCTCGCAACGATGCGGGAGGCAGTTTTCCAAAAGCAGCCTTCCGCAGCATGCTCGAAGCAATTTCATCGAAGCTGTTGATGAAGGCAATCTTGGCATTCGAGGCTTTGAAACACCGCCCCACGGTGTCGGCAGTGCGGGTCGCTGACTGGGATTGTCCCGGGTCCACGCAGGGAAGGATGTTCATTGATGGAAGCAAGTCGTCGATCTGTGCGCGGATGCGTTCCATCGCCTCGGGGCGGGTATCGACTGCTGCACTCACCCTGTAACCCGCGCCAAGCAGATCTTCCGTAATGAACTTCAGATAGCTGACGTGGTGTCCCTCCACTCGCGGCTCATAGAGCAGCACGTGCGGTCGGTGCTTGCTTCCCGATTCGGCGCTCATTTCGGTGGGCCGGTGAGGTTCTGCTGTCGTTCGATCGCTTTTGCGTAACGCATCCAGGTATAAAACGCGCCCATCCAGGCGACGCTCAATCCCTGCCAGCCATCCAAGAATCCAAGGCGCAGGAAATATCCGCGAAAGAAACGCCACGGCGGTCGGATCAGCAGATCGCCAAAGCCCACGCGGCGGCCTCGTTGTTCGTATTGGATGGCGAAGGTCTCGGCGTAGATCTGGGTTTTGACCACCAGTTGATCGAACGATTCGGCCGTTCGATGCAGCAGTTCGCCGGACAACCTGCCGATGGCTCCTTCGATCTGCAGCTTGTCGTGTGGATCGATTCCGCCCCAACGAGCCTTTCCCTTTTTCCACAACCTCCGCTGGCGGTCGGGATACCAGTCACCGTGCCGAATCCAGCGTCCGGCGAGAATCGTGCAGCGTGCGAACTCGAAGGCGGAGAATTTCGAAGTCTGGTTGGAATCGCCCATCACTCGGGCGATCTCATCGCGCAGCTGTGGTGAAACTTCCTCATCGCAATCGAGACCGAAAATCCATGGCTGCGAAGCTTTGTCGCTGGCCGAATTTTTTTGGGCAATGTGGCCTTTCCACGTTTCCCGGAAAACTTTTGCACCGTGTTGGGTGGCGATTTCCTCGGTGCCGTCGGCTACGTCCTCGTTCAGCACCACGATGATTTCGCTGGCCCATTCCTTGACGCTGGCGAGGGCTCGTCCGATCCGCGCAGCCTCAGCGCCCGCGATGATGGCGACAGAAATGGGCAGGCGTTGCATGGGCGCGGATGATGATGGCTGACTTTCAAAAATCAACCCGGTTCTTCGGGGGAGCTCGAACTCGTTGCGAGCTTGTCGGAAAGTGGGAAACGGAAGTCCGCGCATCTAACCGCCGGCTTTCAGCATCTGTTGAATTTGAACCGGATCGCTTGTCGGCGGTTTGCAGGTCTGGCCGGTGCAGATGTAGGCTTCCGGTTCATCGCGATCCTTGATGTTGCGGGCGAGTTCTTCCACGGGCCCCGAGTTGCTGAGCACCACTTTTGTCGGCTGGTAGACCGAGTAAACCGCATAAAGCAGGTCGGTCACTTTTTTACCGCCCGCGTCACCGCTGATGACGACGCGACTCGGTTCATCGAGCCAGTAGTCCAACGCCTGCAACATGTAGGCGGCACCGTATGGGGACCGGTCCATTCGGTCGGCAAAGAACTGCAGGGATTTTTGGCCGGCGTCCCTAAAGCGTTCCTGCCCGGTGATATCGGCCAGTTTCAAGAGCGCGAGAATCGCAACAGAATTGCCGGAAGGCTGGGCGCCGTCGTAATCTTCCTTTACCCTTATGATCAGGTCATCCGCATCGGAAGTTGCCTGCCAGAAACCGCCGTTCTCGGAATCGTAAAAACGATTGATCATCGCGTCGGCGAGCTGGATGGCAAATTCGAGATGCGCAGTTTTAAGCGTTGTTTCGTAGAGTTCGATGATGCCATTCAGCAGATAGGAATAGCCGTCGAGCAACTGAACTTTGTCACGTTCACCGTCGCGCCACCGGTGGAAGAGCGTCTTTGATTTTTCGTCCCACAGATTGGATTTCAGGAAGGCTAAATTCTTTTCAGCGACGGTGCGGTAAGTGGGTTCTTTCAAAACGACGGCGGCGCGGGCGACCGGACCGAGCATCAATCCGTTCCAACTCGCGAGAACTTTGTCGTCGAGATGCGGGCGAATCCGGGTGGCGCGCTCCGTGATTATTTTTACGTTCGCCGACTTCAACAATTCTCGTTCAGAATCGCTGAGTTTCGGATCAACGATGCTCAGCACATTTTGATTCGGGATCGGATTGGGATGGCTGTGATCCTCAAAGTTTCCTTTCGCCGTCACGCCGTAGTAACGGGCTACTACTTTGTATTCCTCCGGCGACAACAGATTCTCCAACTCGGGTTGCGTCCAGACGTAGAACTTCCCTTCGTAGCCTTCACTGTCGGCGTCTTCCGCAGAATAGAACCCGCCGCCCTCGTTCGTCATGTCGTTCAGGAGATACCGGATGATGTCGTGAGCAACTTCTGCGTAACGCCGTTCGCCGGTGACCTGGAACAAATCCAGATACAGATCGAGCAACTGCGCGTTGTCGTAGAGCATCTTCTCAAAATGCGGGACCAGCCAACTCGCATCGACGGAGTAGCGCGAAAAGCCACCGCCAAGATGATCGTAAATCCCACCCGCGGCCATCTTGTCGCCGGTCTTCTTGATCATCCCAATCAACTCCTGATCGTTGTGACGCACGCCGTAGCGCAAAACGAAAATGGGAACGGCCGGCGTGGGAAACTTCGGGGCCTGACCAAACCCGCCGTTCACCGGATCGTAACCGCGTTTCATTTGCATCACGGCCTCGCGCAGGATGTCGGGATTCAACTTCGGCTTTTGCTCCGACTCCTTGGCCATGTGCGATTCGATCTGCGCCAGCATCTTGTCCGCAGAGGCGAGGATCTCGTCGTTGCGCGTGGTCCAGAGTTCGTTGATCCGTTGCAACAGCTCGAGAAAACCGGGCCGCCCGAATTTGCTCTCCGGCGGAAAATACGTTCCTCCGTAAAAAGGTTTACGATCGGGCGTAAGGAAAACCGACATCGGCCAGCCGCCGCTGCCGGTCGTGGCCTGCACGTAGGTCATGTAAATATTATCGACATCCGGGCGCTCTTCGCGGTCGACCTTGATGCTGACAAAATGTTCATTGAGATACTCGCCGATCTCCTCCTTCTCGAAGGATTCGCGTTCCATCACGTGACACCAATGGCAGGTCGAGTAACCAACGCTGAGGAAGATGGGTTTGTTCTCCTTGCGGGCCTTCTCGAACGCCTCTTCGCCCCATGGATACCAGTCCACCGGGTTGTGGGCGTGTTGAAGCAGATACGGAGATTTTTCGTTGGCGAGTCGGTTGGTGTGTGCGTGTTCGGTCGGGGCTGTGCCGGCCTTTTTGGAAGTCACGGTCATGGTTGGTTTTGATTCGTTCGAGGAATCTGCAGCGTCGGTGCAGCCTGCGCCGGCGACCAATAAAGACGCGGCCAAACCGAGCGCAAGTGAGTTCGAACGAAGCATCTTGCGAAGATAGGCGGATTAGCCTTCAGGGCAAGCGGTAATCCGGTGCGCTCTTGCGGAGTTCGAGTTCCTGCGCTAACAGAAGTCGCACATGTCTGAAAACTACACGGACGCGACACTGATTATTCTCGGCCACGGTTCAACGCAGAATCAGGATTCTGCGAAACCGGTGTTTCAGCATGCGCAAACGGTGCGGAGGCAAGGGATCTTTGCCGACGTGAAAGAGGCCTTCTGGAAACAGGATCCGAAATTGGACGATGTGCTGAAGGAAGTCCGGAGTGATCGAGTGTTCATTGTTCCGCTCTTCATCAGTGAAGGTTTTTTTACGGAACGTGTGATTCCCGAGGCGCTCGGTTTCAAACGAGTGGAGGACGAACAGTGGTCGCGAACAATGGAGTGCGACGGCAGAAAGTTCCACTTCACGAAACCGGTGGGGACGCATCCAGGAATCACTGATGTGTTGGTGTCGAAGGCAAGGTCGATCACCGATGAATTTCCGTTTCCGCGCAAAGCGAAACCGGAGCAGACATCACTCTTCATCGCGGGACACGGCACACCGCAGAACGCGGACTCCCGGAAATCGATTGAGCACCAGGTTGAATTGGTTCGCGCAATGAACATTTATGCGGAGGTGCAGCCGTGTTTCCTGGAAGAGGCACCACTGATCGCCGACGTTCCGACGCTTGCGCAGTGCAAGAATATCATCGTGGTACCGTTCTTCATCAGTGACGGGTTGCACACGGTGGAAGATATTCCGGTTCTCCTGGGTGAACCTAAAAAGACCGTTCGGAAACGCATCGAGGCCGGACTGCCGACGTGGCGAAATCCGACGGAGAAGAACGACAAGTTGATTTGGCACGCATCGGCTATTGGCACGGATCCTCTGATCGCAGAAATTGTTTTGGCGCGCGTCCACGAGATGGATCAATAAGTCATTTCAGTTGATCATTTAGTGAAAATCTTCCTCAATAAAACCTCCAGTTGGCCGAAATATGCGTTGACGGAATCGGGTGAGTTAATTATTGTGCTGGAGCGATGAACACCCAGAACCTTCGATTGCTCCTTAGC
>JBDNGP010000201.1:0-37921 GCA_041689265.1 Verrucomicrobiota bacterium
ATTGCGACGGCGGTCTCACGGATGAGATACTGCGCCTGAGATGAGAGTTTTCTGGCGTCTCGCTTTTTGATACCTCTCAATAATCGATGAGCACCGAATGTCAATCTTATTGAATGTATTTATGGGCCGTATTAATAATGTAGCCGTTGTGAGGCATATACAGCTGGTCGTTAAGATACTTCGTGTAGCTTTTCTTGAAGACGACGGCAGGCTTGTCCGCCGCCGTTTCGGCATCCTTGGCAGCGGTTGACGCGGGATTGCCGGGATCGGAATTCGTCGGTGTTCCTCCTCCGCCCGTTCCGTTGCCCCCGTTGTCGGTGTTGGGGATCGCTCGTGCCTGAACGGTGGCGGTGCCGCCTTCATTGAGCCGAACGTTGGCGGCGGACCAAGTGCTGCCAGACTGAACCGCCACGGTGCCGTTCACCCAGACTTTGTGATTGCTGGCGCTGATGGTGCCGGTGACGGTGACCGGTTGATACAGATCTGCGGTGCTGGAGAGCGGGGTGATGGTCAGGGTCACGGCGCTTCTCGTGAGCGAAAACACGGGCGCGGTGATATTGCCCGCGGCGTCCGTCATGGTCAGCGTCAAAGCATTCACGCCCGGCTCCAGCGGCAGACCCTCGACCCACACCAGTCCGTTTCGTTCCACCAGTCCCGTCACGACGGTTGGCGAGCCACCCGTACCGACGATGCTTGCGGTGACCGTTGCAGTAGGGTCATCGATTTCGCCTCGAAACGTGAACGCGCTGCCACTTATCTCCGTGCCCGTTTGAGGCCAATGCACAGCCATCGCGGGCGGAGTCGTGTCGCCCGCGAGGCTGAAGGTGTAGTTGAGCACCGTTGTTTTGGTGTTTCCCGCCAGATCGGTGGCGCGGAGAGTGATCGTGTTCGCGCCGGGTGCGAGATCAATGTCGGAACATTCGAACGAGCAGGTTGTGACCTTGAACAGGTCCGGATCAAAGTGTTGCTCGGTCACGTAGGCGAGAATGCCGGTTTCCGTCCCGTTGGCGTTTGAAAGATCGTATTCAATGGTGAGCAACTGTTCGGTGCTGTAGCCCTGTAGCTGGATGGTCGGGCGGGAGACCGTTGATCCCGATGGGCTGGTGATAAAAATGGCGGGCTGCACGCTGTCACGGGTGATCGTGGTGCCCACCCAGGTTGCCGTGGATGTGGATGCCCGGCCCTTCAGCCCGATCATGACCTTCTTCGCACCGTCGCCGCCAAACAACGACACCGTCGGGTAAGGTTGATACGGCTGCCAGACTGCGGCACCGAGATTCGGATTGTCGACGAGCACGGCATAGAAGGCGGGCACCCCCTTTATCAGATCAATTGTCACTCCAACGCTGTACCCGGCCACGTGATCATCCGCAAACACAGGGTCGAAAACAATGGTGTTTGGATCCCCTCCGCCGGAGTACTCCGAAATGTTCAAGTGGCCGTCTCCGTCGTAGTCCGAGCTGCCGCTTTGAACAAAATCTCCGAAGTGCTGCCACTCCCAACCGTTTGGCATTCCGTCTCCGTCATAATCGCCGTATGCCGTATGGTTGAATGATCCGAAGAACGTTAACTCCATCTCGTCCGGCAAGGTGTCTCCGTCGGAGTCCACGGTACAATCGTAGGTGAGCGAGGTGGGCCAGAAATAGGATGATCCGTAGTTGAAGAAAGGCGTGGGAACCTGGCAGAAATTCACATAATTGACGTACCAGCTCGTGTAGTAGGCGGCAATGCCCGAGTCGCACGCGATCATCTTGCTGTTCTGCAGAATGTGCGTCGCGTAGGGCGAATAGTCGGTGATGGCGCGCTTAGCAAAGCGGAATTCCATGTTGCTCAGCGTTGCGCCGGGGCTCACGTAGTACATGTCCAGATAGGGCGGGGCGCCGTAGCGACCGGATTGGGCGGTGCTGCTGATGGTCTGCCCCACGGTATTGTCGTGGACCGCCGTGAGCACCGTCGGACCGTTTCCGGCATAGCAGGTGACATTGCCGGTGAGCGAGATTCTGGCATAAGTGTCCTTGGCGAACTTGATGACCGCTCCGCCGTAAAACGTCGTGTTGCCGCTCAACGAAACCCCGCCTTCCACGTAATAGGTCTGTCCGTTGTTAAACGTATAATTACTCTGCGACTGCACCAGCACCCAGTCGAGGACCAGTCCCGGTTCGTCATTTGAGGCTGCCTCCGAGGAGGCAAGCATCATTTCCCGGTCCGGCTCTGTCCGCTTCGCGAGCAGAACCGGAAACAAACGGGTGCTCAGCGGCTCCCGTCCACCGGCTCCGACTGAGGCAGTCTGTTTTGGAAGTTTGGCAAGTTCCTTATCTATCATCGGGAACGGAACAGATTCGATCAGGATGCTTCGGCCCCCGGACTTGACCCAGCGTTTAGCCACGGCGATGAGAGGTGTCTCGGGGGCATTCTCGTTTCGATCATCGGCCAGCCAGAACACCTTGCCGGGCACCATCTGCCAGCCGCCGAACGCCAGTGTCTCGTCGTAAATGTCCGGCTCCCGCATGGTGGCGCGGCGTGCGGCGTCTTCCTCTTTGACCACGAGATGCCTCTCAATTTCCGGTTCCGGAGTGTCAAAGAACTCGGTCCAGATCTCGACCAATGTGGTCTCTGGCGCGAGACCGAAGTCGGCGGGTGACGGTGGGTTCTCGCGGAGAATGACATCCTGTTCGAACGATCCGCGCCGGTATGTGTAGCGAAGGTCGGCGTTCACCCCGTCAAATGCGCCCGCATACTCGACCTGGTTGGAAGAAATCTTCGAGCCGATGGTGTCGCGGATCTCCGCCAATCGCACGCTCAAGCCTGTCGCCCGGTCGTAGTAGCCGATGCCGAGCACGGTGGCGTTGATACCCACCTGATCGGGCGTTTCAAGACGAAGGGCGGACGGTTGGTTTGCGTTGGCCTCCCAGATGGCCTTGACCGGACCTTGCGTGGCATGGGCCGCATCGCGATCAACGACGATCTCCTCCTTGCTTTCGCGCAAAGCGCCGAACTCATCGCGGTAGTGCATGCCGGTCGCGAGTCTGGTCCAGCGGTTCGTCTCAAAGCGTTCGATTCCCGGTGCTGTTTGCACGGCGACAACGGTCTCGCCGACAATGCCGTATTCCATGCGGTCGAGTTCGCGTTCGGCGATCACTCGTCGGGCACTTGAATCCTGGCCCAGATCAGCACCGGAAGCGGCGACGGCAGTTGTCAGAAATACGGCAGCAACCAAGATGTATTTGATGTTTTTCATCGTGGTTTTCCTCTTTCACTCCACAAAAGCAAGCAGTGGTCTGAACCAGACGGAATGTCGTCGAGCGCGTGCCGGAACAGTTTGCCACCGTAGCACACGGTTCGCTAACGCATATGGGATGTCGGGGTGACTCAATCATGCTTCCTTCGGGACTGTATAAACGACTAGCGACGCGGCACACCCACGTCAATGCTCAATTTCAAGTTTTCAACGACCCCTCATTTCAAGGCGCGTAAAGGGGTCGGGTCGGTTCTCACTATTGACATCTCTTTCTCATAAAAAGGGGGGGCGCTATTTCGAGGTCGAAACATTCTCTTCCCCTCCTGGCACACTCAGTTTGGGCCACACTGCTGCCGTTGGAAATCGTTTCCACCGGACGGATTGAGAAGAGCGAACCGACGCTGCACGGTCAACCTGAAAGGTTGCCAGCGATTAGCCGGGGGTTGAGGAGCGCACAGTGCGACGACACCCCCGGAACGTTTCCGAAACCAAATCGCATCCTGAAGGGATGCCAGCAAAGCATCACCGGTCCGGCCATCATGCTGGCACCCCTTCAGGGTGCTCCCCTCCATGTGCCATGTTCCGGGGGTGTCGCTCCGCTCAACCCCCGGCTAATGGATGCCAATCCTCCGGATTGAAATGCCTCCCGCTTCAGCCTCGGTGCTGAACCGGAAAATCGGTCGCTTTTCCCGACCTTTCCTGTTTCCCAAACAGGCTCCAAGCCCGTCAAAACTTCCCAACCCCCTCCCGCCATTCGCGCCCCAATCCGGACGGCTGGAAGCCGATCCTCACCTCCGCCAAAGATGGCCGACGCTACCTTTCCCGGACCGCGGGCATCCTGCCCGCAGCAGCTCCGCACACACGAGATCGTCCAAATAATTTTAACGCGTCCTCCCCTCATCACGCGCTGCGGACGGGACGTCCGCGGTCCATTTGACCCTCAGTTTCAAACGCACCCCCGGCGCGGCATGGTGTTTAATTAACATTGGGTTTGTACTTCAACGAAGGTCGCTCCGTCGTCATAATCGGGGGCATGTCGTTGTTTCAGATCATGGCCTCGGTGGCCGTGATATTTTTTGCAGCGTCCAGTTTCACATTTGCGCTGGCGGAAACCGCCCTTCTCTCTCTGGGAGACTGGCGGCTCCGGCGTTTGGAGGCGGACAAGAGCAGATCAGCCGTGCGAATTCGCGCGTTGCTGGGCGGTCCGTAATCAGGTTCGATAACTTTGCCCCACTGTTTCACCACCGGTCAGCAATTGCCCCATGATGCGTTCAATTCTGCCGGGTTGACGTGTTTTAACCGGCGTTCAATTGATTAAACCCCCGTAAACATTGGAGTTTATACCGCTGGCAAGGGCGGTGCTAGGTGGGTCGCGATGAATATCGGAATGTTCCAGGCCGCCGCTGCCATGAATGCCAATTCGAAATGGCAGGATGCCATCGCGAGCAACCTCGCCGCGGGCTCTGTGCCGGGGTTCAAAAAGAACGAGACCAGCTTCGAGGCGGTTCAGGCGGGGATGATGTCGGGTGGGGGGGCCGGCGCGTCGGGCAGTTACATGCTGCCGCGTTCGAGTATGGGGGTGAACTGGAGCAACGGCGAGTTCCGCCATACGGGTGTGAATACGGACGTGGCAATCGACGGTCCCGGTTTCTTCGAAGTCCAACTACAGGATGGCTCGATGGCTTACACTCGTGACGGCGAGTTCGGTCTGAATTCGCGCGGCCAGCTCATTACGAAAGACGGCTCGCTGGTGATGGGGGAGGGCGGCCCGTTTCAGGTGGATCTCAATCTCGGCGCTCCCATTTCAATTTCTGCGATCGGCGAGGTCAGTCAGGGTAACGAAACGATGGGGAAAATGAAAGTGGTCGGGTTCAACGATCCCCAGCTGCTGCAACGTTCGGGCAGCTACTTTTTCGCGGGTTCACCGGGCCTCGTGGCCGTGCCGGTTGATGACATCCGTTTGCGCCCGGAATCGATCGAAGGTTCCAACACCCAGCCGATGGCCGAGATGACCAATCTAATCACGTCCATGCGGATGTTCGAAACCAACAGCAAGCTCCTGAAAATGCAGGACGAACGGCTGGGCAAGGTCATTCAGGACATGTCCACGGGCAGTTAACCCAGATTTCACCGACCCACCTTTGTTATGATCCGCTCCCTCTACTCCTCCGCGTCCGGGATGAATTCGCAGCAGATGAACCTTGACGTTATCGCGAACAACTTGGCCAACGTCAACACCACCGGGTTCAAGAAGAACAAGATCGAGTTTCAGGACCTGCTCTATCAGACGACCCGCGCGGCCGGCGCGGATCAGGGAGGCGGGAACACGCTGCCAGCCGGCATCCAGGTTGGACACGGTTCCCACCCGGTGACCACCGCCAAGATCTTTACACAGGGCGAAATGACCAAGACGGGCGCGGAACTGGATATGGCAATCCAGGGCAGCGGCTTCTTCGAAGTCACGCTGCCGGATGGCACCACGGGCTACACCCGGGACGGCGCTTTCAAGCAGAGCAACGATGGTCGGGTCGTGACGAGCGACGGGTATGTCGTACAGAGCGGTTTTCAGCCGATCCCGGCAGGCACCAACAACATCAGCATTTCAGCCACCGGCGACGTGACGACGAGTGGCGCGAACGGTTCGTCGTCGTTCAAAATTCAGCTCTCGCGTTTCGCAAACCCATCGGGGCTTGACAGCATCGGAAACAATCTCTACCGCGAAACGGAAGCTTCCGGAACCGCCGAACAGGGAAGCCCGGGAGAGAGCGGGTTTGGTTCGGTCGCAGGAGGTTTCCTGGAAATGTCGAACGTCAAGGTCGTCGAGGAAATGGTCAATCTCATCGTGGCCCAACGTGCTTACGAAGTGAATTCGAAGGCGGTTCAGGCGGCTGATGAAATGATGCAGCTCAGCAATAATCTCCGCAGATAATCATGATGACAACTTTCTTGCCCAGCTTGTTGATCCGATGCCTGAAAACGTTCAGCGTACTTTCGTTCGTCACATTTTCCTGCGACGCGTTTGCAACGAATCTGACAGTTCAGGAATCATCCGTGTGGACGTTGAAACCCAACGCGGTTGTCACCAGCGCGGGCCTCACATTGGCGGATGTCGTCGTTCCTCCGGACGGAGTCGCGCTGCCGCACTACAAGCTCAGCGACGCACCAAACTTCGGGAACACCGCTACCGTTCAGCGGGAAGTTGTCAGTCGCGCACTGGCGAAGGTTCTTTCGATCGACGTGGGAACAAACTGGGCCGGAGCCTTGCAAGTGCTGGTCACCCGGCGCGCACGCAACTTCGACGAGGCCGAAATGCTGACACTGCTTACTGAGCGGATCACTGAAGACCACCTTTCCACCGGCGGAACTCTGGAACTGCGCACGGCCCGTTCGTGGAGCGAGATCGTGATTCCCGATGAATCGTTTGAGATGAAGATTGTCAGCCTGCCGCCCCAGGGTGTGATGGGCAGTTTTCGTGTCCGCTTTGAACTCGGAACTGGGACGGAAGAATTTGGAACCTGGGAGGTGTCGGTCCGCGCCAGCCTCTGGAAGGACGTTTGGATCGCACGGCAACGGCTCAACCGCGGTGACGTGTTGGTCGCTGAGAATCTCATCCGTGAAAAACGCGACGTTCTTGCAAGCCGGGATCATCTTGAAGCTGACGACGTCGAGATTCTGCCCAACTCCCTTGAGCTGACGGAAAATCTCCGGGAAGGCAGTCCGCTCAGGCCCTGGTCCGTGCGTCCGAAACCGCTGGTGTATCGCGGCCAGATGGCGGACGCGCAGGTCTACAGCGGCTCGCTCTCGATCTCTCTGAAAGTTCAGGTCCTCGAGGACGGCGTCAACGGCCAGAACATTCGCATCCGGAATCCCCACACCAAACGTGAACTCGTCGGAAAGGTAAACAATGATCAGACCATCCAAATCAATCTCTAGCACGCTCGTCGTGCTCACCTCCATCGCGATCTGCACCGGCGGTTTGCGCGCGGATTCGCTGTTGAAGCCGCGCACCAAATCCATGTTCGCCGACAAACGCGCGGTGGCCACCGGCGACCTGCTGACGATCATTGTCCAGGAGAACACGACCTCGAAGAAGGACAACTCGACGTCCACCTCCAAGAACGCCGACATCGCCGCGAAGCTCGAATCTTTTCCGTTTTACACACCGGGAGCGAACGGCGCCGTGAAGCTCAATTCCAAGAGTGATTTTGCGGGCAGCGGCCAGATCAACAACACGGAGACCATCACCTCACGTGTGACTGTTCAGGTGATCGACGTGCTGCCGAACGACGTCTTCTTGATCGAAGGCCGCAAGCAGACCAAGATCAACGGCGACACCTCTGATGTGATCCTGCGCGGCACCGTGCGCGCCGAGGACATCATGGCGAACAACACCGTGTTCAGCTACAACGTGGCGAACGCCGAGATCTCCATCGACAACAAGGGCCTGCTCCGGGACAACACCCGCCCCGGGTGGTTCAAACAGATCTGGGACAAGATCAGCCCGTTCTGATTTCCAATCACACCGCGATGCGACTTTTCCTCATCATTCTGACCCTGGCCGCTGGCTTGAACACCCGCGGCTCATCCGTGAAAATCCGGGACGTCACCACCGTCGCCGGTGCCCGGGACAACCAACTCGTGGGCTACGGTCTGGTCGTCGGGCTTGCCGGTGACGGCGACAAGGACCCAGCGTATGCCAAGGTGTCCGTGGCGAACATTCTGGAGCGGTTCGGTGTAAAACTTCCGGCCCAGGCGATCTCCGCGAAAAACGTGGCCGCCGTGATGGTCACGGCGGATATTCCCGCGTTCACCAAGGAAGGCTCCCGCATCGACGTCACCGTTTCCGCGATGGGCGATGCCAAGAGTCTTCAGGGCGGCGTGCTGCTGCAAACGTTCCTGTTTGGTGCGGGCAGTGATGAAATCTACGCGGCTGCCCAGGGCGCGATCGCGGTCGGCGGATTCATCGGCGGGGTCGGCGGACCCGGCGGTGCCACGGTTCAAAAGAACCACCCGACAGTCGGCCAGATCATCGGCGGCGCGTTGGTAGAACGTGAAATCAACGCCGAAATCGTCGTGAACCAGGCGTTGGAAATGTTGCTCATGCAACCCGACTTCACGACCTGCTCAAAAATGGCGGCGGCCATCAACGAACGTTTTCCCGGCAGTTCGCACGCGCTCGATTCAACGACCGTGCGCGTCCAGATTCCGGAGGAGCTCCGCAGTTCGCCGGTCGATTTCGTGGCACTGGTCGGCAACCTTGAGTTTGCACCCGTGGTTCCCGCACGCATCATCATCAATGAACGTACCGGCACCATCGTCGCCAACGCCAACATCCGCATTTCCGCCTGCGCCGTGTCGCACGGCAACCTGACGATCAACATCGCCAACACGCTGACCGCGTCGCAACCCGGGGCGTTTGCCGAGGCGGGCGGCACGGTCGTCGTGCCGAACACCGACACCGCCGTCACCGAGGGCAACGCCCGCATGGTCGCGCTGCCCGAGCTGCCGACCGTTGAAACCGTGGCGGCCAGTTTGAATTCACTCGGTGTGACACCGCGCGACATCATGTCGATTTTTCAGGCCATGAAACAGGCGGGCTCGTTGCACGCGGACCTGATTGTGAAGTGATATGAACATCCCCGGCGTTCAACCAAAAATCGTGGCCAGCAACCTGCCGTTGGACAAGGTCGCAGCCAATCCGAACATCAGCGAGGCGGACAAGGCGAAGGAGGTCGCCCGGCAGTTTGAAGCGGTGTTGTTGCGGCAGATTCTGGAATCCGCTCACAAGTCTAGCGTCAAGGGGCTGTTCGATGACGAGTCCTCCACGAAGGACGTTTACTTGGACATGATGAATTTCCACCTGGCCGACGCCATCACCAAGGGCGGGGGGCTCGGCCTGGCGTCCGCGTTTGAAGCACAACTTAAAAGTCAGATGTCATCCCTCACGATCGATCCCGAGGAAACGGATACACCATGAACGAAGAATACGATTTGTTAGTGGCCGCCCTGCGGGAGGAGCTCGCGCAGTACGGCGAGATGCTGTTCCTGCTCGATCAGGAACAGGAACAGGTAGTCGCCCGCGGCACGCAGGATCTGCTGGATACCGTGGGGTTCATCAACCGGCAGAGCGAGATGATCCGCGAGGCGCGCCACCTTCGCGGTGAGCAGCAACGCCGGGTCGCGGGGTTGTTGAGCCTGGACAGCGAGGCCACCTTTGAAGATCTGCGAACGGCGTTGCCGGAGAACTACCGCATCCTCATCACCGAGCTGGTGAACGAGAACAACGAACTGCTCCAACGCGTCCAGTCACGGGCCCGCCAGAATCACGTGCTGCTGACGCGCTCGCTCGAATTGATGCAGAAACTGATCGGCACGCTGTTCCCGACCGGACGTTCCACCACTTACGGCGGCAAGGGCAAAGTGCTTCGGGAGGCGCTGCCGCAACGCGTACTTTACGAAGGAGTCGGTTAACCGCCTTAAAACGCCATGCTCGGACTATTCGGAACATTGAACATGGGCGCCCGCTCGTTGCAGACGCAGCAGCAGGGCGTTGAGATCGCCGGCAACAACCTGGCGAATGTCAATAATCCCGCGTACGCGCGGCAGCGTCTTGAGATTCATTCCTCCGGGACGATTCCCGACGCCGTGGGTCCGCAAGGAACTGGCGCCGAGAGTGTGGCCATCCGGCAGATTCGCGATGCGCTGATTGACCGTCAGCTTTCCTCCGAGATCAGCGTGACCGGATTTCTGGAAGCCGAGCAGAAGGCGTATCAATACGCCCAGGCGAATCTCGGTCAGCAGATTGACCGGGTTGGCGAAGCCGACGGGCAGAACGGTACTGCCGAGTATCTTAACGGTCTCTTCGCGGCGTGGCAGAGTGTGTCCACCAATCCAACTTCACTCCCCGTACGGCACGTATTGGTCTTGAAAGCGGAGAGCCTGACCACCCAGTTCAACCAGGTGGATCAACGGCTCGACAACCTCGGACAGACGTTGAACGCGGCGGTGCAGGATGACGTCGGCAAGGTCAACACGTTGTTGAGGGACATTGCCACGCTTAACGACAGGATCATCAACACGGAGTACAGGTCGCCCGGTATGGCCAATGAGTTGCGTGACGCCCGTCTCGCCCAGATCGAAAAGCTCGCCGGGTTTGTGAACATTCAGACCGCCGAACAGGCAAACGGTTCCATCGACATCTCAGTCGACGGCAACCTGCTCGTGAGTGACAACCAGCTGCTGGACAGCATCGAAACCTATGACAACGGGTCCGGCGGTCTGCTTATAAGATTGCAGGGATCTGGGACTGGTCTGAATGTCACGGGCGGCTCGATCGCAGGCTCAATCACGGCCCGCGACACCGGCGTCCAGAATCTGAGGGACGAATTGAATGCGCTGGCCGGTCTGGTGATCACCGAGGTGAACGCGGTTCATCAGGCGGGTTACTCACTCAACGGAACCACCGGTGAACCTTTTTTCACCGGCACCTCGGCGGCGGACATCCAGGTGAATTCAAACATTCTCAAAAACCCCGGTTTGTTGCAGGCCAGCGCCGATGCGACGGCCGTTGGTGACAACCAGGTGGCCGTGGCAATCGCCCAGTTGGCGTCCAAAACGCACGCGGCGTTGTCGGACCAGACATTCAGCGAGAAATATGGCCAGACCGTCGCCGCGCTCGGGCAGTCCTTGAAGGGCGTCAACGATCAGCTCGGCAACCAGAAAATTGTCGAGGACATGATCCGGCGACAGCGCGATTCGATCAGCGGCGTGTCGCTGGATGAGGAGATGACGGACATGATGCGCTTCCAGCGCGCCTATCAGGCCTCCGCCAAGCTGATCAACACCGTCGACCAGATGTTGGAAATCATCATGAGTTTGAAACGCTGATACACGGCCCCCGATAAACTGAAATTATGCGAGTCACTTCACAGACCTTTTCAAACGTGCTGGTCGGCCAGTTGTCCACGCTCGCTCAGCGCCAGAACAAGCTGCAGAATCAGGCTGCCACCGGCCAGCGCATCCAGTTTCCCGAGGATGATCCGACGGCCATGCGCCGCGTGCTCGATCTTCAGTCGGAGGCGGTGAACATCGGCCAGTACCGCAACAACATTCAGAGCCTCCAGGAGCAGTCCAAGGTCGGCTACGCGACGATCCGCTCAATGAAAACGCTGGTTGATCGCGCGAGTGAGGTGGCCACGCTCGCCGACGGCACAAAATCCCAGGTTGAGTTGGATACGTACGCGATCGAAATTGAGCAGCTGCTTCGTTCTGGATTGCAGCTCGTCAACTCCCTGCATCGAGGGGACTACCTGTTCAGCGGAACCCGCAGCGATGTGGAACCCTTCTCGCTTACCGAGGATGCGAATGGCAGGGTCAATGCAGCGACCTATCAGGGAAACCAGAGCCTGGCGTCGAGCGAGATTGCCGAGAAGGTCACCGCGACCACGATGACTCTCGGCGAAAACAACACAGGAACCGGCGCCCGGGGATTGGTCGCCGACAGCCGCACGGGTGCGGACCTGTTCAATCACCTGATCTCGCTGCGCGACAACCTGCTCGCTGGAAACGTGGCCGCAATTTCCACCACCAACCTCAAGGAACTCGGAAAGGACGAGGACAACTTCCTCTTCCACTTCGGAACCGTCGGTTCGATCCAGGCGCGCCTCGAAGCGGCCGAAAGCATTTTTCGATCACGTTCGCAATCCGTCGAAGGGCTCGTCTCAAAGGAGGCCGATTCCGACCTCGCGGAAACATTGGTCCGTCTGAATGAAACTCAGAATGCGTACAAGGCCGCGCTGCAAAGCGGTGGCACCATCCTGAACCAATCGCTTCTCGACTTCCTGCGGTAAGAGCGAACGAAGACGTGGCCGGGCCCGTCCGCTTACTCCGGGTCCTGATCCGTCGGCAGCCCTTCGAATCCCTCAAAATGCTCCGGCCTCAGCGGCTCGCTGATCTTGTTCTCGCCCTCGAACCATTTTCCAAGATCGACCAGCCGACAACGCTTCGAGCAGAACGGGCCGAAGTCCGTGTTGAACCAGTCGCCTTTCCGGGCGCAGGTCGGGCATTTGACAATCGGGTAATCCGCCATCTTCAGAGTAGGTTCAACTTCTTCAGTTTGGGCGGAATGGTCGCCAGGCAGTAAGGCTGGGCCGGGTTGTTGCGGTAAAAATCCTGATGGTAATCCTCGGCCGCATAAAATTTCCCGAGCGGGCTGATCTCCGTCACAACCGGAGAGTTGAACTGTGCCCGTGCCGCCACCTTCGACGCTTCGGCTTCAGTTCTCTGCTCGTCGTCGTGATACAGAATCACCGACCGGTATTGCGTTCCGCGATCCGCGCCCTGTTGGTTCAACGTGGTCGGATCATGGGCGAGCCAGAAGACTTCCAGCAGTTTTTCAAACGTGATGATCGCCGGATCAAATTCGATTTGAACCACCTCCGCATGACCGGTGAATCCGCCGCAGATCGACTTGTAATCCGGATTCGGCGTGATGCCCCCCGCATAACCGCTGGTCACGGACTTCACGCCGGGCAACCGTTCGAACACCGCCTCCACGCACCAAAAACAACCGCCGCCAAAAGTGGCCAGCGAACCGGGTTTCGACGCCTGCGAATCGTTTTCAGAATGTGACTGCGACATGGTGGCGGAGCATACCGCCCGGCCCGGCCCCGCCAAGTGAAAACGGAGCGAGCGCTCAAACGGCCGGGAGCGCGTCCATCGCGGCCCCCGAGACGCCTTTTTCACTTCATGAGTTTCCCAGTTTCCTAATTTCGGGATTATCACTCATTCCCGCAATTTCGGAAAAATCCCCAAACTCGCTTTTTAGCTTTCTGTTGGCACCGCTCGCCAACAAAAGTTTCACCACCTCGACATGACCTTGCATCGCAGCCTCATGCAGGGGAGTGCATCCCTGTTCTCCCGGAACATCGAGACAAGCTCCCTCATGAATCAAAATCCTGGCGGAATCGAGATCGCCCCAAACTGCCACGACGTGCAGCGGAGTTTCACCAAAACCACGGGACCGGATATTCGGGCCGACAATGTCGACGCCGACAAACGACGGGAGCCCGGCTTGACGGATTTTGTCGAGAACGTCGGCAAGTGCCGGGCTCACAGTTTGCGGCAAACAACCGGCGCCAACCGTTATTCTGTCGGACGGCCTCGGAGGCGGCATCTCGTGGGCGGCCTTCGGTTCTGGTTCCGGATCATTTTATTTCATGGCGTAACTTGTCTAGTCGGTCAACCGCATCACATGCCGGGCGCCGTGTTGTTCGAATGTCACGCCGCGGTACTGCGTGACGATCGCTTTTAATTCCTCGGTTTCTTTTTCCTGAAAGATGCGGCCGTTCAGTCGTTGAATCAGATCCTTGGCCTTATTGATCTGAAGGGCCGCGTTGTAGACGGAGAGCAGCCGGAGCGCGATCGCGGTGTTGTCCGGCGAACGTACAAGCGCCTGTTCGTAACACCGGACGGCGGCTTCGGCGTTTCCGTTGCGTTCAAGTTGGCGGCCCTGCTGAAATAGATGATCGCTCTCGATCTTGCGCGGGATCGAGAACAGCCACCTGACAACACCCAAGGCGACAAAGACCAGCGCGCCATCCGGCCGAGGAACGGCAGGGGAATGCGCAGGCGGATAAACGCCATGACGAACGCAGCGGTGATCACGCCTGCCCGGATCATGTTCGTCACCCCGAACGCCGGTTGCGAGGATTCGCACCGCATGTAGTCTCGGTCGTAAATGTCCATTTTTCTGATGGTCTCACCGAAAGCCTGATCCGCCGGGGAGACGGGCGGACTTTATTCGGAGCCCGTCCGGAATTCAAACGCCTGTTGATGGGAAAAAATGTTTCATTCCCGCAGCGCGCAGGAACTGCGAACGAATTGTCACCTCGATACGTCCTGTCTTGGCGATTGCGTGCGCGATGTCCCGCTCCGGACACGGTTTCCATCGCAGTCGGAGCTCCCTCACCGCGCTGGAAGTGTCAAGATGCGAGCGGTTCAGGGTTCCATCGAATTTTTGCCTATATTTTCACGTCGGTTTGGTCAATGTCTCGACCCATGTCCGCACCAAAATTGAAACGCCGTGAATTCGTCCAGTATCTCGGTGCGTCCGCCGTGATCGCCGCCGGGCATCGATTGGTGCCGAACTGGATGATCACCCGCGCCAGCACGCCTCTCTCAACCGCCACGCCGCTGCTCGACAATCTCGATTTCACTCCCGCCGCCATTTCCAACAGCGGCGACCTGACACTCAGCGAGGGTTTTGAATATGACGTTCTCCTCAAGCGCGGCGACGTCCTCAATCCGGAAGGCGAAACCTACGGTGATCACAATGATTATCTGGCGATCGTTCAACGTGATGACACGACCGGCTGGCTCTGGAGCAATCACGAGAACGCCACCATGCGATTTCTACTCCCCGGCGAGAAGGATGACACGATGGAATACATCGTCACGCGTCTGACCAACATGGGTGGCTCCGTGATCCGCATTGAGAAACAACCGGGCGGTTCATGGCGTCCGGTGTTGCCGCACTCCGAAAACTTTCGTGTTGACGGCTTGAACAGCCGTTTGAAATTCACCGGCCCGGCGGCGGGCACGGACCGGGTGTTTGGCGAGAGCGAGGCCATCGGCAGTCTCGGCAATTGCGGTGGCGGCATCACGCCGTGGGGCACGTTCTGCACGGCGGAGGAAAACTATAAGGAAACGTGGGGCGATCCGGAGATGAATGACAAGCCGCCCAAGTCCGCAAAACACATCCAACGTCCCTCCGAACATTACGGCTACATTTGCGAGATCGACCCCGACACCCGCGAGCTGTTCAAGCACACATCGCTCGGACGCATGGCCCACGAGAACGTCGCGTTCAATCTGACGCGGGACGGACGGCTGGTCGCCTATACGGCGGACGATCGCGTTGAGCAATGCCTCTACAAGTTCATCTCGCGCGACAAATACGACCACTCCGCCGGGAAGGCGAACCGGCGTCTGCTCGATCACGGAACCCTCTACGTCGCGAATACCGAAAAAGGTCGGTGGATCGCGCTCGATCCGGTCACGAATCGCAAACTGCGAGACCATGAATTTGACGCCGCTCGCGTCTGCGTGAACACGCGCACGGCGGCGAAGATCGTTGGCGGTACACCGCTCGCCCGCCCCGAGGACGTCGAGGTGCATCCGGTGACCGGCGAGCTTTACGTGGCGTTGACGTCATGGGAAGCGGCCGGCATCGACAAGACGAAGGAGGACTATTTTCCAGACATCGCCGGAGCACTCGGACGGTTGCGCGAGAAGGACGATGACGCGGCTTCGCTCGAGTTTGAGTTCGGAATTCTTGTTCCCGGTTCCAAGGAAACTGGACTCTCGTGGCCGGACAATATCGCTTTCACAGAAGACAACCACCTGATGGTGGCCACCGACTACGCGATCAACCACAAGATCAAGGAGAACAGTTCACAGGAACAGCTCGGGAACAACTTCCTCGTGGTCATTCCGACGTCCGGGCCGAGGGAAAACGAGGTCATCCGGTTCGCGGTCACACCTCGTGGCGCCGAGTTTTGTTCGCCGACGCTTTCGCTGGACCGGCAGGAACTCTGGTTGAACATCCAGCACCCCGGCGATGACAGCCCAAACTTGAAGGAACTCTCCACGCACTTTCCCGAAGGCGGCGATGCGATTCCGAAATCCGCGATGGTGGCGATCCGGCGGAAGCAGGCGTGAAGCGATCGATATTCCCGGAGCGCGGACGAGACGTCCGTGCTCCGACCGTCAGCTCGTCATGGCGCTACCTGTATAGGTTTTCAACGTTTCGAGACCTCCGTCAGGTCTCAATTCCAGGATACAGAAATCCGCCGGTTGACCTGACTTCAATTCGCTCGCCCACCCCATAAATTCCGCCGGGTGCAATGAACTGTTCAACCACATCTCCGGCCACGGTTTGCCAGTCATCTGTGCAGCGCGGAACACGCCGTCAACCGGTGTCAGTGACGATCCGGCGAAATTGGTTTTACCGGGCTGACGAACGATCCCGTCTTCGCCAACTTCGAGCCGAAGATCACCGAGGGTGAACGTGCGCTTTGTCGACGGACCGCGCGGAGCGACGGTCCCTACCTTGGCTCCCGCAGCGGACATCGCGTCGGTAGTGTGCAAGATTTGATGCGGCTTCAGTGTACGCTGAATCAGTCGGAACAATTGCGGCGAAACGTGGTGAGTGTCGTGGATCAAGCTGACCGTGAGTCCCGGTATGTCGAGAACGCGCCAGAGAATGTTGTCGTGCCGGTCGAGGGTTTGCGGACAGCCGTTGCCCAAGTGCGTGAATCCGGTCGCGCCGGCTTCGACGGCGGCATTCAGTTGTTCTCTCGAGGCGTTGGTATGGCCGAGGCTGACCTTCATGCCGCAGTTTACCGCGTGTCGGATCGCATGAACGCAACCCGTGCGTTCGGGTGCGACTGTCAGCAGGACCGGATCATCACCGGTGGTCTTACGGAGTTCATCGATCAACGCCGGCGTGGGATCGATCATTTTTGTTGGATCATGCGCGCCACAAAAACCGGGTTCAGCCGAGAGGAACGGACCTTCGATATGCCATCCCGCGATAGTCAGGCGCAGTCCCGTGTTCGCTTTGATTAATGAACGCGTCCGCCTGAGCCGGGTCATCATCGCGGACCAGTGATCCGTAATCAGTGTGAAAAGTATTCGAGTGCAACCGTCGCGCCGAAGTGCGCAGACGGCGGTAAGAAGCTGGTCATCAGTGAGATCGTCCCGTTGAAAATCAACCCCGGCATAACCGTTGATCTGGAGGTCGACCAGTGGCGGCGCGATCCAACGGGATTCGGTCTCCGGTGAGTCGGCGGCCGGCTCGACCGAGGTGATGACCCTGTTCTCCCAGGATAATCTGACCGGCTTCCCCGTGCCAATGTAGCGGGCCGTGATCGAACCGTTTTTCATGATTCCAGAAGGGGACCCGGCGGCGCGGTGATCTTGCGGTCGGGTTCAGGACTCGGGGCGAAGCCGGCCATAGATCCGTTCGTACTGCCAGACGATTGCGCCGAATGCAATCGGCCCGGTGAAAAGCAGTCCGACCAGACACATCATCGCTCCGACTGCCATGAGCAGCCAGCAGACGAAGCCCAGCAGCAGCGTACCCCAAAAACGTTTGAACACCATCTTGCGGGAAAGTTCGAGCGCGGACCAGAACGGCAGGCCTTTGTCGATCACCAGCGCGAGTCCGTAGATCCAGGTGATGGTCACCACGATGCTGCCGATGAAACCGAACAAGCCGGTCACAATCAACGCGACCACGCCGGCGATGCCGAACTCTGTCGGGACCGACTCGAACTGGCCCTGATACAGGCTCGAGACAAACGCCGCACCAAACATCACAACCGCCGTGATGATCACCGGGATCATGCAGAGCATCGTCGCGATCGACGTCACGATGTTCGCCAGAACCAGCTGCCAGAAGTGTTGTCCGAATCCTGAGAACGCGTCGCCGACCGTGACCTCGTTTCCGCGGTTGTTCTGAATGTAGAAATACCACAATCCGCCCATCAATGGTCCGGACAGCAGCGGCGCGATGATGATGCTCAGGTAGGGGATCAGGTTGACGGCGAACAGCGCTATGTAAACGAGCACCGTGGCTCCGATTACAATCCCCATCGTCCGTTGAAACAGATTCCAGGACGCGCTGAGCGATTCACTGATGTCCACCTCGTAGTCCGTGTGGATCAGTTCCTCCTCGGTCAGATCAGCGGTGGGTTGCCCATTGCCGGTACCGGATCGTTCCTGGAACGCCGGCGCACATTCATGGCAGACGGGGGCGTCGTTCACCATGACCACTTCGTCCGCCTTGAAGAGTTTGCCGCACTCGCGGCAGACCACCGTGTTGTTGCTGGTGCTGACGCGCGCAATTCCCGGACCGGGCGGGGTGGCGACGCCGGGACTGGCAGGTGTTTTTACGTCGCGGAGCGGCTTCCAACCGTCCAACCCCGCGTGCCACACGAGCGTATCAGGCCGGATCGTGCCGTCGGCGGTCAGTTTCTTGAACTCGTCTTCGGCCACCGGCCCCATCTGTTTGTCGCCTGCCGCGTAGTACCATTCCATAATGCGCTCGTATTGGATTCAATTATTCGGGCTTACCGCGTGGATTTTAGGGGAGTTCCCGACAAACCTCACGCTAAAAGTTCAGGACCCACTGCAGTGCGAGGGGAAGGGGATGGCGCACGTTGAACGTCGATGCTCAACCGCTGTCCGCGTGTCCGTTGGTTTTATTCACACCCCGGTTTTTTGCTGTCCCCTCGACTTTGTTTCCTCTGGCCAGCAGTTCCGATCGCTGATAGAGAACAAGTATGCCACGAGGAAATCGTATCGGAAGTTTGTCTGTCGGCGTGTTGCTCATGATTGCCGTGCTTGCTTCGTCTCCGGCGGTTGGTCGCGAAAAGCCCGCTCCGCTGGCCGCCAAAGGAGACAAGCTCTTCACCCAATTCAGCCTCTACTATGAGAAGGGGCATCACATCACGACCAACTACAGGATCGGGATTCTTGTGCCCGTCAACACGGAGGTGGAGTTCGTTAAGGCAAACAAGAAAACGATCACCGTCAAGATTCCCGGGTATGACGTCGAAGTGGAGTTCATCAATGTGAAGGACTACTCCGGCGAAACCATCGAAAGAATCTTCTCGAGAACGTTCGGCCGTGAGCCGGTTGACCTAAGTTGGTTTACCGAGGCGGAACAGTCGGCGATCAGGCTGGGCGTCGTCGCGGTCGGCATGCGCAAGGACGCCGTCATCAAGGCCATGGGGTATCCGCCCCGGCACAAGACCCCCACGCTGAGCATAAACCAATGGCGCTATTGGAAATCCCGATTCGATACCGTGCTGGTTTCGTTTGAGAACGACAAGGTGATCTCGATTACCGACTAGGGGAGGTTCCGCGATGAGCGCGACATGCGACAACGAAACGGTGGTGACATCCGGGTTGGATTCCACGGTGACGGCGGAGAGGTCGCGGCGCCCGGGCGGTTGGCACGTGTGGAGGGTGGTCGCATCCGGTATCGCATTTACGCAGTTCATGGTTTCGTCGCTGGTGTTCGCCCTGTTCATTTTTCCTCCCGTTCGTTTTTTCACCCGCTCCAACGAGGAGAAGGGCAGACGTGTCCGCCACCTGATTCAGGTCATGTTCACCCTTTTTCTGAAAACGTGGAAATGTCTCGGAATCATGCGTCCAGCAAAGGTCGCCGGGCTCGAATCACTTCGGTCGGTCGGTCCCTGCATCATCGTCGCGAACCACCCGACGCTGATCGACGCCGTACTGATGGGGACGATGGTTCCTGATTTCAATTGCGTGGTGAAGCACGCCCTGCGCGATCATTTTTTCCTTGGCGGAACGATCCGGGCGGCCGGCTATGTCTCGAACGACGAACCCCTTCAGGTGATTCGTCTTTGCGGCGAGGGGTTCCGGCGGGGACAGTCTCTGGTCATTTTTCCCGAAGGTTCACGCTCCCCCAAAAACGGGCTGCGACCATTCAGCCGGGGTGCCGCTCAGCTGGCATTACGATCCGGTGTCCCGTTGATTCCCGCTGTGATACGTTGTGATCCGCCGAGCCTGATGAAGCATCAACGTTGGTATGACGTTCCGGAGCGGCCGTTCGAGCTGAGCATTACCTTTCATCCGGCGCTGGTCTGCGATCCGGTCGATATGATTCACGAAACACTTCCGGTGAAAGCCCGACGGTACACCGGACAGATCGAGGAGTTCTTTCGAGCGGAGTTGAGCCGGGACCGGATTCCGGCACCACCAGAAACGTTGTGACGACCGCCAGCAAGCAAACCGAATCAGACGTGAAAAAATCGCTGGAAGACTTTTTGGCAGTATCCGCCGGACCGGACCGATCGCACCGACCTTCGATCCTGATTCCCTGTCATAATCACGGGGACGCTGTCATTCCGTTGCTCGACCGGTTGGCGGTTCATCGAATGAGTTGCCTGATTGTCGATGACGGATCCGGGGCGGTGACCAAACAGTTGTTGGAAGAACAGGCCCATCGCCGCAGCTGGGTTCATCTCATCCATCGACCGACGCAGGGCGGCAAGGGCGCTGCCGTCATGACGGGCTTGAGGTCTTTGCATGACCTCGGCTTCACACACGCGCTTCAAATGGATGCGGACGGACAGCACGCTCCGGAAGACGTTCCTTTGTTCCTCAACGAATCCAGATCGTCGCCGGAAGCCCTCGTGCTGGGAACGCCGACGTTCGGTCCGGACGTGCCGAGGATGCGGCTGGCCGGCCGCCAGATTTCCAAGTGGTTGATCTGGGCTGAAACGATGTCGTTCGACATCGACGATCCCTTGTTCGGATTTCGCGTCTATCCGTTGACGTCCACCGTGGCACTCATCAATCGCCACCCGTTGGGTCGCCGCATGGACTTCGATCCGGAAATCGCCATCAGACTGAAATGGTCCGGCGTGCCGGTCCGGAACATCCCGACGCCGGTCATGTATCCCGTCGGCGGGCTGTCGAATTTTCGCATGTTCGCCGACAATATGCTCATGGTCTGGCTCCACGTGAGGATCTTCGGAGCAATCGTGTGCCGCGCGATTCGACCGGCGACCGGGAGGCGCCCGTGATGTCGAAAAAGTCCTGGTCCACAATGCCCGAGCGCGGCAGCCTCTGGGCGATTCGCTGTCTCGTGTTCGTTTTGAGCTTGCTGGGATACCGGGTGGCCTCGGCATTGTTGCCGCCTATCGTTGCCTATTTTTTCATCACGGGCCGCAGGAGCCGGAGGGCGTCCATGGACTATCTCGCCAGGCTGAATCGCTTCGATTCCGCCACCGCCAAACCCAGCCTCGCGCGGTCGTATCAACACCACCTCGAATTCGCCCGGACGATCCTGGACCGGGTTCTTCTATGGCAGGGCAGGCTGGAACAATTCCGGTTTTCCGGGAGCGGTCGTGAATTGCTGGCTGGATCGGAAGGAACTGGGGTGATGATTGTCGGGTCGCATCTGGGAAGCTTCGATCTCCTGAGGGTGCTCGCAATGGACTTCGAGAAAGTGGTCCACGTGGTGATGTATCGATCAAATGCGAAACAGATCAACAGCATTCTGGAGGCGCTCAACCCCGATGCAAATTTGCGTGTCATTGAGCTGGACCCCGGAGACATCGCAGGAGTCATTCAACTCAAGACGTGTGTTGAACACGGAGATCACATCGCGATTCTGGTGGACCGCCATCCGCCCGGTCCGCGGAAGCGGGTTTGCAGAATTCCATTTCTCGGGGATGAGGTGGAATTTCCAGAGAGCCCGTGGGTGTTGGCTGAACTGCTGGGATGCCCGGTTGTCCTGGCCACGGCCGTCAGGACCGGGTCGCGGAAATATGAAATCACGGTCGAGCCGCTGACGACGCGGGTCATTCCTCGGAAAGAATCGCGTGAGAATGGATCAAAAGAACACGTTGCTGCCTTTGCCCGGCGTCTCGAGGACTTGTGCCGCGCGTACCCTTTGCAGTGGTTTAACTTTTACGACTTCTGGGGCTTGGAATCCTCGGCCGCCCGTTCAGTCACCGGCCGCAGTGAGCCGACTGATCCAAAAAATCAATCCGGAGATTGCGCCACCACCGTTCGGTGACCCCACTGGCTTTGGCACTTTCACACACGCTCAATCATTCTTTGATGTAGGCGATCACTTCAGGGTCATTGATGATCTCGAGGACTGCGAGAGCGAGAGCGCCGTTGAACGTGCGGGGTACCGTGCCGGGGCTGCTGTTTCTGACGTAGTAGGTTTTCACCTTCCCGTTCCCGAACTTCACGGTGAAATCCAGCGTGGCGGCAATCTTCCGCATTCCCTGCTCAAAACTCGTGCGAGTTACCGCGATCACGAGTGATTTCCCCGCTGTCCCGTTGACCTCAACCTGCCGTTTCTGCAACTCCCGGCCGAGCTGGTCCACGATGCCGTCGGTAAGCGCCTGTTTGCTGCCGTAGTACTTGTGCAATCCAATGCTTCCAAGAATTTTGTCCGCATCATTCGATTTGCCTTTGAGAATCTGGATTTCTTGATTTTCAGCAAATCCAGGTGAAGAAGTCACTCTTTCAGGGGCGAGCACATACTCGCTCCACGTGTAATTTGCAGCCCGTGAAGATCAGACACAGGGCCGCGATGACGGACAAGCAGGTGGGTTTCATGTTGTTTCCTTCTATTGTTATCAGAGTGATGTTGGTTGTTGTTGGCAGGCGAAAGTGTAGGTCCATCACATTTTTTGATAATCCCGGAGACGGGGAAAACGCCGTGCTGGCCCGTTTCTGATCTGTACTGGAAAAAATGCACAAGGTCCTTCAACAAGTCGAGGTCCCTGCCCTCGTAGGGAACAACTTCCATCAATCTGAAACTGGCGTTTCCAGAGTTGAAGGAATTTGAATTCATCGCGCGGCCTGAGTTTGTGGAATGAGGAAATGATGAAGAACAGGAAATGAAAGCCGCCTAATTGTGCGACCTCAGTGCCCCCCGTTCCTGCCGTTTTTCGCAGCGGAAATTTCCTTTTCAAGCAGCGTGCTTCCGTTGCCGTTGCCATTCCCTTTGACGGCGTTGATCACGACGTGCCCGCCATTCTTTTCAACGGCACCGGTCATCTGCTGATAGGTCGCCAGCGCCAGGAGCGGCCAGGCGTTCCGATACATGTCGTACTTCAGATAGAACACTTTCGGAAATCCGGTGCCGGTGATGACGTCCTCACTCCAGGAACCGTCCTTGTTTTGCGTGCGGCAAAGATATTCCAATCCACGCTGAACGCTCTCACGGTTCGGATCGCCACAGGCGAGAATCCCCATGAGCGCCCACGCGGATTGCGAGGCGGTGGACGGACCCTGTCCTTTGAAATCCGGGTCGTCGTAGGTGGCGCATGATTCGCCCCAACCACCATCGGCGAGCTGCACGCTCTCCAGCCAGTCGCGGCCACGAATCAACCAGTCCTCGGCCATGTCCCAGCCGATGGCCTCCATGCCACGCAAAACCTGCCACGTGCCATAGATGTAATTCACACCCCAACGTCCAAACCAGGAACCGTCTTTTTCCTGCTGCGCCTTGACGTAGTTGACGCCGCGAAGGATCTGCGGATCGTCCTTCGGATAACCGAGTTTGCCGAGCGTTTCAATGATGCGCGCGGTGATGTCGGCGCATTCGGGATCGAGCATCGCGTTATGATCGGCAAACGGCACTTTTTCGAGAATGCCCTTTGTGCAGTCCTTATCGAACGCCGCCCAGCCGCCGTCCTTGCATTGGAACGTCACCATCCATTTGGTCGCACGATCAATGCATTCGGCGAGCCGTTGCGGGTCGTTGGCCTTCACCAATCTCAACGCGAGCAGCACCATCGCGGTGTCGTCCACGTCGGGATTCCAGTCATTCAAATATTCAAACACCCAGCCGCTCGGCTCGACGTCCGCCGGGTTCTTGTGAATCCAGTCGCCCTTGAAACGGATCTCGCGGTCCATCAGCCAGTCGACCGCCTTTTGAAGTTTCGGGTGATCGGCGGGAACGCCAGATTCCTGAAGGCAGATGGCGACGATCGCCGTGTCCCAAACCGGCGAGAAGCACGGTTCAATTCTGAAGTCGCCGGGATCATCGTGCTCCAGTTTGGTCAGCTCTTTCAATGCGCGAACGACCTGCGGGTGATCCTTTGCATAACCCAGCGCGCGCAACGCGATCAACGCATTCAGCATCGCCGGGAAAATCGCCGCCAGCCCGTCGGAATGCTCGAAGCGTTCGAGCATGAATTCCTCGCATTTCTTCAGCGCTTTCTTGCGGAAAGGATGCACTCCGGCGCGCGCCCATTTCTCGGCGAACTTGTGCAGGCCGTCGAGCCGGAGAAATGCATTCCGCCAGGTGAAGAACTCCGGGTCGCGGGGCAGGGCGAGGTCACGTTCATGGAATCCGTCGGGGTAGAGTTCGTTGAGATGGATCCCGGCGTCTCGGGTCGGTTTGAAATGGTTGATGATGGCGAGCGGGACGAGCATCGCCCTCGACCAGTTGCTCATCTCCCAGAAATTGACGTGGAACCACTTGCCGATCAGGAGCACTTCACACGGAATCGTGGGAACGTATTTCCACGGATACAAACCGATCAGCGCGAGATACAGTTTGGAGAAGGTGTTCATGCGGGGCACACCACCGAGCGAGCGTGCCACCGACCGCGCTTTGAGCATGCGGGGATCGCTGATCGGGATGCCCATCAGTTTCAGCGCGAGGTAGGATTTGACCGTGGCGTTCACCTCCGCCGGGCCTCCGGGATAGATGTTCCATCCGCCGTCCGGGAGCTGGCGGTCGAAGATGTGTTTCTCCGCCTTTGCCATCCACACGGGGTCGACCATGTCGTCCCAGTAATAATAGGCGACCATGTCGGCCACGAGCGTGACATCCACAATAAGCTCGCCCACCCAATAACCTTTTTCGTCTTGGATGCTGAGCAGGTAGTCCTGCGAACGCTTTAACGCCGTCTGGAAATCAACCGATTGGCGAAAGCCAAAATCCTGTTGGGATATTTCGGAAGATGCGCGGCTGCCTTGATGCAATTTAACCATCGCGTAAGGCGTTCTTATTGCGACGACAGGCCGGATTTGTAAAGTGATTAATCCAATTGGAAACCGTGGAGAAGCCCGCGAAAACCGGGCAAACTACGTGAAAAAAACGGAGTTGTTTTTAATCTTGGACAGCCCCGGCGGTTGCCGCTAGTTTCCCGCCCCGGTATGAAGTTTCACAAATACCACGCCCTGGGTAATGATTACATCGTGATCGAACCCCGGGAGTGCGAAAAACCTCTGAATCAGGAATGTATCCGCACCATCTGCCATCGCCATTTCGGCGTCGGCTCGGACGGCATCCTGTTTGGCCCCCTGCCTTCGAAGGAAGCCAAATACGCACTCAAGATTTTTAATCCGGACGGAAGCGAAGCCGAGAAGAGCGGCAACGGCCTGCGCATTTTCTCCCGGTTTCTTTACGATCAGGAACGGGTGGCGGCAGACGAGGAATTTGCCATCGAAACCAAGGGCGGCGTGGTCCAGTCCACGGTGTTCAATGGCGGGCAGAAGGTTCAGGTGGAAATGGGCCGGGTCAGCTTTGATGCACCCAAGATTCCTGTCACCGGTGATGACCGCGAAGTCATCAACGAAAAGATCACGGCGGGCGACCGGGAGTTCACCTATTGCGCGGCCTCCATCGGCAACCCGCATTGCGTGATCGTGCTGGCGGAAATTTCCGAGCAACTTGCCCGTCAATACGGTCCTTTGCTGGAGAACCACGACAACTTCCCGAACCGCACCAACGTCCAGTTCATGCAGGTCATCGACCGCGAAAACATCCGCATTGAAATTTGGGAACGCGGCGCGGGATACACTCTCGCCAGCGGCAGCAGCAGCAGCGCGAGCGCGGCGGTGGCGCGAAAGCTCGGACTGGTCGACGGCTCGGTGTCCGTCCACATGCCGGGCGGCGAGATCAAGATCGAGGTTTCGGACGACTATTCCATTCTCATGACGGGCGGCGTCACCCGCGTGGCGGACGGCGAGATCAACCGCGAGATGTTCGATGTGAAGGTGTAGGCAGGTACGGATTGGATCGACAGCGATCCCGCTTCCCGACAGGCTCCGCTTCACGATGAAGTGGAAAAACCAAGGCTGGCTGTGGGCAATCGGACTGCTGATTGGTGCGATGCTCGTGATTCTCTTCTCGACCGGTGCAACCCCGATCAAGTGGACTTTCAATGTCGGGGCCAATGGGTACAACGTGCCCCTGGTTACGGCAGACGGGACGATCTACGTTGGCGACAGCGGAGGGCGACTGTTTGCCGTCAATCCCGACGGAACGGAAAAGTGGTCTGTCAATCTTGGGCTGGCATTGATCACCGAACCCGTTATCGCGCCGGACGGCACCCTGTACGTGCCGCTGTTTATGAGCGGCCTGGCGGGTGGAATTGCCAGCGTCAAAGCCGACGGTACGATCAACTGGATTTTTCACGGGACCGGCCCCGTATTCGCCGCACCGGCTCTCGGAAACGACGGAACAATTTACGTTGGCGGATATCATTCCAATTTCTTCGCGCTCAATCCCGACGGAACCGTGCGGTGGACGATTGAAACCGGAGGTGTGATCGCCGGAAAATCTGCGGTCACTTCCCTTGGGGAAGTTGCCTTCGTTTCTTCGGATGACCATCTCTATATTGCCAGTCCTGATGGGCAACTTCGTCTGCGCAAAAAGCTGTCGGAAGAGCATCACGCTCATACCGTGACTTCGGCACCTGACGGAGCGTTGCTCGTGACATTGGTATCCGAGTTACGTTTTTTCACTTCCGGCGGCGATACGAAATGGACCACTAATTTGAGGGACTTTGCCGTCCCACGGACCGGCTCGCACACAGTTCTGACGGCGCATCTGGGTCCGTATGTTTACGTCAATCCTCAGTGCATGGCGGACGGCAGCATTTTTGTATATGCCGCCAACGGGTATACCTATCGGATCAGCTCCCTCGGAAAGATCCTTGCCGCCATCGACACCGGCGAGAACGAAAATCACGACCGGCAACCAATGGGAGTGACATCGGGAAATGAACTGCTTCTGGCATACGAAAAGACGTTGCGAATTCCCACCGGTGCAGGCTCGTACCTGACGGGCACCGAGGAAGCCGCAGTGGTCAAGCTGGCGATCGACGGAACCGAACAGTGGCGCCTCCCCATTCCCGGCAGGTTCAATGCTCTCAGAATGCTTGAGTTTGGCCGGTTTTCTCAGCAACGCCAGTTCGGCTTTGGACAGCGCGACTATCAAGGTCTTTTAAAGCCCGTCATGGGTCCGGACGGCACGGTCTATGTGCGCGCCATGAGAGGGTTGATCGCAATCCAACCGCCGCGCAATTAGCCGACCCCGGCTTGCCTCAACTGAAATATCTGACCTGAAGTCACAGCCGTTACAGCGCCCACCCGAAACCCAGGGTTATCAAGTAGTCGTTCACGCCGTCATTCGGGCTCTCGTAACCGCCGTTGCTGATGTGCAGGTAGCCGATGCCGGCCGTGGCGGAAAGTCGTTCGTTGAAGTAGTAACGGACCCCGATGCGCCCTTGTTCCGTAAACTGGATCGGCCCGCTCAAGTCCGGCGCACCGATCGCGGTCCCGCCAATACCGGCAGAGATGTCCATGAACGGAATCCACCGTCCCTTGGTCGCGAATTCGTAGCGAAGCCCACCCATTCCAAAGATCAGGTAGGCCGTGTCCGGAACGTCCTGCACGCCGCCCACAATCCCGGCCGTGTAGAGCAGGTTGCCGCCGTACCATTTGTCTGGCGCCCAGACCTCGTTGATTGTTTGGGAAAAAATTAACCGGCCCAGCCACATGTCGTGGGTCACGCTGCCTCCGAAATAAGTCACCCCAAATCCGCGGCTGAACTCGAAATCCAGCATCCGCGCGCTCTCAACATATCCGGAGCCGATGCCGTCCACCCAGATCGATTTTTCGGCCGGCGTCACAACCGGGGCCGGTGGCGTCAGCTTGTCCGACCCAACCAGAGAAGTCGCAGTGAGCGCGACCAGCAGAAAAAAAATTTTGACCATGTTGTCTCTTATCGATTTCAAATATCGCCGCCTGTTGCTGAAGCCTCGACCAGATATTCGTGGTGCGACCACGGGCACCGGTCTCTATTTCATCTGATCGGAGACGGCAAGCGTTTCTAAGGCCTTTCCGCGTTATGTGAATTGCAGTTTGTTCGTGGGTGCGGCGTCGTCCCAGCCTCGCGTCGGTTTGGCTGTGATGCTGGCGACGGATTTGATGGAAATCTGGCGGCCCTTCGTCTTCGCACCCTTCACCTCCAGCTCACCGGGGCTGCACGTCTGCTGGTTGATCTTCTGATGCGGTGCCGGTTTGTAACGAATGTAGAGTGTGTCCGGCGTGCCTTCTTCAAAGTAGAGCATCTTGGATTTCTTGGGAGCGAGCTCGTATTCCTTGTTCATGATGTAGCCGCCAAAATTGACCCGTTTCACGTACGACGCGTCACGCGTCGCGTAGGCCACGGTGAACACCAGCTTGCGATCGGGAATCCCGCAATACAGCAGGTCGGGCCCGACGAACAATTTCTCCGGCAACTCGCACACTTGATAATGCCCGTCGGCAAACACGAGCAACAGCTTGTCAAACTTCGTGCAATCAATCTTAAATTCTTCGCCCGTGACCTTGTGACCGAGGTAACCCTTCTCGCGGTCGTAGCTGATCTTGAACGCCTTGAACGCGACTTCTTTCGCGTGCACTTCATCGAAGCGCGTTTTCTTCGTCACGCGCGGATACTGCGGCCCGTATTTCGCCAGCAACATTTCCAGATGGTTGATCACGAACTTCGTGAGGTGCTTGAGATGCTTCTTCGTCTCCTCGATCTCGGTCTTCACCTTCTCGATTTCCTCCCGGTGCTTGTTGATGTCAAACAACGAAATCCGGCGGATGCGAACGCCCAGCAACCGTGCCACATCCTCATCGTTCAACTCACGGAACAGCTGTTTCTCAAACGGCTTGAATCCGTCGAAAACCGCCTGCACGACAGCCTCGTTCGATTTGCAGTTCTCGATTTGTTTATAAATCCGTTCTTCAACAAAAATCCGTTCCAGCGTCCGGAAGTGCAGATCGTTTTCCAGTTTCTGAAGCTTGAGTTCAAGTTCCGCTTTCAGAATCGCGACCAGCGACTGCGTGTTCTCATGCAGCACCTCCGAGACAGTCATCTCCACCGGGCGATTGTTTTTGATGACAATCATCCGGCTGTCGATTTTGGTTTCGCACGCGGTGAATGCGTAGAGCGCGGAGATCAATTTTTCCGCATCCACGCCGGACGGCGCCTTGATCTCGATCTCAACTTTTTCGGCGGTGTAGTCGTTGACCGACTTCACCTTCATCTTGCCTTTCTTCGTCGCGTCCTCGATCGAAGACAACAGCGTCTCCGTCGTCGTTTGCGGCGGCAGCTCGGTGATCAGCACGGTGGAGTCGTCCTTGATCTTCATCTTGGCCCGCACCTTGATGAAGCCCCGGCCGTCGTCGTAGTCCCGGGAATCCATCAATCCGCCGGTGAAGAAATCCGGCAGTACCTTGAACGGCTTGTTCTCCAAAATCGCGATCTGCGCCTCGATCAGTTCAAAGAAATTGTGCGGCAAAATCCGCGACGACATCCCGACCGCAATACCTTCGGTACCCAGCATCAACAACAGCGGAATCTTGCACGGCAGCGTGACCGGTTCCTTGTTGCGTCCGTCGTAGCTCGGCACGAACTCGGTGATCTCGTCGTTGAACACCTCGTTGCGCGCCAGTTCAGTCAATCGGCACTCGATGTACCGTGAAGCCGCCGCCGGATCGCCGGTGAAAATGTTGCCATAGTTCCCCTGTCCCTCGATCAGGTAGCGTTTGTTCGTCAGGTTGACCAGAGCATCCGCGATCGAAGCGTCGCCGTGCGGATGATATTGCATCGCGTGACCGACCACGTTGGCGACCTTGATGAACTTGCCGTCGTCCTTTTCATGGATCGCCCACATAATGCGGCGGTGTACCGGCTTCAAGCCGTCGGCCACCTTCGGGATCGCGCGGTCACGAATGACGTACGACGCGTATTCGAGAAAGCTGCGGTCGATGCGTTTGTGCAGGGCGCTTTTCGTTCCACTGACACCCACCTGCGACTCGATCGCGGTCGGCTCCGCTTCGATGTGGGCATGACCATTCTCACCGTTCCCGCCCAGCGACAGCTGCGGCTGGTCGTCGTCCGTCGTCTTCTCGCTTTGTTTCTTTGCGGCCATGACTCAGTTCAAAAATTCAATTCGTAAGCACCGGCCATGAAAAGCCACAAAGAACACAAAAAAGACCGTTTCTGTTTTGTGTTTCTTGTACCTTTTCGTGGCCTTCATCGGTGGTTCAACTCCGGTTCAATCCTCCACCGGGACGACTAGGTTTTCCATGATGTAACCCCGGCGCTCCGGGGTGTTCCGGCCCATGTAGAAGTTGATGATTGCCGTCGCCTGCGGCTTGGGCGCGTATTCCACCTTGCTCAGACGCATCGACTTCCCAATAAAATCCCGGAACTCATGCGGCGAAATTTCGCCCAGTCCTTTAAATCGCGTGATCTCCGGATTCTTGATCGAAGCGATCGCGTTGACCCGTTCCTGCTCGCTGTAGCAATAGACCGTCTTCTCCTTGTTGCGCACGCGGAACAGCGGTGTTTCCAGCACATACAAGTGACCGTCGTGAATCAGCTGATCGAAGTAGCGGAAGAAAAATGTGATCAACAGATTGCGAATGTGCAGCCCGTCAACGTCCGCGTCGGTCGCAAGAATCACCTGATCATAACGAAGCGACTGGATGTTGTCTTCGATGTTCAACGCCTTCATCAAATTATACATTTCGTCATTCTTATAAATGACGTCGCGCTTGAGATCACAGGTGTTAAGCGGCTTTCCCTTGAGCGTGAAAATCGCCTGCTTCATCACATCGCGGCAGCTCACGATCGAGCCCGCCGCAGACTGACCTTCCGTGATGAAGACCATCGTCCCCTTGCCTTTGCCCTTCGCCTTGTCGAGGTGAAGTTTGCAATCCTTGAGCTGCGGGATGCGCAGCGTAATCGCCTTCGCGCGATCACGGGCCAGCTTCTTGACCTGCTGCAATTCCTTCCGCAACTGCTGCGTATCGTCGATCTTGGAAACGATCTGCGTGGCGATTTCCTTGTTGCGATTCAGAAAGTGCAGAACCTCCTCGCGCACGCGGTTGACCAGGTCCGAGCGAATCTCGGTGTTGCCCAGTTTGTTCTTCGTCTGCGATTCAAACATCGGATCCTGCATCCGGATCGCCACCGCACCGACCATCGCTTCGCGGACATCGTCTCCGTCGTACTTGCCCTTGGCGTATTCGTTGACGGCTTTAAGCAGCCCTTCCCGAAACGCGCTCAAGTGAGTGCCACCGTCCGACGTGTACTGTCCGTTGACGAACGAGAAGAACGTCTCGCCGTACCGGCTGTTGCTGTGCGTGAAACAAAACTCCAGTGTCTTCGTCGTGTAATGCAGCGGCGGATAAATCGGTTCGCTGTCGTCCGACTTCAGCTCCTCCATCACGAGATCGAGCAACCCCTTTCGCGATTGGAACGACTTGCCGTTGTAGATCAGCTTCAAGCCGCTGTTCAGGTAGCTGTAGTGCCGGAGCCGTTTCTCCACCAGCTCGTCGCGGAACTCGAGCTTCTTGAAAATCTCGGGATCCGGATCAAACCGGATGAACGTGCCGTTCTTCTCACCACCCGCGTCGCCGGTGTTTTCCTTCTTGAGCCGGCCCTGACTGAACGTCGCCTCGGCGAACTTGCCCTCGCGCACGCTGCGCACAAAAAATTTCACGGAGAGCGCGTTCACAGCCTTCGTTCCCACACCGTTCAAACCGACGCTGAACTGGAACACGTCGTCGTTGTATTTCGCGCCGGTGTTGATTTTGGAAACGCAGTCGATCACCTTGCCCAGCGGGATTCCCCGACCGTAGTCCCGAACGGAAACGGTGTGATCCTTGATCTCGATCTCAACCTCGCGACCGTTGCCCATAATAAATTCGTCGATCGCATTGTCGATGACCTCCTTCAGGAGGATGTAACAGCCGTCATCATGGTTCGACCCGTCACCGATCCGGCCGATGTACATGCCCGTCCGCAACCGGATGTGTTCCAGCGACGAAAGCGTCTTGATCTTGCTCTCGTCGTAAATCGCACCATCGGATTCGGACTTTTGGGACTTCTTTTTTGCCATAACGGAGAGGCGCTAGATACGAAATGACCCGTGGGGATGCAACCGGGAAGTGAATCAATTTTGAAAACACGATTCAGTTTGATTAGGACAAAGAAAAAAGCCCCCGTGTCCAGCGCGGAAAACGGCCCTTGATCCGGCGAACGAGACGCCCGTTTTCGAACTCCACCAGAAACCGATATGGGTCCGTGGCCGAACTGTTGTCATAGACCTTGACCGAAGGAACGAACTCAATCGCCGCTTTCAGGTTCGCAAGCGACCGTGGATAACGCGCTGAGATCTTCTCGTCCGGCACGTCGTGACCTCCGGCAGCGACGCGACCAAACACCCGCGCCTGAGCCAGTGGCACCGAATCCAGACCGATATAGATCAACGTGACCTCGTAACCTGCCTGGATTGCTTCGCGGAGCAATTCCAATTTGTCCCCCACCGGATCGGAAAATACCGTCTCCCCAATGAAACTGACGCCGAGTTGCAGAAAGCGCTCGCGAACCAGCCCCGCCGCCTTGGCCGCCTCGTAGGGTTCCAACCCGGCGGACTCGGCGATCAAATCCGCGTTTACGAAGGGAAGCCCCATTTCAGAAAGAAACAGTTCGTAGAAGGAAGATTTTCCCGCCCCGTTCGGCCCGGCCAGCATGATAAACCGGCGCGGCATCAGGCCGATTCCGCAGGGATGAACTTGCGATCAACAAACCTGCCACAAACCTTCCGGCCGTTCGGCAAATGCTGGATCACGCCTTTCGGATTGTTGGGATCAGCACTGTAAGTCGGTTGCTTCCGCGCCTTGATCGCCGCCAATACCTTGCGCTTCCCCTCGCGGGATTCCGCCTTCGCCAGCACCGAATTCAGATCCGGCTGACGCGAAAGATCCTTCAGCTTCCCGGCGGAACTGTAGGTCAACGTCGCTTCAATGACGCGACCGATCTGCGCCCAATGCTCCACCTGCTGGGTGATGGATCGATGAAACCGCGAACCGGCCTCCCTCGCTTCCACCAACAACTCATTGCTCAATCTCAACGGCGTGCTCATGAAACCAATTTGTAGCAGAATGCTACAAATGGCAAGAAATGGGTGCGACCAGAACCCAAAAATCAACCGGTGGCAAATACGAACTCGTTGAGCGAGCCCTGACGGTAGCCGTGGGGATTCAACTCACGGGAACAGATTGGTTCATGGATTCGTCGCGCAACTACGGCTGCTCCGCCAGCAACCGGAAGCTTCAAAAAGATGTCTTCACTGTAAAATATTTGAATCCTCTTTGGTATTCCATCCAAATTTTTGACAGTGAGTCGCTCCATTAGAGTTGCCGTCCGTTTGGCGGACCACTAGCCTCGCGCTCATGGCCGTATCGCCACCCTTGCCCCAAGCCTCTTCCTCTCCCCGCGCCCTCTCCGTCACGGCACTCTGGCTCGACCGCCAACCACGGGCAATACTGGTCCTATGGGCGGTGTTCGCAGCGTTCACCACGTATGCCTGCATGTATGCGTTTCGCAAGCCGTTTACCGCGGCGGCGTTTGACGGACTGACCGTCGGTCCTTTCGACTACAAAACGGTGGCGGTGCTGGGACAGTTGCTGGGTTACATGCTGTCGAAATTCATCGGAATCAAAGTCGCCTCGGAAGCGAAACCATGGCAGCGGGCGGCGATGATTCTGGCATTCATCGGCATCGCCGAACTGGCGCTGGTGCTGGTGGGCCTCGTTCCACCGCCATGGAACGTGTTCTGCCTCTTCATCAACGGTCTGCCGATCGGAATGGTCTGGGGGCTGGTGTTCGGGTTTCTCGAAGGACGGCGAGTGAGCGAGTTTTTGATTCTGGGATTGAGCGTAAGTGTGATTTTCAGTTCCGGCTGGGTGAAGGCGGTGGGCAAATGGGTGATGGAAAACGGATACGCCAGCCAGTTCTGGATGCCCGCGCTCACGGGTGCGTTGTTCCTGCCGCTGTTGCTGCTCGCGGTATGGATGCTCTCCCAACTGCCGCCGCCCGATGCCAAAGACATTGAGCACCACTCAAAGAGACAGCCGATGGACCGCGAGGCGCGTCGGCAATTTCTGCGACAGCATGGGCTGGGCGTCGTGCTGCTGACGCTTGGCTACATGTGTTTCATGGCTTACCGCGACCTGCGGGATTCGTTTCAGGTCAACATCATGCGCAATCTCGGCGTGGAAATGCGGGCGGAGGATTTTGCAAACTGGGAAAATTTCGTCGGGCTGACGGTAATCGCAGGGATGATCGGGCTTTGGTTTTTCCGGGGAAACCGGGCTGCGGTGATTGCCAATGTTGTTCTCATTTCGTTTGGGGCGATTTCTCTAGGCCTGTTGGCGCTGCTGTTCGAAGCGCACAAAATTTCGCCGAAAGCACTTATGATTGGCACCGGGATCTCCCTCTACCTCGCCTACGTGCCGTTCCAAAGCATCCTCTACGACCGGCTCATCGCAGGACTGCGTTCCGGTGGCACGGCGGTGTTTCTGATGGCGATCGGCGATTCGTTCGGCTACCTCTCCAGCGTCGGCCTTTATCTCTACCAGAAAATATTCCCAGTCTTGATCGGCTACGATGTGCCCGAGCACTGGTCGGACGTATTTCTGAATGCCAGCAAAGCCATGGCGCTCGTCGTGCCGCTGGTTATGACCGCCGCGCTGCTGTATTTCCTGCGCCACTTCAAGGACGGGAAGGAGCCTGTTGTTGATGGGGCGGTTAAGTGAGAAATAGCTTTCCGCCTCTTGGAGGCCTCCCTTGTTGTTTTGACCGTCGCACCTTGGAAAACTAGGATCGGCGCTTGTTCGATCACCGGCAAATATTTGCTGCTCCACTGAGTGGAGGCCTTTTAAAATTAACCTCCTAGATTATGCACGGCACGAATATAACCAACACCCCCGTTCAATCCGCGTTCGAGCTGCCTCCTAAACAACCGCCGAAGAAAGCGCGCGTCGTGATTGTCGGCGGAGGAATCGTCGGCTGTTCCGTGGCGTATCATCTGGCCAAGGCGGGCTGGAAAGATGTTGTGCTCCTCGAGCAGGGCCGCCTTAGCGGCGGCACGACGTGGCATGCCGCCGGGATGGTCGGGCAATTGCGCGCCAGCAACAGCATGACGCAGATTAACAAATACTCCGCCTGGCTTTACCCACAGTTACAGGCCGAGACGGGTCATGACGTCGGCTGGGTACAGACACGGGGCATCACTTTCGGAACCAATGCGGAGCGCATGATTCAACTGCGCCGAACTGCCGCGATGGCCGAGGTGTTCGGTGTGGAAGCACATCTGGTCGGTCCGCGAGAGGCGCAGGAATTGTGGCCGTTGATTCAGATCGACGATGTACTGGGCGCGGTCTATCTGCCCGGGGACGGACGGGTCATTCCCGGCGAATGCACGGTGGCCCTGGCGAAAGGTGCGCTCCAGCACGGCGCGCAGTTGTTTGACCGGACCGGCGTCACCCGACTGATCACCAGGCGTTCACCACACGGCAAACAGGATTTCACCCGCATCTCGGGCGTCGAGTACCGGACCGGCGACGGAACTCCCGGAGAGATCGAGGCGGACTGGGTCATCCTCACCGGCGGCATGTGGACCCGGCAACTGGGTCTGAGTATTGGCGTCGATCTTCCTCTCTACCCGGTGGAGCATCACTATGTGTTAAGTGAACCGATCGAGGGTGCGAACCGCGATCTCCCCTGCGCGCGCGATCCGGATGCGGCGATCTACTTCCGCACGTTGGATGACGGCTCGATCAAACTGGGCGCCTTCCAGTCCCGGTCGAAACCCTGGACCGCAGGCGATACTGTGCCGCCCGATTTTGCCTTTGCCCTGCTCGACGACGACTGGGACAAATTTTCTGAACCACTGGCGGCGGGCAAGCACCGCATCCCGGCACTCCGGACCGCGAAGTTTCCTAAATTTGTAAACGGACCCGAGAGCTTCACGCCGGACAACAATTTTCTGATGGGACCTCCGGCGCGGACCGAAGGCCTTTTTGTGCTCGCAGGTTTCAACAGCGTCGGCATCGCCAGCGCAGGTGGCGTCGGAAAATACACGGTCGACTGGCTGGAAGCCGGTGAAATGCCCATGGACCTGTGGAACGTGGATGTGCGCCGGTTCGCTCCACTCCAAAATGGGCGCGGCTATCTAGTGTCCCGCGCCGCCGAGGTGCTCGGGCTGCATTACCAGATGGCGTGGCCGAACCGCGAGATGGAGACCGCCCGCGACGCTCGTCGCACACCGGTGCATGAACAAACGTTGGCGCTCGGCGCCTGCTACGGCCAGAGCGCAGGCTGGGAACGTCCACTTTGGTATGCTCCGGCCGGCGTCAAACCGGAAATCCAGTATTCCTTCAAAAAACAGAACTGGGCCCCCTACGTGGCCGCGGAAGTCACGGCATGTCGCACAAGTGCCGCGCTGTTCGACCAGTCTACTTTTGCCAAATTTGAGTTGAACGGCGCCAATGCGTTGAAGACGCTGCAACAGCTCTGCGGGAACGACGTGGACGTGCCGCTCGGTCGCATCGTGTACACCGCGATGTTCCATCCGCAGGGAACATTCGCAAGCGACCTCACGGTGGTGCGACTGGCCGTCGACCGTTTCTACATCATCACGTCGACCCAGCAGGCCGCACACGATGCCGACTGGATATTGCAGCACGTGCCCGCCGACGCGGATGTTACCCTCACCGATGTTTCTTCGGAGCTGGGCGTCGTATCGATCATGGGACCCGAAGCTCGTACGATCCTTTCGCGAGTCACTGAGACGGACATTAGCAATGCGGCTTTTCCCTTTGGCCACAGTGTCGAAATCCTGGTGATGGAACAACCGGTGCGGGCGCTACGTGTGACCTACGTTGGTGAACTCGGCTGGGAATTGCACGGCGCGGCAGCCGTCATGCCCGCAGTGTGGACGGCCTTGATGACGGCCGGGGAGCGGGAAGGAATCCGACCGGCCGGGACCTACGCGATTAACACGATGCGGATCGAGAAGGCCTATCGCGCTTTCGGAACCGAACTGTCCGTGGACGAAAACCCGTTCCAGGCGGGACTCAGCTTCGCCATCGCCTGGCACAAGGAATTTGTGGGCAAGGAAGAATTAATCAGGCTGAAGCAGCAACCGCTGACCAAACGGCTGGTTTCGTTGACTGCCGACGTCACGGATCCCACCGTCACCCTGTGGGGCAACGAACCGATTTTCCGGGACGGCAAACCGGTCGGCTACACCAGCAGCGGCTGCTTCTCGCCGACCCTCGGCAAACCGTTGGCCCTGGGTTACGTCAAGCGCGCCGATGGCGGATCCGTGGACAAGGCCTACCTCGCAAGCGGTGCCTACACGATCTTGCAGGATGGAATTCACAGGCCCGCCAGCGTCAGTCTGCAACCATCAGTGGATCCGAAACGGGAACGGATTCTGGTCTGAAAATTTTTGGTCTCCACCAACAACGGCAAAATCGAGAGCAACACCGACAGGTGAAACTAGTCCCGCGCTGCGCGCCCAACACCATCAGAACTTCAGTTGTCTACAACCAGATTTCCTTTATCAGAGTCACGGACAACGCGGAGAACCAAACCCCTCACCCCCCTCGCGCGCTCACACATACAACGGCTAGGTCAGAAACTGGCTCTTAAGCCGGTCTGACTAACCATAGTTGAGGTTTTCATTTCTTGAATGCTTTTGAACCGAGACGGCCCAAGCCAGTTTTCCTGAACCGGATTGCTAAATTCCAGTTTCCTTTCCTCCACACGCAAAATGCGAGTAGAGGAGCATTCCCAAAACAAGGAGATTCCCAATGATTGCTGTAAGAGCCTTTTTAAAAAATGGATTCAAAGCCTTCCAAGGCGTGCCAGCATGAGACGGATCATGGCGAGAAGGACGAAGGTCTCGCCGGACTGGGCCTGCCGCTCGTAGTCGCGGTTGAGTCGGCGGTAAGGGCCCAGCCAGC
>JBDNGP010000202.1:0-2292 GCA_041689265.1 Verrucomicrobiota bacterium
CACCGAGGGCGCGCTCTCCCCTTCCATGACCATGTAACGAACCGCCTCTTTCTTGAATTCCTGGCTATGTCGTCGTCGCTTCATTTTTCAATTCTCTTTCTAAGAGAATCCCCTGTCCATTTTTTCCAGTACAGATCAAATCCTGTTGGAGCTTTTGCCGTTGGTCTTGCAGTTCCGATTGCTGCTGCTGGAGCTCGACCTTTTGTTTCTTCATTTCCTCCTCTTGTGCTTGGAGTGCTTGTTGCTGTGTGTTTATATCCCCTTCTTGCTTTTGAACCTTCTTAGCGAGCTCATCGCTTACCAACTTTAGGAGACGAATACCACTGAACCCGGCCGCGACAGAAGCCCCGGCTATTAGAATTTTTGTGTCCAGATCAAACACACCGCTGCCAAATTTTCGGTCAACTGCCAATACGAACCCAAAAGCAATAGATCCGCCGCACCCTAGCAAAGCACCAACCGATACAATCCCAGCCAATTTTTTGCCCGACCCATACGCCTGAATTCCTGACTTCATCACTTCACTAAACGTTACTTGACTGAACGCGGCAACCCCACCTCCAAAAGCTCCAAACGCTCCCAGAATGATCAGAATAGTAGCGAATCCCCATTTAGTTGCGGCATCACCGTTGTCGCCGCTGGGTGGTTGCGTTGTCGCCGCAGTCACAGTATTGGAGGTCACATTGTCTGCAGATATAGCCAGAATGCCCGCGCCTATGGAAAAGAAAACCGCTAGTGTAGTGCGGCCTATTTAATATAACATAAAGGTTGCGACCCGCCCGTCCCGGTTTTACTCTTCGGTCCATGAGAGTCGCCCCTGTTGTCAGCCTTGCTTCCGACCAAAAAAACCTGCTCACCAAGGCGGCCAAGAGCGCTTCGGTTTCCGTACGGTTTTCCTTGAGGGCGAAGATTGTTCTTCTGGCAGCCGAGGGCGGGCAGGACATTGATATCGCCCGGGAACTTGGAGTGACCCGCCAGCTCTGCGCCCGCTGGCGCAAGCGATTCATTCAACTGGGTGTCGACGGACTTAAGAAGGATGCCCCCCGCTCCGGGCGCAAGAAAAGGATATCGACTCAAAAGGTCCGGTCCATCGTCAGGAAGACGCTGGAGCAAAAGCCCGTCAACGCGACTCACTGGAGCACCCGCACCATGGCCAAGGCCGTTGAGGTCAGCGAAAAGACCGTGCGGCGCATCTGGAAAACCCACGGGCTCAAGCCCCACCTGAGCCGCACGTTCAAGCTGTCCCGCGACAAGCAGTTTGCGGAGAAACTCGAGGACGTCGTGGGGTTGTATTTAAGGCCTCCGGAGCATGCCTTGGTTTTAAGCTGTGATGAGAAGAGCCAGATCCAGGCGCTGGATCGCACCCAGCCAGGGCTGCCAATCAAGAAGGGTCGCGCCGGGACGATGACCCATGACTACAAGCGAAATGGCACGACGACTTTGTTCGCCGCGCTCAACACTCTGGATGGGACGGTCATTGGTTCGCACATGAAGCGTCATCGGCATCAGGAGTGGTTGAAGTTTCTGAAGTTGATCGACCGAAGGACTCCGGCGGACAAGGAACTGCACCTGATCGTCGACAATTATGCCACTCACAAACATCCGGAGGTTAAAAGCTGGCTGGCCGGGCACCCGCGGTTTCACATCCACTTCACCCCCACCAGCGCCTCCTAGCTTAACATGGTGGAACGATTTTTTCGCGACCTCACAGAAAAGCAGCTCCGTCGAGGCGTGTTCAAGAACGTGCCCGAGGTGATCCGCGCGATTGACGACTACATCGAGCAATACAACAAGGCCCCAAAACCGTTCGTCTGGACCGCCAGCGCATCGGACATCCTGGAAAAAGTCACGCGCGCCCGGGCAAAACTCGATATGTTACAGACTGCTTGACGCACTACACTAGGAACAAGGCTATCTTGAATAGGTGTTTAACACTCATTTCACTGAACTCTTACGTAAATACATATCGAGTCAATATTGATTTCGAGTGCCAATCAATCGCAAACAAAACCAAAGACGACATCGCGTGCCAAATTCGAGCTGATCATTGATTACGCCGTCACCAAAATTCCGCACTTAAGTTTCGAGCAATTTCCGCAGTCCGACGCCCACGCTCGCCACGCTGATAAAAAGCGGTGGCGAAGCGAAGCCCATCGGGTACTCGTTCAACGAAAGCTTGCAATAATCCGTGTGATCGGCTAGAGGCAAAATGTTTGTGCGCCTAGACTGCGACAGTAAACCCCGGCGCATCAACACGGAAGTCTACTGGTGTGGCGGACGAGATAGTGTCTG